>DULM01000225.1 GCA_012840405.1 Syntrophomonadaceae bacterium | reverse complement strand
ATCAAACAAGATCTGATTAACGTAAAAGCCCATCATAACAAGCTTTTGGCAGATACTATGCCAAAAAAATTTGTTTATTAAAAATTGGTTTTCAGCGTACCTATGAGGAATTGAAACAAAGGACACCCAAGAGGATATACAAAATGAAAGGGGTTTTCAGCGTACCTATGAGGAATTGAAACTTCCGTCAGGTAAGGTAGAGATGAGGAAGTATTCACGTTTTCAGCGTACCTATGAGGAATTGAAACAAATTTCATACATATACCCCCAAAAATGTGAATAAAGTTTTCAGCGTACCTATGAGGAATTGAAACTATCTATCTGTGCCGGTGTGCGAACCAGGGGAGCAGAGGTTTTCAGCGTACCTATGAGGAATTGAAACCAAGGCCATGACCACCTACCAGAGAGAGGGGAAAAATCGTTTTCAGCGTACCTATGAGGAATTGAAACTGACGGGGAGCTACAACGAGACGCTCTCCACTACCGTTTTCAGCGTACCTATGAGGAATTGAAACGACCAATTCTTCAAGCAGTCCGCAGCGGATCCGGTGGTTTTCAGCGTACCTATGAGGAATTGAAACAAAACCTCCTTCTTCGACTAGGAGTAGGGGAGTGGCGTTTTCAGCGTACCTATGAGGAATTGAAACGAGTATCTTATTGCTGGTTTTTGTTGTACATGTGGGGTTTTCAGCGTACCTATGAGGAATTGAAACCCGCTTCGCTAGGAGAAGTGGCATCAAGAGCTATCGTTTTCAGCGTACCTATGAGGAATTGAAACGGACTATATACCTATGAAAAACCTATTCATGCAGGCGTTTTCAGCGTACCTATGAGGAATTGAAACTCAGTTTTCTAGGAGCAGGGGAGTGGCCTAAAACGGCCGTTTTCAGCGTACCTATGAGGAATTGAAACCGTGGGTACCTTTCAGACTGCATTGTGCGGTCTGGGTTTTCAGCGTACCTATGAGGAATTGAAACAGCGTCGTAGAACCACAGGGACGGGGTGCATGGCATGGTTTTCAGCGTACCTATGAGGAATTGAAACAAAATCACCTTTCTTTTCCTAGCAGTAGGAGCAGGAGTTTTCAGCGTACCTATGAGGAATTGAAACCAGAAGGACAGGATGCTATTGATTGGTCTACAACATGTTTTCAGCGTACCTATGAGGAATTGAAACTGGCCTTTGGTCAGGTGGGCGATTCCCTCCTGATCGTTTTCAGCGTACCTATGAGGAATTGAAACACAGTATAGTCAGTGTAAAATACTACTTCTTGTAGCGTTTTCAGCGTACCTATGAGGAATTGAAACTAAAAAACAGCTCAATAGCTTATCCAGGTGAATGTAAGTTTTCAGCGTACCTATGAGGAATTGAAACCTTCACCACAGCACCCAGGCTGAATGTGAAACTGGGGGTTTTCAGCGTACCTATGAGGAATTGAAACCCGGACCGAAAGGAGAGAAGAAAAAGCCGATTTATAGTTTTCAGCGTACCTATGAGGAATTGAAACATATTTCCTTCATTGAAACTCCTCCTCTTTATTGAAGTTTTCAGCGTACCTATGAGGAATTGAAACCCGGAAGCTTATTATCGTATTTGTGGTCCTTGTTAGGTTTTCAGCGTACCTATGAGGAATTGAAACAAAAGATAATCAAAGGAATAATCAAAGAAGCCCAGCGTTTTCAGCGTACCTATGAGGAATTGAAACTATCATCAGGTGCAAAGTTCCCCTCAAAACTACCAGTTTTCAGCGTACCTATGAGGAATTGAAACCTTTTGCCAACATTCATCCTCCTTTCATTTTTTGTCGTTTTCAGCGTACCTATGAGGAATTGAAACAAGCTGCTGTAGAGCTTGCCCTTGATATCGATGGGCGTTTTCAGCGTACCTATGAGGAATTGAAACAAAAAGTTGCTTAGTTTTTCTGGTCTTGGCAGGGTGGGTTTTCAGCGTACCTATGAGGAATTGAAACTATAAGAGCCATGACAGCCTTCATAGGGGAAACGCGGGTTTTCAGCGTACCTATGAGGAATTGAAACAGGATATTGTACTAGAGGACGACTGCCGAGGATGTGAGTTTTCAGCGTACCTATGAGGAATTGAAACTCACCCCCGGAGGGCAGTACAAACGAAGGACTTATAGTTTTCAGCGTACCTATGAGGAATTGAAACTTTCACCACCTTCCTACCAAAGAAAAAAGGGACCGTGAGTTTTCAGCGTACCTATGAGGAATTGAAACACTGTACCTCCGTTCATGGTCAGTCCCGTGAAGTCGTTTTCAGCGTACCTATGAGGAATTGAAACAAGGAGGAAGATTGCATATGTACCCATCAGGCATGGTTTTCAGCGTACCTATGAGGAATTGAAACGCACATGGGCATCACTCCTTTGCTAAAGCCTGCCTGTTTTCAGCGTACCTATGAGGAATTGAAACTCCGGGGACTAATACTAGCCAGCCAGATTGACTACCTCGTTTTCAGCGTACCTATGAGGAATTGAAACGGAAATAAGGTAGTAAGATTAGAAGAGGGGGTAAAGGTTTTCAGCGTACCTATGAGGAATTGAAACGATTCATGAAAAATGCGGTAGACGAGGAAAAAACAATGTTTTCAGCGTACCTATGAGGAATTGAAACTTCCTCGTCATCATCCTGCTTCCGACATTCATCGCATGTTTTCAGCGTACCTATGAGGAATTGAAACAGGGCAGGATGGTAAAAAAAGGGAGTATAAGGAGTAACGTTTTCAGCGTACCTATGAGGAATTGAAACCAGAAACCCAATCTCCATGCTGCTTTCTTTTTACAACGTTTTCAGCGTACCTATGAGGAATTGAAACTTGGAGCTTCTCTGCTCCCTTTCCGGCCCCTTTTCAGGTTTTCAGCGTACCTATGAGGAATTGAAACATATAGAAACAGGAACGGAAATAGGAGATGAAGGAGTTTTCAGCGTACCTATGAGGAATTGAAACTCCGGTTGCAGTGTAAACTGCCAGTTCGGAATGAAAGTTTTCAGCGTACCTATGAGGAATTGAAACGGACTATATACCTATGAAAAACCTATTCATGCAGGCGTTTTCAGCGTACCTATGAGGAATTGAAACAAATGAAAAGGTATATTGTTAAGCAAAGGAATCACAGTTTTCAGCGTACCTATGAGGAATTGAAACCAGAAGGACAGGATGCTATTGATTGGTCTACAACATGTTTTCAGCGTACCTATGAGGAATTGAAACGAGAAAGTGCTCGACAGGATCTCGTTATAGGAGCCCGTGTTTTCAGCGTACCTATGAGGAATTGAAACATTTTGTGGATGACAAAATCAGCATGTTCTATGCCCAGTTTTCAGCGTACCTATGAGGAATTGAAACAAAAAGAGTATTCAGCAACTGGATAAAGCTGTGTTCAGTTTTCAGCGTACCTATGAGGAATTGAAACTATCACGCAGGACAGGGAAGGACGCTGAAAGGCAGGTTTTCAGCGTACCTATGAGGAATTGAAACCCCTCTTCCCGAAAGTGTTCCAGGGCCCGGCCGGCCGGTTTTCAGCGTACCTATGAGGAATTGAAACAAGTAATCGGCAACATATTTGAAAATCCAGAACTCTGTTTTCAGCGTACCTATGAGGAATTGAAACACGTCTATGCTCTAGAGAAGGTTGCCAACATCATCGTTTTCAGCGTACCTATGAGGAATTGAAACGAGGCAGGGGGCAGACGGCGACGCCAGGGCGATGGTGGTTTTCAGCGTACCTATGAGGAATTGAAACCCGCATCAGCAAACCTTTTCTCAGGACGATAGGCCTCGTTTTCAGCGTACCTATGAGGAATTGAAACTCCGTTTTTCCTGGACAATTATATCCTTTCCGTTGATGTTTTCAGCGTACCTATGAGGAATTGAAACACTCATTTTCACCAATCAAATAATGCTCCATCTCCGTTTTCAGCGTACCTATGAGGAATTGAAACCTGTTTTTAATAATTTCATCAGCGACCCAATTCAAAGTTTTCAGCGTACCTATGAGGAATTGAAACCTGTGCATTGTTCTGCATTGCAGAAGCACTGATGGGAGGTTTTCAGCGTACCTATGAGGAATTGAAACAAGCAATACGGGAAACGCGACCGAGGCAAGAAAACTGGTTTTCAGCGTACCTATGAGGAATTGAAACCTGGCGATTCAAGCAACTCTAACACAGCTTCTTTGCGTTTTCAGCGTACCTATGAGGAATTGAAACCCGCTATTGGAAATTCCTGTATTCTCCTTTCCGGTATGTTTTCAGCGTACCTATGAGGAATTGAAACGTCGCCACGCTGTAGACTCCTGTGTTGGTCGCTGCGCGTTTTCAGCGTACCTATGAGGAATTGAAACGTACTTCAATCTCAAAACAATACCCGGCAGCGATGGTTTTCAGCGTACCTATGAGGAATTGAAACCAGCGCTCCGGTACAAATGGACTGGAACCCCACATAGTTTTCAGCGTACCTATGAGGAATTGAAACCCAACGAAGCGAATATCACAGGCGGGACCGAAGTAGAGGTTTTCAGCGTACCTATGAGGAATTGAAACCTATCCCTTTGGCTATGCCTCCCCTGGCTTCAATCTCGTTTTCAGCGTACCTATGAGGAATTGAAACTGACTCATGCGGAATGGGCGGCAATAGCTTTGTGGTGGTTTTCAGCGTACCTATGAGGAATTGAAACCACAGTGAAATATTATAGGAGACCAAAAACAATCAGAGTTTTCAGCGTACCTATGAGGAATTGAAACTACGAGTTTTCTCCGTTCCATCGCTACCCTGCTTCCGTTTTCAGCGTACCTATGAGGAATTGAAACTAACCTTTAGCCAAGTGGACTACCACTTCATCGGCGTTTTCAGCGTACCTATGAGGAATTGAAACTTGGCGAAGAAGTGCTGCACGAGATGATGGACGGCAGTTTTCAGCGTACCTATGAGGAATTGAAACATGTCGCTGGTGATCATAATCCCCTTGCTTTCGCCGTTTTCAGCGTACCTATGAGGAATTGAAACAAACCACGTTTCGCGGCCATGTAAAATTCCTTCAGGGTTTTCAGCGTACCTATGAGGAATTGAAACAAACCTACGAAAAGTCGGAAGTGTCGGTTTTCCTGAAGTTTTCAGCGTACCTATGAGGAATTGAAACCCCCACTCTCGATATATTGAGAGAAATTGATCCGGGTTTTCAGCGTACCTATGAGGAATTGAAACTAGGAGGTGGTGACAGTGGCAGACAAGAAAGAGCAGGAGTTTTCAGCGTACCTATGAGGAATTGAAACTGATACACGGGCTCGGCTACACCTTCAATAGCCCGCCGTTTTCAGCGTACCTATGAGGAATTGAAACCGATGAAGAAGCTATGAGAGAGGAAGCAAGAGAGGGTTTTCAGCGTACCTATGAGGAATTGAAACTTTTTTCGTCTGCCTGGTTGTTCCAGTTTTCCTCCCGTTTTCAGCGTACCTATGAGGAATTGAAACCTTCGGGTTCAGCCTCTTCGTACTCGCCGCCGACTTCGTTTTCAGCGTACCTATGAGGAATTGAAACATAAAGTGGACTGGAAAAACGCAGCAGAAGAGACCAGTTTTCAGCGTACCTATGAGGAATTGAAACATAAATCTAAAAATCGACTATGCCTATCTACTTTAGTTTTCAGCGTACCTATGAGGAATTGAAACATCAAATTACTACCGCAGAATACATTCCTTATAACGTTTTCAGCGTACCTATGAGGAATTGAAACAATGGCAGCAAGTGTGTGAAGAGATGTCTGTTTCGGAGTTTTCAGCGTACCTATGAGGAATTGAAACTTGTAGAGAGAAGTGAATGGATAAAAAGAGATGAGGGTTTTCAGCGTACCTATGAGGAATTGAAACCTTGCACACCTCCGGGCAGATCCAGCGGTACAGGAGTTTTCAGCGTACCTATGAGGAATTGAAACTCGCAGAATCAAAGGGGCAATCCGTCAGGTAGGAAGTTTTCAGCGTACCTATGAGGAATTGAAACGAGAAGGCGGAACCTCCGGCCTCGGCAGCAATACCTACGTTTTCAGCGTACCTATGAGGAATTGAAACGTGGAGATAAAAATGCGGTGAGACACGTTCTATACAAGTTTTCAGCGTACCTATGAGGAATTGAAACTGCTCCGGCAAAATCTGTGCAGGAGCAATAAAAGAAGTTTTCAGCGTACCTATGAGGAATTGAAACTTGCAGAGGTTGGTTGCAGGGTAGAAGAAACTCCGCGTTTTCAGCGTACCTATGAGGAATTGAAACCCCTCGACCGGTTCCCATGTGTCGATAGGTTCCCCGTGTTTTCAGCGTACCTATGAGGAATTGAAACAAACCTATCGCTGAAGTGAAGCTCACCCGAACAAAAGTTTTCAGCGTACCTATGAGGAATTGAAACTTCTTCAGGGGCTGCCGTTTGGTTGTATGCTGATCGTTTTCAGCGTACCTATGAGGAATTGAAACAACTCCCTAATCTCAATCTCCACCCGCTCTTCCGCTGCGTTTTCAGCGTACCTATGAGGAATTGAAACTAGAAAATATGTTCGCAAAATAGGTTTTGAGACAGCGTTTTCAGCGTACCTATGAGGAATTGAAACGCAGTCACCGGCTTTCCCAGAGCCTTATTATCTACGTTTTCAGCGTACCTATGAGGAATTGAAACCCCTGGGCTTCGCCCAGGGGGCTTCGCCCATGGTTTAGTTTTCAGCGTACCTATGAGGAATTGAAACGTCCAGATGGTGTGCCGTTGTATACTCTCCTAGAAACGTTTTCAGCGTACCTATGAGGAATTGAAACTCGCCCCCTTTCCAAATAAAATAAGCCCTTGCGGGCGTTTTCAGCGTACCTATGAGGAATTGAAACTCGAACCAAATCATCCGGCTTCCACAGGTGGCATCTGTTTTCAGCGTACCTATGAGGAATTGAAACCTCAAATCTGCGCAGTAACCTAATAAGAATACCACAAGTTTTCAGCGTACCTATGAGGAATTGAAACTTTCGATGTCCCTTTGGTAATCCTCTTTTTTATGATGGTTTTCAGCGTACCTATGAGGAATTGAAACAATAACCTATCAATTCCTCTGCTCTTTTTGCCTTTTGTTTTCAGCGTACCTATGAGGAATTGAAACGCGTATGTAATTTCAATACCCAAGTAATCTGCTACTTGTTTTCAGCGTACCTATGAGGAATTGAAACAGCCTCTTTCCCACCATACAATCACTTTTTCAATTTCGTTTTCAGCGTACCTATGAGGAATTGAAACAGTATCCTCCAATCTGTGCCCACAAGTCCCACTTTAGTTTTCAGCGTACCTATGAGGAATTGAAACACTGCTATATGAGCCAGGGCACAGCGGAGGCCTTGGGTTTTCAGCGTACCTATGAGGAATTGAAACGACCGAAAAGCAAAAAAGCGCTTTATTGGTCTGGAGGTTTTCAGCGTACCTATGAGGAATTGAAACCCTCAAATTCGGTCATTTCTTATCTTCCTCCTTTTGTTTTCAGCGTACCTATGAGGAATTGAAACTCTGCACAGGAGCAAAGGTAGTAGCCCAATCAATCGCAGTTTTCAGCGTACCTATGAGGAATTGAAACTCTTCCTCCTTTTGCACGTGCTGCCCCCGACAATGTCAGTTTTCAGCGTACCTATGAGGAATTGAAACCCGCTTCGCTAGGAGAAGCAGCATCAAGAGCTATCCGTTTTCAGCGTACCTATGAGGAATTGAAACAAACTCAACCTTTCTCATCAACCGCAGTAGGGGCTGGTTTTCAGCGTACCTATGAGGAATTGAAACTCTTCCTCCTTTTGCATGTGCTGCCCCCGACAATGTGTTTTCAGCGTACCTATGAGGAATTGAAACAAAATACTAGGAGAGAGATTACTTCTGCGGAAAAAATCGTTTTCAGCGTACCTATGAGGAATTGAAACCAGGCAAAAACACGCGCTGAATATATGGCATATAATGGTTTTCAGCGTACCTATGAGGAATTGAAACCCCTCTTCCCGAAAGTGTTCCAAGGCCCTGCCGGCGTTTTCAGCGTACCTATGAGGAATTGAAACACGGTCAAATAATGATACAAGCCGGAACAAAGCGAGTTTTCAGCGTACCTATGAGGAATTGAAACGAATGAGGCGCCAGGCCAACTGCAGCGTCAGTGAGGTTTTCAGCGTACCTATGAGGAATTGAAACTACTTTCAGCCATCACAGCAGTGGCAAAGGCATTCGGCGTTTTCAGCGTACCTATGAGGAATTGAAACGGGGCCTATCACCCCGAAAGACCCCCTGCCGGAAAGTTTTCAGCGTACCTATGAGGAATTGAAACTCAACTCTCTCTCTAATATGTTTGCCTGTGTAATTCGTTTTCAGCGTACCTATGAGGAATTGAAACAGGATCTGAACGTAGGGACATTTCACTCAATCTGGTTTTCAGCGTACCTATGAGGAATTGAAACCACAAAACAAGGAATACGATTACAAAGACTTTGCTGTGTTTTCAGCGTACCTATGAGGAATTGAAACGTGTCCGGGCGATTTCTTGCCTGGGCATCAAACCGTGTTTTCAGCGTACCTATGAGGAATTGAAACACAGGCTCAGGCGAGGCTTGAGGCCCGGCAAAACGGGTTTTCAGCGTACCTATGAGGAATTGAAACCCCCTTTTGCATCAGCGGGGGCAGACTGGAATATCAGTTTTCAGCGTACCTATGAGGAATTGAAACTTAGTCGCTGAAGGTGAAGATGGATTTTCCCACGGGTTTTCAGCGTACCTATGAGGAATTGAAACTAACACACTGTCCGCAAGAGAAGCCAGGCCTGGTGGTTTTCAGCGTACCTATGAGGAATTGAAACGATGTCATCATAAATCTCCTTCTGCGCCTCGATTTGTTTTCAGCGTACCTATGAGGAATTGAAACATCTATCCGGCGAAGTAACATGACCTATAACTTTGGTTTTCAGCGTACCTATGAGGAATTGAAACTCGGGGGATCGCGGATTTGTATGCGCTGAAGGATGGGTTTTCAGCGTACCTATGAGGAATTGAAACAAGTGCTTATTCCGGTCAAACCGACCATCAAATCCGATCGAAATCAACCACCCAGTCCGGTTGAAACTTTCCACGTGTTCCGGTTCAAACTGACCACCGATTCCGGTGAAATCGACCACTCAATCAGAGCGAAGCGATGCTGGCTTTTTAGGTTAGCATATCTGTAGTTTACTTCGATACAGGCGTGGAAACACCTCCCTTGACCTTGCGCATTGATTCTCCTTTGAGATAGAATTTATGCGCATTATGAATGATACGGTCAAGAATGGCATCAGCCAGGGTGGGATCACCCAGTACTTCATGCCAGTGCTCGACCGGAAGTTGACTGATGATAATAGTTGACGCCAACTGACTGCGGTCCTCAATCACCTCAAGAATCTCTCGGCTTTCATCCTGGGTAAAAGGGGTTAATCCCCAATCATCAAAAATGAGAAGCCTGAATTTGCGTAACTTATTCAACAGCTTGACATATGACCCGTCACCTCTTGCCATAGCAATTTCAGAAAGCAGACGGGGAATCCGATAATACCGGGTGCTGTATCCCCTTCGACAGGCAGCATTCCCCAGGGCACAGGCGAGATAGGTCTTTCCGACCCCTGTAGCCCCGGTAATTACGATGTTTTGGAAAGACTCTATCCACTCACAACTTTTCAGTCGATTGATAAGGGAACGATCAAGACCCCGGGGATGCTGATAATCGATATCTTCAAGACAGGCCGGCAGTCGGAGTTTCGCCTGTTTAAGTAAACGTTCTAATCGCCTATTCTGCCTGCTTGTCCACTCGTAATCAATAATCAAACTGAAACGCTCTTCAAAGGGTAAGGATAACGCATCAGGCTGTTCCAATTGGCTTTTGTAGCATTCAGCCATGCCTTTAAGGCGCATTTCCTTTAGCCGCTCCAGGGTATGGTTCATCAACATAGGGGATGCACCCCTTCCCGGTTACCGTAATAGGATGAACCTCTGATGTTTTCATGCTCAACTGGGGGGCGGTTGCCTCTCTTTGGGAGTTCAGTTTGGTCAAGGCCCTTTTCCAATATTGATTTTAGACTTCGGTAGGATATGGCATTGCATAGAAGCGCCCGTTCAGCTGCCGCTTCCATGCGTTCCGACGGATAGTTGTTGCCCAGGCGTATCATACCTAAACAGGAGCGGTACCTTTGAACGGGGGTTCCCTTGCTGTTCAGGTTTTTTTGCACCAATTCAGCTGTTTTGGGTCCGATTTTTTTTGCCCAGTCCACAATCTTGGACGGTGTCCACTCCAGGTATTTGCGATGGGAAACAGGGCAGTGTTGGGGTAAAGTGGAATGATGATATTTTTTGTTTAAGCGGGGATGACTGGCAACACGCTTTCCTTTGTAGAATATCTCAACTGTATGTAGTGACCCCCTAACTTCCACTTCCTCTTTGACAAGTTGGTAGGGGACACTATAATAATTAAAATCGAATTGTATGTGATAGTCGATGTTGACCCT
>DULM01000236.1 GCA_012840405.1 Syntrophomonadaceae bacterium | reverse complement strand
CCTATCATACAGTAGGCACCAAAAAGCTTTCCGGTAAATTAACAGGTTTTTTTCGTTTACGCATCGGAAATTATCGTGCAGTATACCAAATCAACGATGATGATTATATTGTCACAATTTTGGTCATAGGGCCTCGTGGTAACATTTATGATCAGTTATGAGTCATGGCAATGAATCAAGGTAAGTCATGAGTCAAGGCAATAGTGAATTTGACTCACGTGCTATGACCCCTCCCACTGATATAACTGGGAGTCTATCCCCCTGATCGATCCAATCACTCAATCTGTCTCCGTGATCGTAGCTGGATCCTATCCCTCTGATCGGTCCAATCACCCAACCTGTCCCCGTGATCGGCCGGTACCGGTCAGGGAGCAGTCCGCATCCCTCTGACTCACTGACTTGTTTGTGACAAAATTGTCACTTTAATTGTCACCGTCCAGTCACTTTGGACAGATACAATTAAGACATCAACGAAAAAGGGGTTATGATCTATGGAAATATTAAGGGTTGAAAATCTGTCCAAAATTTACGGCAGTGGTGCCACACAGGTGAAAGCTGTGGATGATGTCTCCTTCAGTGTCAAAAGGGGTGAATTTGTTGCGATTGTAGGAGCCTCAGGCTCAGGTAAATCCACCCTGCTGCATATGATAGGGGGTGTTGACCGTCCCACCTCAGGCAAGGTTTTTATCGAAGACACAGATATCTATCAGCTCAATGAAACCAAGCTTGCCATCTTCAGGCGCAGGCAGGTAGGCCTCATCTACCAGTTTTACAACCTGCTCCCCATTTTAAATGTGGAGGAAAATATCACCCTGCCGCTGCTGCTGGATAACAGGAAAGTGGACCAAAGCTTTTTAAATGAGCTACTTGAGACATTGGGTTTATCAGACCGGATTAATCATTTGCCAAATGAGCTTTCCGGCGGAGAACAGCAAAGGGTCTCCATTGGGCGCGCCTTGATCAACCGCCCGGCTCTGGTCCTGGCAGATGAACCCACAGGAAACCTAGACAGCAAAAACTCCCAGGAAATAATTGACCTGCTCAAATTATCCAATAAACGCTACAACCAGACACTGATCGTGATCACCCACGACCATGATATAGCTCTGCAGGCTGACAGGATGATCACTATTGCAGACGGGCGTATTGTGAAAGATGAGGTGATCAGGCCTTGAACATCTTAAACACACTCACACTGCGCAGCCTCAAGCTCAACCGCAGGCGCACTATAGTCACCATTATCGCCATCATTCTCTCAGGGGCCATGATCTGCGGCACCTTTACTCTTGCAGCCAGTTTCCAGGATCTCTTTGTGCAGAGGGCAATCAAAACTGATGGCAATTACCATGCCACTTTTCACAATGTCTATCCTGAGCAGATCAAATACATCACTGACAACGCCTACACTAAAACAGCAATGCTCAGCAGAAATCTGGGATTTGCCCGTTTTGAGCAGTCAACATCTGAATACAAACCCTATTTCTATGTTAAAGAGTATGATGCCGCCGCTTTCCGGCACATGCCTATTGAGTTGACCGCAGGGCGCTTTCCGGAAAAAGCTGGCGAAGTTGTGCTTTCAGAAGAGATCAAAAAACGCGGCGGTGAAGCTTATCAGATCGGTGATACCATTACTTTTGAATTAGGCAAACGGGTTGATGAAAAGGGCCAGCAGCTGGCTGACAATGCTTCCTATGAAGAAACAGAGCAGTTTGTAACCACTGACACAAAAAGCTATACCATCACTGGATTCATAGCCAAACCCTATTTTGAAAACTTTAACAACATCCCTGGGTTTACAGCGGTCGCCTATCTGGATCAAGATACAGTGACCCCCAATGATGCGGTCAATGTATCTATTCTCGGGAAAAAGGCGCGGGATGTCTATGATAAGATCCCGGAGATAGCGGAAAACGCCGGAATTAAGGAATACACCTACAACAATGAGCTCTTAAAGTGGATGGGGCTGACCCAGAACGATTATGCCAAGGAAATGCTCTATTCTGTAACCGGGATTTTAATCGCCTTGATAGTAGCAAGCACAGTGATAGTTATCTACAACTCCTTTGCCATATCTGTGAGCGAGCGCAAAAAACAGTTCGGCATGCTGGCCAGCACCGGCGCCACACCGGGACAGATCCGGAAAACCGTGTTTTTCGAAGGCGTGCTCCTAGGTTTGGTGGGCATACCTATCGGTATCATCTCCGGCATCGGGGGCATCGGCATCACCCTCAATATAGTTAACCGCCTGGTGAGCGATATGATGTCCGGCATGGATATAGCCCTCCGGCTGGTCATCTCTCCCGCTGTTATCCTGGCTACAGCTGTTTTTACTGCATTGATCATTTTTCTCTCAACCTATATTCCGGCAAAAAGAGCCTCTGCTACATCACCGATAGAGTCCATCAGGCTGAACAGAGATATCAAGATCAATGGAAAAACAGTAAAAACCTCAAAGCTGACCCGTTTATTATTCGGCATTGAGGGAGAAATTGCCTTAAAAAACCTGAAGCGCAACCGCCGCCGCTACCAAACTACTGTGCTGTCCCTTATCATCAGTATTGTTCTTTTTATAGCATTCTCCACTTTCATCAACTACAGCTATAAGAGCACTGAACTTTATTATCAGGACATAACCTTTGATTTATCAGTTCTGATCGATGGGATCTCCGCTGAGGAGCAAAAAGAGTTTTTTGAGCAGGTCATCGCTT
>DULM01000228.1 GCA_012840405.1 Syntrophomonadaceae bacterium | reverse complement strand
TCAAGACCATTGGTATCGTCCAGATCATTGAACACCCCTCACTTAACACCATCCGCGAATCATTCATCAATCAGCTGGCAAAAGAAGGCTATCAAGACGGTGAAAACATCAAAATCGACTACCAGAATGCGCAAGGCGATCAGACTAATCTGAAGTCTATTTGCCAGAAGTTTGTCAACAATAACTACGATCTAATTGTTGCTATTGCCACCCCTTCTGCGCAGGCGGCAGCAGGTGAAACAAAGGAGATACCGGTGCTGTTTGCGGCCTGTACTGATCCTGTGAGCGCAGGCCTTGTTGCCAGTCTTGACAAGCCGGGTGGTAATGTGACAGGAACTTCTGACGCGGTTTCCGCAGAGCAGATCATGGAGCTCGCCCAACGCATTACCCCTGGTTTCAAAACCATCGGTGCCCTTTACAATTCAGGAGAAGCCAATTCGGTTTCGGTCATCAACAATCTGAAGGAATACGCCAAGAGGAACGGCATGACCGTGGTTGAGGCCACAGTCACCAACACTTCTGAGGTGCAGCAGGCGACTCAGACCCTGGTGGAAAAGGCTGATATCCTGTTTTCACCGATCGACAATACTGTTGCCTCAGCGATGCCGGTTGTTGCTCGGGTGGTGAAAGCCGCCAAAAAACCGATCTATGTTGGCGCTGATTCTATGGTGAAAGACGGCGGGCTGGCCACCTATGGTGTCAACTATGTGGTTTTGGGCCAGGAAACAGCCAAAATGGCAGTGGAAATATTAAAGGGCAGCAATCCGGCTGAGATGCCTGTTAAAACCATGGATGCGGTGGAGATTTACCTTAATCAAGAAACCGCTGCTGCCATAGGGATTGCTTTTCCTGAGGATGTTGTCCGAGAAGCCAAGGAGATTTTCGGCAAGTAGGTTAATGATAGAGCGGACTAAGACGGATTAAAAGGGTCTTGATTAATGTTTTGTGGTTAATAAGGACCGAAAAATAGGGCAAGACCTCTGTCCCTTGTGCTTCAATTTGACTAACTAAAAAATAACAGATGAATGAGGAGAAACCGATTATGCAGCTGATTTCTTGGGCAACGTTACAGGGCTCTTTGGAGCTCGGTATCATCTACGCCATCATGGCGCTCGGTGTTTTCATTTCATTCAGAACCCTTAATATACCCGATCTTACAGTGGACGGCAGTTTCACATTGGGTGCCGCTGTGTCAGCCGTACTAGTCGGCCTCAGCCAGCCCTTCACCGGGCTGGCTATGGCCTTTTTGGCAGGCTGTGTAGCCGGTATGGTGACCGCACTGCTGACCACAAAGCTGAAGATTCAGCCCCTGCTTTCAGGAATACTGATGATGCTTGGGCTTTATTCCATCAACCTCAAGGTAATGAGCGGCAGGCCAAACATCCCACTGCTCAATCAGCCTGTGATGTTCGACTTTGTGCAGGGGTTTGCCTGGGATGGCTATGGGAAACTGCTGTTCCTTCTATTAATACTTGTCCTGATTGTGGTTCTTTTGTATTTAT
>DULM01000137.1 GCA_012840405.1 Syntrophomonadaceae bacterium | reverse complement strand
TTTCTTAGCAAAAATAAAAATCTCAATTAAACAGGGGATTAAAACGATGTCAGGTGCAAGAGAAAAGACTACAAATAGAATGGAGTTTTCACTGATCTCAAAGAATAAGCTAGCTATGCTAATACAGATAAGAACAATGGACCAGAAGATTAATCTCCGGCCGCCGTATTTGTTAAGCTTATACCAGTTCTCTTCAGATTCAAAAGCCTTTTTTATTCTTACTCCGTACAGCGGATTCATTTTGATAGAACCCTGTGCCAGAGGGATACTGATAGCGATAAGCAGCAAACCGGTAAAAATATAACATACAGATATTACAATGGTTCCTTCATTCAGCTAAACCCCTCCTCTCTCCAAAAGATTCACTAGTTAAACACTCCTTGCATCCCCAAGATCCAGCGGCATACATTAGGACACATCAATGATCAGTCCCAAAACTGCTCGTCATGACTGTCCCTTGTTCCAGCAAGGAACGCACTTCTTCTACGGTCTGGCAGCTGTTTATTCTGGCACGCAATTTAGCTGCACCGGGAAGACCTTTCATGTAGCAGGCCAACTGTTTCCGCATTTGCAATAGAGCTGTTTTTTCTCCTTTGATCTTTACAGCCAGGTCAAAATGCCTTCTTGCCACTGCAAATCGCTCTTCCGCTGTGGGCTCAGGGAGCAGTTCTCCGGTTTTTAAATAGTGTACTGTTCTTTGAAAGATCCAGGGGTTCCCCAGTGCCCCCCTCCCGATCATGACCGCATCACAGCCGGTCTCCTGGAACATCCTCTTGGCATCCTCCGGTGTGGTAATATCCCCATTGCCGATCACCGGGATCTTCACTGCTTTTTTAACCAGGCGAATGATCCCCCAGTCAGCCTTCCCAGAGTAGAACTGTTCCCGGGAGCGGCCGTGCACAGCCACAGCTGCAGCACCGTTCTCCTCAGCCAGCATACTCAGTTCCACAGCAGTTGATTCACCTGATGACCAGCCTTTACGCATCTTGACGGTCACCGGCACATCCACTGCCTCTGCCACTGCCCTGATAATCTCGGCTGCTTTAGGGAGGTCCCGCATCAGGGCACAGCCCTCACCGTTTTTCACGATCTTAGGGGTAGGGCAGCCCATATTGATGTCTACCAGTGCTGCACCATGATCCACTACAACACGAGCGGCCTTGGCCATTTTATCCGGGTCAGATCCGAAGATCTGCACCCCTACCGGATAATTCTCCCCACTCAGTTCGAAGAGGCCCATGGTCTTTCGGTTCCCGTAGAGGATCGCCTCACTGCTGACCATATCGGTATAGACAAAACCACAGCTGTAGTCCTGCACAATCATCCGGTAGGGCTTATCTGTAAAGCCCGCCATCGGGGCCAAAAACACCGGTTCCTTCAGTAAGAGTTGCCCGATTCTGACACTACTTGTTCCGCTCATAGATGATCTTAAGCCCCCAGAGGGTGATATCAGGATCAATATAGTCAACACAGTCAGTTTCAGAGCAGATCAATTTAGCCATCCCTCCGGTCGCAACCACAACTGCATCCTCACCGATTTCCTCTTTGAACCTGCGCACAATCCCCTCCAGTTGCCCCAAATACCCATAATAGATACCGGACTGCATGCTGGCCACTGTGTTTTTCCCGATCACCTGACCGGGTTTAGCCAGTTCGATACGGGGTAATTTAGCCGCCTTTTCAAATAAGGCTTCAGTGGAAATCCCAATACCGGGAGCGATAGCCCCTCCCAGGTATTCCCCAGAGCGGGAAACAGCGCAAAATGTTGTGGCAGTACCGAAATCAACGATTATTGCAGGAACACCATAGCGGCTGGCCACTGAAACAGCATTGACAATGCGATCCGCTCCTACCTCCCGGGGGTTTTCATAACGGATAGGCATCCCTGTTTTGACCCCAGGCCCTATAACCAGAGGTTCCTTGCCGAAATATCGCTGGCACATCTCAACAATTGCAGGGGTAAGGGGTGGGACTACAGATGACATCACCAATGCTTCCACATCACTCATCTCCAGGCCGCGAAAGTAAAAGAGGTTCTTGACCAGCACACCCAAATCATCTGCAGTATGCCGGCGGTTGGTTGCGATCCGCCAACTGGTAACCAGCTTATCTTGATCAAAAACACCCAAGACTATGTTAGTATTGCCAACATCAAAAACTAGAATCATATCTATTCCTCCCGGCAAAGGGTAACTTCTCC
This sequence comes from Syntrophomonadaceae bacterium, assembly GCA_012840405.1. Classification (GTDB taxonomy): domain Bacteria; phylum Bacillota; class DSM-12270; order Thermacetogeniales; family Thermacetogeniaceae; genus DTU068. The sequence goes on along the minus strand of DULM01000137.1, from coordinate 4,244 downwards.
TGCAGCAAATTTAGTTTCTTCTCCCTGGGGAGAGAGCACAACAAGCTCCCCATTTTCAGACAATCCGATAGCTTTTCCCCAGTATTCACTGTTACCCATGGCAATCCGCACTTTTTTGCCCAGAATTACTTCATACTGCAACCATCTTTTCCTGATAGGCGGAAAACCAGCTCTGCAGTATTCTTGATAGTCCTCCTCCAGGCTTTCGACTATCTGCTGTAGTAAAGGCACTCTGGGAATTATTTCCCCTGCTATCCTCCTGAGTGATGTGGCTGTATCCTGCAGTTCTGGTGGAAAATCATCCCTCTCCTGATTCACATTAACACCGATCCCCAGCACCAAACAAAGATCAGTTGAACCGGCTCTTTCCACCAGAATGCCGCACAGCTTTTTCCCTTCATAGATCAGGTCATTAGGCCATTTGATACCAGGCTTGATCCCTGTTTGCAGGTGAATAGCCCTGGCTGTGGATACCCCTGCAACCAGAGCTAATTGAGGCATCAGCTCAGGGGGAATTTGTGGCCGCAGTATCATAGAAAATAAAAGGCTTTTCTCCGGAGGGGAGTGCCACCTTCTGCGCCATCGCCCCCTTCCCGCTGTTTGCTCCTCAGCGATGACCATGGTCCCTTCAGGATAACCTTTACGCCCCAGTTCCAAGGCAATCTGATTGGTTGAATCCACCTTTGGAAAACAAATAATCTTCCTCGCCAAAAGTTTAGTATTCAGCCCACAATAAATCTTTTCTGGATCGAGCAGAACTTATTCCCCTTTTCCTGCATAATTTCTAGCACTTACTTCTATCTAAACCAAAACTAACCAAGAGAATCAACGGGAAAACAGCTTCATTTCACCTAGATCAAGGCTGATATCCAATGCTCTGGCAGAGTGGGTAACCGCACCCACAGAAATCAGATCAACTCCAGTCTCCGCCACCTCTCTGATGGTCTCTCTGTTAATTCCCCCGGAGGCCTCCAGGGGAACCCGGCCAGCGGTGATACGCACCGCCTCCCGCATCTGGGAGGGAAACATATTGTCCAGCATGATAATATCAGCCCCTGCCTCTAAGGCTTCAGAGAGCTGCTCAATAGATTCCACTTCCACCTCAATTTTAATGGTATGAGGTATCTGTTTCTTCGCACGCCTGATAGCCTCAGCTATGCCCCCGGCAGCCTTGATGTGATTATCCTTGATCAAAACCCCATCATCAAGGCCCAATCTATGATTGCACCCACCGCCGATCCTCACTGCATACTTTTCCAACAGCCTGAGTCCAGGAGTGGTTTTCCTGGTATCCACCAAGGACGCTCCTGTTCCTGCAATAATTTTTACAAGATCAGCGGTGGCTGTAGCTATTCCTGACAGCCGCTGCAGGAAATTCAAGGCTGTACGCTCACCGGTCAGTAGAGCCCTTCCTTTACCTCTGATACGGGCGATCACAGAACCTGGAGCCAGTAGGCTGCCATCTTTGAGTTCCTCGTCAATCTCCACCTCAGGATCAAGCCGCTCAAAAACCCTCCTGGCAACAGGCATCCCAGCCAAAACACCCGAGTCCTTGCTGTAGATAAGCCCTTCTGTATAGGCATCCTCCGGAATAAGGGCATTGGTAGTCAGATCGCCCTTTCCCACATCCTCTGCCAGTGCACGCTGTACCGCTTCATCGATCACCCATAAGGAAAGCATCTTTTCCCACCTCTGATCACATCTATTCCAGCTTCACCTTTGAAAAACAAAATGGCGCATCCACATCCGATCATCCCTTTGCGGGTAATCTTTCCGAAAGTGCCCACCCCGGCTTTCTTTACGCATCAGGGCTGCCCTCGCCGTCAACCATCCGAGAGTTAGCAGATTAATTGACTCTATTCCCCGGCGGGATGCCGGCCGACTAGGGCAACTCTGTCGAAGCCTTTCCAGTTCTGTTACTGCAGCAGCCAAATCCCTGCCAGTCCTTACAATCCCTACTTTATCCCACATTAGAGAGCGCAACTTAAAAATCAAATCTTCCCAGGGAACATCCCAATCAGGCATCCTCTCTTCAATGCAAAACTCAACCCTATCCAAATCCTCAGGGTGCTGCTCTATAAACTTCCTGGCATCTTCCACTGCCCGCACTCCAAAAACCAGGCCCTCTAATAGTGAGTTGCTGGCCAAACGATTTGCCCCATGCACACCACTGCAGGCCACCTCCCCACAGGCGTAAAGGCCGGGAATACTTGTGCGGCAGTTCTTATCAACAGCAATTCCCCCCATGATATAGTGGGCCGCCGGAGCCACAGGGATCAAGCCCTCTGTAAGATCAATCCCGTACTGTTCACAGGTGTGCCAGATGTTGGGGAACCTCTGCTGAAATCTTTCCCTATCCAAATGGGAAAAATCAAGATATACATGATCTGTGCCTGTTTTCTCCATCTCAGAGACAATAGCCAGGGATACCACATCCCGCGGCGCTAATTCAGCAGAGCTATGATAGTTGGGCATAAACCTTTCTCCATTGCTGTTGCGAAGATAAGCCCCTTCGCCCCGAACAGCCTCTGAGATCAAAAAATGAGGCACACCTTTATATGACAGAGCTGTAGGGTGAAACTGGACAAACTCCATATCCATCAGCGCTGCACCGGCACGGTAGGCAGCTGCCATCCCATCACCTGTAGCAACAGGCGGGTTAGTAGTGTTTAAGTACAGCTGCCCGGCGCCACCTGTTGTCACGATCACAGCCCGGGCGATGCAGGTGACAAGCTCGCCGGTCCTGCTGTCCATATACAAGGCTCCGGCACACCTTCCGGAACGCTCATCTTTCAGAAAATCTATCAGAAAACTATCTTCTCTCAGTGTTATGCGCCGGTCAGATCGGCACTCTTTGATCAGACACCTGGCGATCTCCCAGCCAGTAGCATCGCTGGCATGCAGGATTCTCCTCCTCCGATGGGCACCTTCCTGCCCCAGAGCCCACATACTCCCTTCCCGGTCAAAGCGCACACCCATATCCACCAGTTCCATAACCCTGGCAGGCCCCTCAGTTACCAGGATCTCCACTGCATCAGGGTCACAAAAACCTGCTCCGGCCTCCAGAGTATCCTCCAGGTGCAGAAAAGGGGAATCCTCTTCATCTATAGCAGCAGCGATCCCTCCCTGTGCTTTACCGGTATTACTATCCTGTGCCCGCTCTTTAGTTACAATCAGTACAGAACCATATTCTTTTGCTCTATGTGCCGCAATAAGACCGGCAATACCGCTCCCAATAATCAAAAAATCAGTTTCACAGGAGGGCAAACAGATTCATCCCCTTCCCCAAAATCCCGGCTCTACCGGGAAATCAGTCCGCAGGTTATACCTGAGGCCCTTTTCCTATAACCGATCTAATCAATAACCAAACTATACTATTTCCAGCATGCGAGAGAGGGCCTTGCTTGCTCTTTCAGCAATTTCTGGATCCACCTGAATACTTGGTTCCAACTTCTCCAGTGATTCTTTCACTTTCTCCAGTGTAGTAAACTTCATGTCAGGGCAGAGCATATGCTGGGCTGCAGGATAAAACTCCTTATCTGGGCAAAGTTTTCGGAGAGAATCGATCAAACCCTGTTCAGTTCCCACTATAAAAGACCTGGCACTTGACTCTTGGGCAAACTTCAGCATGCCCCCTGTACTGGCCACATGATCCGCCGCGTCAGTTACCTCAGGGCGGCATTCTGGATGAACCATCACCAGAGCACCAGGGTGTGCAGACCTGGCCGCCTCAACCTCCTGAAGGGTAAGGTTATCATGTATATTGCAGCAGCCATCCCAGAAATACATCTGGCGCCCGGTCTTTTTAGATATATAACTCCCTAGATTGCGGTCAGGCACAAACAGCACCGGCCTATCCTCGGGAATAGAATTCACTACTTTTAGTGCATTGGATGAAGTACAAACGATATCACTCTCCGCCTTGACATCTGCGGAAGAATTAACATAGGTGACAACAACACAACCTGGAATCTCTGCTTTTCTTTTGCGCACAGCTTCCCCTGTTGCCTGATTAGCAAGATAACAGCCTGCACTTTTATCGGGGAGAAGAACTGTTTTCTCCGGTGAAAGGATTTTGGCGCTTTCCGCCATAAAATAAACACCACAAAACACAATTACATCTGCATCAACAGAAGCGGCTTGCTGGGCTAACTGCAAAGAATCCCCAACAAAATCAGCGATCTCTTTTATCTCAGGGAACTGGTAATAGTGCGCCAAAATCACAGCCCCCCGCTTTTGTTTTA
>DULM01000136.1 GCA_012840405.1 Syntrophomonadaceae bacterium | reverse complement strand
TGGCAGGGATAATAGCAGCTGAAACCCTAATTGGTCGTGATGATTATTGTGTCAATTATCTGAAAGCATATCGAGAAAAGAAATTTGAATAATAGATAAAAAAGAGACTAAACCCAACTTACTCCCCATAAAAGATGCCTCTTTCTCATTACTGAGGGAGGTATCTTTTTATCTAGGGTTAGGAGGATGTGTAAACAATGGACCTTGTCATGTTTGACTATGACGGGGTAATTGTGGACTCTTATGAGCAGGACTATAAAGATTTTATTCAGCTTTGCCGAGCTCATGGGTTAGAAATCAACAGTAAGGATGAATATGATCGCCTCCTTGATGATAACTGTTATAAGGTGATGAAAGAGTATTATGGTCTGGATGAGGGGGCAATTGATGCTATTTTAAAGGATTGGGAAAAAGTATCCGAAAATTATGTAAATATGCCTATTTTTAAGGGAATGCAAGATGCGGTTAAGAAAATAGCGGAAAAACATACAGTTATTGTGATCACCTCAAATATATCTACACTAGTAAGTACAGTATTAAGAAACAACGGGATCACCGAATTTGAGGATATTCTTGGTGCAGATGCAGATAAGAGCAAAATCAAAAAAATCCGCAAAGCAATGGAAATATATCCTTTTGATACAGCCTATTATATCGGAGATACTACAGGAGATGTGATCGAAGCCCGGGAGGCAGGAGCCAAAACCATTGCTGTCACCTGGGGTTACCACAGTGCGGAAAGGCTCAAAAGAACCGAACCTGATTATTTAGTTAACACTCCGGAAGAGTTGACTGCATTGCTTTGCAATCTTTCTGCCCCTAGAGATTAGGTTTACATATAAATTATCGAACTTTAATTCTATATCAGAAGAGGATCTGATCTAATCTGCTCTAGAGTGAGCAGTTTTTTGTTTTCTGGCACCAATTTTTGTTTCCGAAAGGGAATAGCATTAACCATGTCGAAATTACTTAATTATTGTCTAATTTGTTTCTTCAATAATAGCAATTGACCTCTAAGGTTTATCATTGCCCTTGTTCTGTATAAAGAAAAGGAGGTTTCTGTAGCCGATGGAAAAATGCAAAGTAACATTATACCCCTTAAATAAAGATATAGAAGTAGCTGTGGGGACTCCTCTCAAAAAAGCAATGTATGACGCCGGAATAGACTTTGATTTTCCCTGTGGAGGCAGGGGAAGGTGTGGAAAATGCCGTGTGCGAATCAGGGAAGGTGTTGTACCTCCTTCAGACAGTGATCGGGTTCACTTTGATGAAGAGGAACTCAAGGATGGCTATAGATTGGCCTGTACCCTGACGGTTCAAGAGGACCTAGTTTTGGAACTGCCCCAAAAAGGGATAGCAGGGCATAAAATTTTGATTGATGCTGCTGAAAGAAGTATGGAGATAAAACCCCATTTGCAAAAAGTTCACCTGGAGGTTAAAAAGCCGTCTATAGAGGATCAAAAGCCTGACTGGGACCGCCTCCGGGAAGAGCTTATTGCAGTTAAAGGGGATAGGGATTACCGTATTACACTTCCGGCCCTGCAGGCACTGCCGAAGGCGCTGCGGGAAAAGAAGTTCTCTATAACCGCGGTTCTTGATAATAATGAAGTAACAGGGCTGGAGGCTGGTGATACCACTGATAAGATGCTGGGGATTGCCTTTGACATTGGCACAACCACAGTTGTTGGTTATCTTATAGATCTTTTGACCGGAAAAGAACTGGGGGCTGTTTCCACCATGAATCCCCAGACTAAATATGGGGCTGATGTTATATCTAGGATTACCTATAGTAGTCAGGAAGCGGGTGGTTTGGAGAGACTGCACAAGACCATTATCGAAGCTGTCAACAAGTTGATTGGTGAGGCAGTGGAAAAAGCGGGAGCCACGAGAGAGGATGTGTATGCACTTACCTTTGTCGGCAACTCCTGTATGCACCACTTGCTGCTTGGGCTGGAACCTCGCTATATTGCCCTGGCTCCTTATGTTCCGGTTACCGGATCTACACAGGAGATGAATGCAGCAGAACTGGGGATTCAAATCAATCCGGCAGGTAAGGTTTATGTGCTGCCGAACATTGCAGGCTTTGTCGGTGCTGATACTATAGGGGTTATTTTGGCTACAGAAATGGATCAGAGCAGCGAAATCAGGCTGGCGATAGATATTGGGACCAATGGAGAAATGGTGCTGGGCAACAAAGACCGGCTGCTGGCCTGCTCTACCGCAGCAGGTCCTGCATTTGAAGGAGCGCAGATCAGCTGCGGGATGCGTGGTACGGTCGGCGCCATAGATAGTGTGCGTTTGGATGACGATCTTACTTATACCACTATCGGTGATGAGAAACCGATAGGTATCTGTGGCTCCGGTTTGATCGATGTTATCTCAGTGATGCTTGAGGCTGGTATTATAGACTTCCGTGGGAGGATCCTCTCACCTGAACAACTGAAAGGGAACAGCTTTGCGGATCGCATTGTAGAACATGATGGGGCGAGGGCCTTTTTGCTTGCACCGGCAGCAGAAACCGGTCATGGCAAACCGATTTTTATCACCCAGCAGGATGTTCGGGAACTGCAGTTGGCCAAGGGGGCTATAGCTGCGGGTGTACAGATCCTAATGGATATATACGGTATAGGGTTTGATGATGTTGATGAAGTAATTCTCGCTGGAGCTTTTGGGAACTACCTGGATAAACACAGCGCTTGTGCTATTGGTTTAATCCCATCTTCATTAGAGGACCGGGTCCGTCCCGTGGGGAATGCCGCAGGAACAGGAGCAAAGGTGGCTCTTCTCTCAGCAGCTGAGTACAGACGGTCTGCTCGTATTGCCAGTTTTGTTGAGTATGAGGAACTCGCTGCTTACCCTAAGTTCACAGAGATCTTTGCTAATTCCATCAGCTTTCCCGAGAAAAAATAGCGATCATTCTAATGTTTATTAACAAATATCCCTCCGGAAAGAACACCGGCTGGGATATTTCTTTGTTATTTCTGTTTATTGATATTCAGCTTTTATTAAACGATACTGCAAATGCTGCCTTGATATTCTTAGGTTTGGTGATATTATAATCGTTGTTAATCAGTTCTTGGGTAATAATATCTCTTTTTTAATTAAAGTTGGGCAGTAAACACCTTTTCGGACAGTTTTAAGCAACTTTTGAAAGGTTTTTTGTTTTAATGTTATTTTCTTTATGCAGGATGTTAATAATTTTTGTCGAATTAGTCCAAAGAATATATTAGTGAAAATAGGTTCAAGAAAGAAGGTGAGCCTGCATTTTTACCCCCTTTCAGTTTGTTGGGGTGTTTGAGCGGGCGATTATGAATTATATCGAGGCACTTGATTTTTTATCAAATCTTACGAAATTTGGCATTAACCTTGGGTTAGGGAGAATCGAATACCTCCTTTCTCTACTGGGAAACCCTGAGCGTTCCCTGCGGGTGATTCATGTAGGGGGTACCAATGGCAAGGGTTCGACAGCGATGATGACAGCCCGCATACTGGAAGAAGCGGGCTTCAGGGTGGGGCTTTTTATTTCTCCTCACCTACATTCTTATACTGAACGCTACCTTATTAACCACCAGCCTATCACTGAGGAGCGTTTTGCCGCTCTGATGGACCGGCTGAAACCTCTGCTGGAAAAGATGGTTGCTGAGGGGCATGAGCACCCTACAGAATTTGAAGTTTGTACAGCTTTAGCATTTCTTTATTTTTATGAGGAGAAAGTGGATTTTCTGGTGCTAGAGGTGGGATTGGGAGGCGCAATCGACTCCACAAATGTTGTGCCCCATCCAATGGTATCGGTTATTACTAATGTAACTTTTGACCATATGGATTACCTGGGGAATACAATTGCTGAAATTGCTTCAGTTAAAGCTGGGATTATTAAAGAAGGTGGACAGGTGGTGACCGCTGCCTGGTATCCGGAGGCTCTAGAAGTGATTGAGGAGCAGTGTAAGATTAAGGGAGCTAATCTGCTACGGGTAGGTAAGGAGATTAGCTATCAACTGAAGGAAGCCACACCTCAAGGAACCAGCTTTGATGTGACAACTCCCTGGGGAGTTTATCAGAATCTGTTTATACCTTTGGCGGGGCAGTACCAGGCAGTCAATGCAGCCACTGCCCTGGGAGTGATTGAGATCTTAAAAAATACCTATGGTGTGCCTGTTTTAGAGGACCATATCAGGAAGGGTTTTACCAATAGCTATTGGCCGGCGCGCTTGGAGAAGGTTTATGACCACCCTCAGGTAATAATCGATGTATCGCACAATTATGATGGTGCCTGTACTTTGAGTGCCGCCTTAAAGGAGATCTATTCTTATCGCAAGTTGATATTGGTTTTGGGGATGTTGGGTGATAAGGAACGGGAGAAGGTGGTTGGAGAGTTGGCTCCACTAGCTTCTTCAGTTATCATCACCAAACCATTGAGCCCCCGGGCAGGGGACTGGGGAAAGTTGGCTGATGAGGCGCGCAAATATGTGGATCGGGTCTATGTAATTGAGGATATTACTGAGGCAGTTGATGCTGCAGTTGAGCAGGCGGATAAGGAAGATTTGATCTGTATAACAGGGTCTTTCTATATGGTAGCAGATGCCAGGAAATATTTCATGAACAAGTTTTCCTCTGCATCAGGCTTTTAATTATATTGGAAGGTCTATGCGGTAATCATAAATAATAGTCAGGGGAGGTGTATTGTTTCCCGTTAGACAGCGGTCGGGTGTGGTGAAACTGGCCGCTTCAAGTCATTTGACCGGGAAGCAGAAGTATTTTGAAAACCTCTAAAATACCAGAAGCAGCAGTGATGAGATTGGCAGTTTATTCGCGGTTTTTGGAGCAACTGCAGAAGCAGGGGTATGAAACCGTTTCTTCCTGTATGATTGCCAGAGGAACAGGAGTTACTCCGGCTCAGGTGAGGAAGGACCTTGCTTATTTTGGTGAATTCGGTACCAGAGGGGTGGGCTATGATGTAGAAGCGCTCTCCGGGCATCTGAGGCGTATTTTGGGCCTTGATCGAAAATGGCCTACTGTGCTAGTGGGTGCAGGAAAGCTCGGTTCTGCTTTGGCTCTTTACGAGGGCTTTCTCACCAGAGGTTTTCATATAGTCGGGGTATTTGATATTGACCCGGATCCTATAGGAAATCGTTTCGGAAAACTGGATGTGCTGCCGATGGAAAGGCTGGAGGAAGTAATTCAACGATATGGCGCACAAATAGGGATCATTACAGTGCCTGAAAATGCCGCTCAAGAGGTGGGTGAGCGCTTGGTTGATGCTGGAGTGAAGGCAATTCTCAATTTCTCTCCCTATGTACTCAACCTGCCTGAGGGTATTATTGTACGCCATGTTGACTTTACTCTGCATTTAGAGACACTTACCTT
>DULM01000135.1 GCA_012840405.1 Syntrophomonadaceae bacterium | reverse complement strand
CTTCCGTGCTTTCTATCCTTGGTTTTCCCCAATGTCCTGAGTTTTCAATTCCCTTGTCGGGGTGTCCATGAAAAGCAGGACACCTCGATTTTCCACAACATCCTCAGTTTTCCGCAACATGAGAGGCCAATATACTTACAATTCTTTATTGAGACAGTATTGCCAAGAACCGTTGACAACTCCATTATTCTGAGTATTCACGTGGTTTTATAACCTCACCTCCAAGAGCTTATGCAAGAGTTTATGATTGAACATTGTTAACAAGCAGGCTAAAAGCACAAACCAGTTTGGTAAATGAACGTTTACTAACTAATAAAAAACTGTATTTTGTTAGCAACTATACTTCTCTATCAACTTAAGTACACTCTAACACTGTGTAGTTTTCCCTGGATCATCTGCAGCAGATGTACACATCAGCAAAACCGGTCATTAAATGTAGCAGAAATCTCCTTCCCTCAGCTCTACTTTTCCGGCTGTGATCCCGTTCAGCCTGGGTGATATATCCACATCCACTGGCAGCAGGCAACTGATACTCACCTGCTCACCATATGCAATATCCTGAATCAACCCGCCGGCCTGCTCCAACTCCCGCTTCACTGCACCAAAAAGCTGATAGGCAACCTGTATAAAGAACTCCCGGTGCAGCCTCTTTTCCACAATCCCCGCCCTGTCAATTGCTTTTTTGGCTGCATCACTGTAGGCCCGCACTAACCCCCCGGCACCCAGCTTAATACCGCCGAAATAACGGGTAACCACAACAGCTGTACGTTCCAAGTTCTGCTTTTTCAGCACTTCCAGCACCGGCATTCCGGCAGTTCCCGCAGGTTCGCCATCATCACTGTAGCGCATAACCTGCTCACTGATCAGATAGGCAAAAACATTGTGGGTCGCCCGCTTGTGTTTTTCTTTTATCTGCTCAATAAAGGAGATGGCAGCAGCCTCATCATCAACAGGAGCTGCCACAGCGATAAATTTCGACCGTTTGATTTCAACTTCCACCTCTGCTACTTTAGCTATAGAATAATAACTTTCCTTCAAAGGTTATCACCTTATTATGAGTATTTCTTAAACCCTGTGGGCAAAGTGGGCAAAAGATCCCTGAAGAGCAGATTCAGGGTCACCACCCTTTTATGATTACTTCTTTAACAGCTTAAATACCTGCCTTTTCCCAAAAAACAGCCGGTACTCCACCTGGTCATCAAAAACGCAATAATGCAAGCCTGACAATTTTTAGTTGTTAGTCGTTGGTGGTTGGTCGTTGGTGATGTTTGTTCAGTCAGAACATGGGTAACAAAAATAGTTCATGAGATAGGTTACACTCCTTTACAATTGTGACAGGGGTGTGACAGGGGAACGGGGTTACTGTTACCAATGAAATCACAGAGACGCGTGCTAGTGGCCGAGTCGGCGGCAAACCCAGTGGCAGACCCAGCAGCAATACCAGCAGCAACCTGTCCGCCTGATGGTACGGGGCGACAGTTCCGGTGATCAGACCCGATCAGTCAACCTGTCCCCCTGATCGCGGGTAACTTGCTGATTTCAATAAAGCAAAAACGCAAGCCTGGCGGCATGAGAGGTGGGAAGTGTGAGGTTAGAGGTGGGAATTGTTTTAGAATAAAGCAATAAAACAAGCCTGGCAATTTGGTTGTTAGTGGTTGGCGGTTAGTTGTTAGAAAATAGTGGGCAATGTTCAGTCAGGACATGGGTAACAAAAATGGTTCAAGAGATAGGTTACACTCCTTTACAATAAGTAGATGAAATTACTCCTAGGAGGGTTTCATCTATGCCATGGAAGGAGATTAACCTAATGG
>DULM01000134.1 GCA_012840405.1 Syntrophomonadaceae bacterium | reverse complement strand
TTGGAGTTATTACCTGGGGAACTTGAACAGATACAAAGAGATACTGCCGAGATTCTGCAGAAGCATGGCACCGGGCGCCAGGAACTGATTCCTATCATTCAGGAAGTTCAAGAAAGGTTGGGCTATCTACCGAAACCGGCCATGGAACAGGTTGCCAGAGCCCTTGATATTCCTGAGGTGGACGTCTACAGTGTTGCTACTTTTTATAACCAGTTTCGTTTGAATCCACCAGGCAAACATCAAATCAAGGTATGTATGGGCACTGCCTGTCATATGATGGGCGGACACATCGTTATGGATTCTTTTGAACGCAGGCTGGAGATCAAAGAGGGAGAAACCACTCCTGACAGGGAATTCAGCCTGGAGCGTGTTGCCTGTGTAGGCTGCTGTGCTCTTGCTCCTGTTGTTGTGGTTGATGACAAGGTGGAGGCGAAGGTTTCACCGATACGTGTTGACGGTATCCTTCTGAGCTTTGAGATAGAGAAAAAAGAGCAGGAAAAGAAAGAGGAAAAAGAACAGCAGGAGGGAGGGGCAGAAGAGTGAGTATTTCAGATAAGTATGAGGCAATTAGGATCGCTGCTGTAGAAAAAATAGATAAATTAAAGGAAAAACCGCATGTTCTTGTAGGAACTGCTACCTGTGGGAGGGCTGCAGGGGCCTTAACTATTCTAGATGTTTTTCGGGAGGAAGCTGATCAACATCAGTTAGATATAATCATTGATGAAGTAGGCTGTATGGGTTACTGTTATGCAGAACCCCTGGTGGTTATTGCCAAACCCGGTTTTCCAGCTCTGTGTTATGGCCCAGTAGATGAAGGTACTGCCAAGAGGCTTGTTGCTGATTTTCTAATGAATGATGACCCCTGTTATGATTTTGCAATTGCTGCACTGGAACCCAATGATGAGTTCCCCACTTTTGAAGATTTTCCTAGGGGGGTCATTGAGAAGAAAATCATTCTGGCGGACTGTGGTTTGATCAATCCTGATGACATAGATCACTATCTTGCCCGGGATGGATATGCCGCCCTGGCTAAGGTTTTGGAGATGGAGCCCTATGCTGTTATCGAAGAGATTAAATCTGCCAAACTGCGTGGTCGAGGTGGAGCAGGGTTCCCTACAGGTGTTAAATGGGAAAGGTGTTATCAGGCAGAAGGGTCCCCTAAATATGTTATCTGTAATGCTGATGAGGGTGACCCTGGTGCTTTTATGGATAGGGCTATTTTAGAGTCAAACCCTCATCAGTTAATTGAGGGCTTGATCATAGCTGCTTATGCCATTCAGGCTTTAACCGGGTATATTTATGTGCGTGCTGAATACCCGCTAGCAGTTGCTCGTTTGCGCAATGCTATAAGCCAAGCCCGTGAAAAAGGGCTGCTCGGGGATCATATTCTGGGCAGTGATTTCAGCTTTGATGTGATTATCTTCCAGGGATCTGGAGCCTTTGTGTGTGGGGAAGAAACCGCTTTAATTGCATCTATAGAGGGTAGACCAGGGGTGCCTAATCACAGACCTCCTTATCCAGCAACCTCAGGGTTATATGGTAAACCTACTGTGATCAACAATGTAAAGACCCTTTCTTATGTGCCCCATATCATGCGCAAAGGTGCAGATTGGTTTAGAAGCATAGGCACAGAGAACAGTCCCGGTACTGCTGTTTTTGCTCTGGCAGGAAAGGTTGTTGGCACCGGTTTGGTGGAAGTTCCCATGGGGACAACTATCAGAGAACTGGTTTATGATGTGGGAAGTGGTATTAAGGATGACAAAATGTTCAAGGCAGTACAGATCGGTGGACCTTCTGGTGGCTGTCTCCCTGAATCATCCCTTGACCTGCCTATTGATTTCGATTCTCTTCAAGAGGCAGGGGCAATGATGGGGTCAGGAGGGCTAGTGGTCCTGGATGAGGATGACTGTATGGTGGAGATCGCCCGCTTTTTCCTTGATTTTACCCAAAAGGAGTCCTGCGGGAAGTGCACCTTCTGCCGATTAGGAACCAAGCAGATGTTGGATATTTTAACAGATATTACACAGGGCAAGGGCAGTTCTGAGGACCTGAATATATTACAGGAATTGGCTGA
>DULM01000133.1 GCA_012840405.1 Syntrophomonadaceae bacterium | reverse complement strand
TTAAAGCTATTGTGCTGGCGCTGGGTGCAGTTGGCATAGCCACCATGTGGGCGGCGGTTTTCGCTGATGTGGGTGTTGCCCTGATCGCTGTCCTCAATGCCACCCGCGCGATGGGCGGTGTGGGGAGGATTCGCTTGCCATTATAATGTAGTTTAATACAAGGTTGGTTATTGTTTGATAGGATGTTCGATATGATGCAATATAGGTTGTTAAAATGCATTAAGGTGTTATATAGTGAATTGTTTATTGCATATTTTGTTCAATATTGTATTGTCTAATGCAATATTTTGATTTTATCGCATTAGCGGTTAAGCTTTTAGGTCAGTAGAACTGGCAATTAAACCGTGTATATCAGGAATGGAGTTAATGCATTATAAATGCAATGTTGCAGTTTCATTATTGCAGTTTGATCCAGAAATAACCCACCAACTAGGAAAAGCTATAACCGGCTGTTCATTATTGGGGAAAAATCACAGGGGGTAGTTTTTTATGTTTGAGCCTCAATGGGTAATTCCAGGTGTTTTGGCTAGGTCAGCTCGCCCCGGCAGGGCTTTGGGCCCTTATGCAGAAGCTCCTAGGGAGGAAGTTGACAGCTGGCTTGCGGTACTGAAGGAGATGGGAATCCGTTCTATCATCTGTCTGTTGGATGATAAGCACCTGTGTTTGTATAAGGACCTCCCTGAAGGGCTGGTGGAATATTATCGTGCCTGTGGTTTTAATGCTGCACATATCATGGTGCGGGACCCTGTTTTAGGGGGAGTAGTGACAGATGAAGCCCTGCAGAAGGTCTGGATGGCTTATCAGGAGATGCCAAAACCAGTCCTCATACACTGCAGTGCCGGTAGGGACCGTACTGGTAAAGCTATAGATTACATATTGAAAATGATGGAGCGAAAGCAACAAAAGCAATGATCCCTACTGCCGTCCTTATTAAAATATAAAAAATCTACACTGAAAATGTTAAATAGTTCACAATAACAAAATAAATACACTTGTGGGCTATATATTTTTATCTTAAACTGAGAATAGAGTCTATAGAATGATGCAAGTTTTAATATGCAGGTAATGTCACAGGTGTAAATCAAGGGAACAAGAGATAATGTCTACTAATTTATGCTGGAACTAGGGGGTGGTTGCAGTGCTTGAACAGTTCTTGAAAGAACAGATGCAGGAACAGATGAATGCAAAGGTGGGAAAAAGCCTTTTTCAAAGAATCTTAAATTCTTTTTCTCATGCTACTAAGATAAATTCTGCTGTGACAGATGTGGAAGGGAAGTGCATTCTTACTTCTCAGCAGGGTGATTGCGAATTCTGTCAGCTAGTTAAATCCAGTTCTTCCGGGCTGGCGAGGTGTAGGCGTTCTTACGCCCAGGGCGGAATCCATGCCATCAAATGGAAGGAACCCTATTTTTTTAAATGTCATGCAGGCCTCATCTCATGGGTCTGTCCCATATCATACAGGGGTAAACATATCGGAAATTTGGTGTGCGGCCAAGTGAGGATGTGGCAACCTACTGAATTAAACTGCAGCTGGATCAATAATTTTGCTGAGAGGAACGGGCTGGATGCCGAGGAACTGATGCAATCCTTTAATAAAGTAAAGCAGATGTCAACTGTTGACATTCAGGCAGCAGCAGATCTGGCATTGATCATTACCAGTTATATGGATCTGAGTGGGGCAGATATTTTTGATTTTCACCGCAAACTGCGGAAGGTCGGTTCCTGGATATGGGGCGAAAACAAGAAAAAGAAAGATGTGGATAGCAGGATTGATTTATTTGACCCAGAGCAGGATATGAGCAATCTGGCGAGCAGGATCTTTGCTGAAACCAGAAATTGCAATATTGCGGAGGCAAAGAAACTGCTGGAGCAATTGGTTTTGCAAATGTTTATCCAGAGCAAAGGGCAACTAGAAATAATGAAGGGGCGCAGTCTGGAGTTTCTCAGCTTATTTACCCGCCTGTCCACAGAATATGGGGTAAAATTCGGGGAAGTAATCCATCTGAGTGATCTGAAACTGAAAGAGATAGATGATGCAGACACAGTAGATAAAGCAGTTCTGTGGCTGCTATCTGTTGGGAATGTTTTTATTGATGTGATCGCTGAAAAGAATACCAGTGGTGAAAAGGGTATTGTCAGCACTGTGATCGATTATATTCAGAACAACTACAGTTCAAAGAGCCTCTCTGTTCAAGAAATTGCCGGAGTATGCCATATGAACCCTGCATATCTAGGGCAGCTTTTTAAAAAGAGGATGGGCTATTCGATCATAGATTATATCCATGATGTGAGGATAGAGCAGGCGAAGCGACTGCTCGTAGAAACCGATCAGAACATCGATTTAATTGCCGATCAGGCCGGTTTCAAAGACCGCAGCTATTTTTGCAAAATATTCAAGAAAAAGACCGGCTTAAGCCCTGGGGAATACAAAAAAGAAAATATGTTGTCGCTGGCCTAAATTAAACTGC
>DULM01000132.1 GCA_012840405.1 Syntrophomonadaceae bacterium | reverse complement strand
GGGACCTGCTTTTGAATGATGCCCTTTCACTGATGCTGGAGTGGAACTGTGATTGCCTCGGGGTACTGGATGGTGCTGAACTGATCGGAGTGATATCCCTTAATGACATCAGGGAATGTGTCCGCAGGAAAGAAGGTGCTTGATAGATGAACATGGCGCGTTTTCTTGATGCACTATCGAGAGTTCCTGAAGAGTTGACCATTCACATCATCATGGTGCTTATCTCTCTGGCTGTTGCCATTGCAATTTCTTTACCGTTAGGTGTTCTATTGACCAGGCCCCGCTTCAGGAAGCTGGGTGCTCTGGTGATGAATATCCTCAATATCTTTCAGGCCTTCCCCGGAATGGCAATTATCGCTTTGACCATGCCTGTGCTGGGAATGGGGCTAAAACCTGCTATCGGAGCTCTAGTGGTGCAAGCACTTTTGCCCATTGCCAGAAATACTATAGCTGGCCTTTATGGAGTCGACCCAAATACAAAGGAAGCTGCTCAAGGTATGGGAATGCCAGAGAGAAAGGTTTTATTTGAAGTAGAGCTGCCCCTTGCTATGCCGGTTATTCTGGCGGGTATCAGGACATCAGCTGTTTACGTGGTTAGTGTAGGAACTCTAGCAGCCTATATTGGTGGTGGAGGCCTGGGAGATATAATCGTAGCTGGCCTAAATATGTTATGGGCTGAGTTCATCATTGTGGGTGCTGGGTTTGGAGCACTCCTGGCTATCGCTTTTGACCGGGGGTTGAGCTATTTGGAGCGCAAGTTTACACCACCGGGATTTATAGTTACAGAATAAACTAATTCTCAAAAAAGGGTCGGGTAGCATTGAGGTTTATCCGGAATTGGAAGCTGTAATGCAGAAGCTTCCAGCTTGATCCATAGATTAAAAAGATTTTGGGCTGGCTGAATGTACTGCCTCAGTAACCAAGGGATGTTAGCAGCAAAAAAATTTGCAGTATTATTGCTTCGCTTGATCACAAGATTGTGCTAAGAGGGGAGATTGTTATTGAATAACCTTGAGCAATTTATGGCTATTTTTCAGGTACCGGAGTTTGTCAAACCCTATCTGCATCACTTCGTTACTGAGCAGGAAATAGAACTTGTCACAAAAATAGCGGGCAGTAGCCTGACAAGGGACCAGATCGCTTCTTTATTTGAGAACAGTCCGCACATAGACGAACTGCTGGAACAGGCATACCAGCGCTATGTGATCAATAAAGAAGAAAAAGATGGAACTGTTTATTACAGTGTTAGCGATTTTTACGCTAGATTGGATGATCACAGCAAGTTCGGAAATTATTATGTCCTGCCCCTAAAGATACGCCAACAACTGGACAAGTGGTGCTATTTGGAGTATTTGAAGAGGAATAATCATTTCAAAGTAGTTGTTGATAATGACCCTGATTATGAGAACTGCCATAATGATCTGATCCTTTTAGTATCTGAAGTTGAAGAGATGATTGATGCTGCTGAAAAGATCATGGTGGTGCCTTGCAACTGCAAGATGCTGGCAGATAACTGCGATCGGCCCAGAGAGGTTTGCTTGTTTTTTGATGGGCACATCACCGACCGCACCAAAGGAAGACTCCTGAGTAAGGAAGAGGCCAAAGAATTGTTGTATATGGCTGACAAAAAGGGGTTAATGCATACAGGTGGCCCGTATAACTGGAGAGAAGTGGGGCTCACTGCAGTCTGCAACTGCTGTGCTGACTGCTGCTATCCATTTCGAGCCGCAAAACAACTTGGCACCAAAGGAAAATGGCCGAAATCTCGCTACATCGCAAGATATGACCCTGAAAAGTGTCGCTTATGTGGGCGGTGTGTTCAGCGCTGTCATTTTGGAGCCTTTTATTTTGATGGAACTTCAGTAGAACGAAAAGGCAGGGAAAAGAAAAATGTGATATTTAACCCGGTTCTCTGCTGGGGGTGTGGCCTCTGTGCAAATACCTGCCCCAGCAACGCCATCACCATGGAGAAGCTTTAACAAAGGCTAAAAGCATCACTATGGCGTCTGCACCATTTATATGTAGATTATGGCTGATTATATGTTGTATATAGAAGTTGGGATGATCAGTATATAGCTGGTAACGCAGAGACGATTCATTTGTCATATAGCCAGCATTACCATGACGGCTGGCAATATCTACAGTTGAGGGGGAGGTGTGGTATTTATTTAGTTGCAAGGTTAATGGCAATTGTGATTTGGTTTGAAGGTAACAACATTTAGAAAAAGAAAAGGAGGATTGTTATGAAAAAAACCTTATGGACTAGCCTAGTGTTATTGCTGGTGCTTTCTATGGCATTGCTAGGTGTTGTCGGGTGCTCTGGAGGGCAAAGTGGAGATGCTGACAAACCCACAATAATTGTCGGTTCTAAAACTTTTACAGAGGCTCTTTTATTGGGGAGTATGACTTACCAGTATCTTGAGTATTTAGGATATCCGGTTGAAAACAAGACCGGCCTGGGCGAGCTGGCTATTATTAGGCCTGCCTTGGAGTCAGGAGAAATCAACTGTTACTGGGAATATACAGGAACAGTCTTGATCAACATAATGGGAGAAGAACCAAGCTATGATGAAGAGCAGTGTTACAATGATGTCAAGGAGTGGGATGAAAAGAACGGGATCATCTGGCTGGACTATGCTCCTTTGAATAACACCTATTCCATTATGACGACCAAGGAAGTTGCTGAAAAGTATAATCTAAAGACCACTTCAGATGCAGTAGAGGCTATAAAGAATGGCGCAAAACTCCGTTTTGTAACCGCTCAGGAATGGGTTGAGCGTCCTGATGGTTTGCAGCATTTTGAATCTGTTTATGGTTTCACCTATCCAAAGGAACTTCATAGTCAGGCAGCTCTAAATATGGGGTACGAAATACTTAAGAACGGTCAAGCTGATTTAGGTCTTGCTTTTACTACTGATGCCAGAGTAAAGGCTTATGGTTTGGTTCTCTTAGATGATGATAAATCAGCATTCCCTGTTTATAACCCTGCGCCGCTCTTCAGAGAGGAGATTATCGAAGCTTATCCTGAACTTCCGGAGCAAATGAAAAAACTAAGTTCTTTATTAGATAATGAAACAATAATGGGACTAAATGAACAGGTTGATATAGGCAAGAAGAGTGTAGACGAAGTTGCTAAGAATTTCTTAAAAGAAAATGGTTTGATCGAATAAGAATTGCATGATGTCTGATATCGTTTAAGCAGATAGGGATCAGGGGGACAGGTTGACTGATCGGGACTGATCAGGGGTACTGTCCCCCTGTGCGATCCTGCCCCCATTTTTATGGAGACGGCGTCCTTTTATTATTCTAGAGACTATAATATCCGATTTATACCAGCAAGATGGCCAACCTTCAAAATGATTGGCCTACAGTACTGCCCACCGCAAAAAATATTTGCGCCCAGTAAAAATTCGCATAGTTCTTTCAGAGTTTATAAGGAAGCAGGTTTTATGTGCATCTGTTGGTGCAAGAAATGAACTGTTTCTTGGATCTTGACTTATTTTTTGTGTAATCAGTATCTGATGCCGGTTGCTTTATAAAGCGCTTATGTGAGAGAATTCATAGCTAACCTTGGGCTGATAAAAAGCAACGGGGATGGGAATATTTGAATTATATTCCCCAAATACTAATCAAAATGCAGTGTTAGAAAGGGGAACAGGAAAATGATCAGTACCACTATTTTTCCGGGACGCTATGTCCAGGGTTATGACACCATGAAGCGCTTAGGGGAGGAGATGGCTCGCTTTGGAAAAAAGGGGCTGTTGATCTGTGACCCTTATGTCCTAGAGAAGATCATCCCTTCCTATTTGCCTGCTATCCAGAAGGCGGTGCAGGTGGAAACAGTCAGGTTTGGGGGAGAGTGTTCTGAAGAGGAAATCCATCGACTAGCACAGCTGATGAGGGATACTGGATGTGACCTGGTAACCGGTGTTGGTGGGGGGAAAACACTGGATACAGCCAAGGCAGTTGCTTATCAAATGAAAGTCCCTGTTGTGGTGGTGCCTACTATCGCCTCTACTGATGCTCCTTGCAGTGCTCTGTCTGTGATCTATAAACCTGATGGCACTTTTGATCATTATTTGATTCTGCCCCAAAACCCCAATGTGGTGCTGGTGGATACTCATGTTGTGGTACAGGCTCCTGCCAGATTCTTGGTGGCAGGTATGGGTGATGCCCTGGCTACCTGGTTTGAAGCTGAATCGGCTAGAACTAAGTATGCACAGAATATGACCGGGGACTATGGGTCGATGGCTGCCTTTGCACTGGCAGAGCTGTGTTATGAAACTTTACTGGAATATGGTGTGGCAGCAAAGGAAGCGTGTGCAGTTCATGCGGTTACCCCTGCTGTGGAACATGTGATTGAAGCCAATACCCTATTGAGCGGAATCGGTTTTGAGAGTGGGGGATTGGCGGCAGCCCATGCAATTCATAACGGGTTAACTGTTTTGGAGCAAACCCACAGCTATTATCATGGTGAAAAGGTGGCATTTGGAACACTGACCTCTCTATTCTTGACAGACAAGCCTATCTCTTTAGTGGATGAGGTATTCTTGTTCTGTGAGGCTGTAGGCCTTCCCACAACTTTCGCAGACCTAGGGATGGAAGGGGTGTCAGATGAAGACCTGATGAGAGTTGCTGCAACCGCATGTGCTGAAGGAGAGACTATTTATAATGAACCAATATCTGTAAGCCCTGAGAGTGTTGTTGCTGCTATGAAAGCGGCAGATGCCTACGGTAGGATGAGACAAGGAGAATAATACTACCCTGCGACCATCAGGGTAACAGTCCTACTGGGTGACGAGCAGTTTTGTCCCTGCCGCTTGCGACATAAGCTCCGGTTGGACTTGCCCGTATACTTTCCGCAGACGACAGCCGATCGGCTCCTATGCCGATTCAATAGCGCATAGTCGCCTAGCTCAACATCCATGTTTCGCTTCGGCTGTTGTTAGCTGCTCCTTCGTCAAGGGCAAGTAACAACCTTTGCAGGTCGCTGCGCTAGCAGGGATGAACTGACCGATCTGGGGGACAGACCCCCGCGCGACAAAGCGGTTCCTACATGCGATCTATAAAGAAACCCTGACCCTGATCTGCTGCCGCAAAATATCTTTGCGGCAATTTATGAGCAACCTTAAAAAGGCGCAAATATTTTTTGCGTTTGCAGAAGGAATATTTTTGCGTAAGGCAGCAAATAGGGATCTTACAGGGTTTTTTTCTTTTGGCATGGTTTTTGCTATATAAAATAGGCAGAATAACTATTAAGAGAAAAAAGTTGACCTGTTGTAGGCTGGATTTATTAACTTCTTAACTGAAATGTAGCAGGTTGACTGGTGTCAGGGTAGGAAGTTTTTCCTTGTTACCCTTGTATCAGAGGATTGTAGGCCAAACCTCAATTATTATTATCATAAGGAGGCTTCGATGTGGAGAAGTTGATATCAAACTACAGCGAACAGGTTACTCCTCAGTTGAAATGGGTAACTGATGCGCAGCTTGAGCAAATCCATTATGCAACACTTGAAGTGTTGGAGCGCACTGGGATTGTGGTAAAGAACAAGGAAGCGCTTAAGTTGTTGAAGGATGCAGGCTGCCGGGTCGAGGGCGAGCATGTCTGGATCCAGCCATGGCTGGTGGAGGAGTGCTTGCGACTGGCACCCAAACGGATATCTGTGGCTAACAGGTTGGGGGAGCGGGTGATGCCCCTGGAAAAGAACCGGGTTTACTATGGAACAGGATCTGATCTGCCATTCACTATCGATTTAGAGACCAATGAACGCAGAACATCTACCAAACAAGATGTTGTTGATGCATCTAGGGTTGTTGACGCTCTTCCCAACTTTGATTTTTTGATGAGCCATGCTATTGCTTCTGATACCAATCCTGATGTCAGCGATCTGCATCAGTTTGAGGCCATGACCTTAAACTGCAGCAAGCCTATCATTTTCACAGCTCATAATGCCGAAAACACCGAAGCAATAATTCAGATGGCTGCTGCCTGTGTTGGTGGTGTGGAAAAGCTAAAGGCTAATCCATATATTATTCTCTACTCTGAACCTATCTCTCCTTTGGTGCACACCCATGATGGGGTGGGCAAGATGTATAAATGTTTCGAATACAACATTCCTGTAGTCTATACACCAGGTGTCCTGGCAGGAGGCACAACACCTGTGACCAAGGCAGGTTGTATTACTCTGATGAATGCTGAAGCTCTGGCTGGTGTAGTGATTGCTCAGCTAAAGAAGAAGGGTGCTCCCATCATTATTGGTGGTGGTGCAACACCGATGGATATGAAAACCACTACCACCCTCTATGGTGCACCTGAAACCTATATGAACTACGGCATTATGACACAGCTTGCCCAGTTCTATGGGCTGCCCAACTTCACAGAAGCTGGTTGTGTCAATGCACCTGTGCCTGATGTGCAAGCAGGTGCTGAAGCGGCAGTCACAATTCTGATGACTCAGCTAGAAGGCTGCAACCTGGTGCATGATGTGGGGTACCTGGAGGGGGGCAAAACCGGTTACCTGCCCTTCCTAGCAATCTGTGATGAACTGATCAGTATGGCTAGATATAGTGGAGCGGGAACCAGAATCTCCCGGGATCATCTGGCAGTGGACTGCATCCATGAAGTGGGTCCTGGTGGCAATTATATGGCACACCCCCATACTTTCAAGTATTTCCGGGAGGAGATCTGGAGTCCTCGCTTCTTCAACAGATACCACTGGGAGCAATGGTTGGGCAAAGATAAGGAAACCCCGATGGATAAAGCGGTTAAAGAGGTTAAGAGGATTTTGGCGGAACACCAGGCTGCAGCGTTGCCTGAAGGTGCAGCAGAGGAAATGCAGAGAATTATCAGGCAACGGGAAGAAGAAATTCGGTCTTAGGGGGCGTGTTAGATGGAATATGCAAGCAAACACGGAGATGGTATAGCGTTTAGAACATTAACCTTGCAACAGTTGAAGGATATTCACAGCGCCAGTTGCCGCATTTTAGATGAAGTAGGAGTAATTGTACACCATGATGAAGCAGCGGATTTACTAAAGAAGGGGGGCGCCTACATAGACAGCAAAGGTCGTACCCATATTCCAGAAGCATTGATCAAACGGGCGCTCCACTCTGCCCCCTCAAGAATTACTTTATATAACAGGCTGGGTGAACCGGTGATCTGGATGGAGAAATCCAATGTCCATTTTGGGGCAGGGTCCGATACACTGGTTTACCTGGACCCCTTTACTGGTGAGCGCAGGGATTGGACAACTGAGGAGGTAGCAACTGCCATCAGGGTTGTAGATGCACTTCCTCAGCTGGATTTTGTGATGTCCATGGGGCTGTTGTCAGATGTGGATAAAAGGATGATCAACCGCATCCAGTATGCCTTGATGCTCAAAAACAGTGTGAAACCTCAGGTGGTCATTGCTGAGGATGCCCCAACTGTAGCTGATATCACCGAAATGGCAGCAGCAGCAGTGGGGGGACGGGAAAAGCTAAAAAATATGCCGCACTTTGTCCTTTATTGTGAGCCCACATCCCCTTTGCAGTTGCCATTTGAGTCAGTAGACAAACTGCTTTATGCCGCAGAGAACAAAATTCCAGTCAACTTTGCCTGTGGTGCAGTGGAGGGTGCTTCCACTCCGGTTACTGTGGCAGGGGCTGTAGCTCAGGCCAATGCAGAGGCACTCTGCGGGCTAGTGCTCCATCAACTGAAGAACCCGGGAGCTCCTTTCCTTTATGGGTTTGGAGGTTCTCCTCTGGATATGCGCACTATGGTAGCCTGTTACGCGGTGCCTGAGGTTCTGCTCTTACAGGGTTGTGTATGTGACCTCAGCCGTTTCTATTCCCTACCCAGTTGGGGTTATGCAGGCTGCAGCAGTTCCAAAGATTTTGATGAACAGGCGATTGCAGAAGCAACTATGTTTACAGTTATGGGCGCACTGCAGGGCTGCAACCTGATGCATGATGTTTTTTACATTGAGTCCGGACGGACCGGTTCTTTAGAACTCCTGGTTTTGATGGATGAGGTCATTTCCAGGGCAAGGCATATTTTGAAGGGTGTGAACACAACCCCCGAGTATCTGGCTGTAGATGCTGTGAAACGAGTGGGGCCCGGCGGTAACTACCTGGGTGACGCCCATACAGCGAAGCATTTCCGGGAGAAATGGCAGCCCACCTTGTCCGATTTCAGCACTTATAGTTCCTGGGAAGCTGCCGGAGCTAAGTCCATGAGGGAACGGATTAGGGAAAGATTGCGCTCCATTATGCAAGAGCACAAGCCGGTACCACTGGCACCGGAAGTGGAAGAGAAAATAGACGCAGTAATAAAACAGGCAAAGGACCGGCTGGGTATTTAGTCAGTATGAACAATAAATTATTACACTTAATCGTAAAAGTGGAGGGATTATTATGGCAAGTATTAAGGATTTAACAGAGTTTGTTATTCAAGCTGACATCGAAAAGGTGAAAGAAACCACAGCTGCACTGCTGGCAGCAGGTGAAGACCCCCTGAAGATAATCAATGAGGGTTTGATCCCAGGCATCAATGAGGTAGGGGAGCGATTCAAAGAGGGCAATCTGTTTGTACCCGAAATGATGATGTCTGCCCAGGCTATGAAGGCCGGTGTGGATCTGGCTAAAGAAAAGATCGAGGGGGCCGATATTCCCAATGCTGGTACTATTGTTATCGGCACAGTAGCAGGTGACCTGCATGATATCGGCAAGAACCTGGTCAGCATGATGCTGGACAGCAGCGGATTTAATGTGGTGGATCTGGGAGTAGATGTACCGGCAGATAAATTTATTGCTGCTGTCAAAGAGCATAAGCCTAGTATCGTTGGCCTGTCTGCCTTGTTGACCACAACCATGCCTGCTATGAAAGAGGTTATTGACGCCCTGAAAGAGAGCAATCTGCGTGATCAAGTAAAGGTTGTAATCGGAGGAGCACCGGTCAGCCAGGCTTATGCTGATGAAATCGGTGCTGATGGTTATGCCCCAGATGCTGCATTAGCAGTTGAGCTTTGCAAAAAGATTGCCTAGCTAGTTGGTAGCTGTGAGTCAGGGGGACGGTGACTTTGACTCACTGAAATGGTGGGATAGCTGGGCGATGCCCGGCGCAAACCGAGGCCGGGCCGCTTGGTGGTTGGTGATTAGTAGTTAGTGGTTAGTCGTTGGAAATAGCTGAAGAGGTAGGAGACGAAGAAATAGCTTGTTAATAATCTGGGTAAACGGTGGCTGTCAAAATAGAAGTCAGATGCCGGATGTCAGAAGTCGGAGTAAGTGACTCACGATTAAATAAGGCAATAAACAAACTTGGTATCGTAGCATGGCACTGTAGTTTAGTCACAGCAATGTCAACAGTAGATTGATAAAGCAATAGAGCAAGTCTGCCACTATAGTATAGTCACAGCAATTTCAGCATTAAACCGATAAGGCAATAAACAAACTTGGTATCGTAGCATGGCACTGTAGTTTAGTCACAGCAATGTCAACAGTAGATTGATAAAGCAATAGAGCAAGTCTGCCACTATAGTATAGTCCCACTATAGTATAGTCACAGCAATTTCAGTATTAATCGATAAGGCAATAAACAAACTTGGCATCGTAGTATGGCACTGTAGTATAGACACAGCAATGTCAACAGTAGTTCGATAAAGCAATAAAAAAGCTTTGGCAAGTTGGCAGTTGGTAGTTAGTGATCAGTCGTTGGAAAATAGGGCGGACAAATAAAGCAATAAAGCAAGCCTGTCACCGTTTACCCGTTTTACTCATCACTTAAAGGAGGCCGGGCTGGTGCCTGGGAATAATAGGATAGTCCTCGGTGTAATTGGTTCAGATGTTCATGCCGTTGGTAACAAAATCTTGGAGATGGCTTTTGAAGAGGCAGGCTTTAAGGTTATTAACCTAGGGGTTATGGTTTCTCAGGAGGAGTTTATCAATGCTGCAATTGAAAGCGATGCAGCAGCGATTTTGGTATCTTCTCTTTACGGCCATGGTGAAATGGATTGCCGGGGTTTGCGGGAGAAATGTCAGGAGGCAGGTATCGGGGATATCCTCCTCTATGTGGGCGGCAACCTGGTTGTAGGCAAAAGAACCTTCAATGAGGTTGAAGAGCTATTTAAGAAAATGGGTTTTGATCGTGTATACCCTCCAGGTGTTCTCCCGGAGGTGGCTATTCAAGATTTGAAAAAGGATCTGGGCCTATGAAAGCACTGCTGATCGATTTTGGCAGCACCTATACTAAAGTCAGCCTTGTTAACCTGGTTCCTCCTGCCCTGATCGGTACATCACGGGCACCCACCACAACTGAAACAGGTTTGCTTGACGGTTTAAATAAAGCTCTAGAGGCATTTACCCCTGAGCAGTTGGATGGTATTGCAGTGAAAAAAGCTTGCAGTTCAGCTGCGGGTGGCTTGAAGATTGTAGCTATTGGCTTGGTACCGGAACTTACTGTAAAGGCCGCCCGGGAGGCTGCACTGGGAGCAGGAGCAAGGGTGATGGCAACCTATGCTTACACCCTTTCAGATGAGGAATTGGATGAAATAAAAGAGCTTGAACCTGATCTGCTGCTCTTATCGGGAGGTACAGACGGAGGGGACCGTAAAAACATACTAGAAAATGCTGCTCGTATTGCAGAATCAGGCTTATCTGTCCCAGTTGTTGTGGCCGGAAATAAGTCTGCGGCCTCTGATGTGAAAAAGATTTTAGAAAAAAGGATCCCTCATGTGGTGGTTACCAAGAATGTGATGCCAGAGATCAATGTCCTCCAGGTGGAACCGGCTCGCCAGGCGATCAGAGAGCTTTATTTGCAGGAGATAACGAAAGCAAAGGGCCTTGATGTTATCCAGCAAGAGGTTGGCCTGGCCATGCCCACCCCTCTGGCAGTAATGAAGGCCGGAGAGTTGCTCAACAAGACCAGCGGTAAAGAGGTTGTTATCGTAGATGTGGGTGGTGCTACCACTGATGTTCATTCCTTCTGTGATGGAAAACCCAGAAGGAGTGGAATTGTCCTCAAGGGACTCCCTGAGCCTTTTGCCAAACGCACGGTTGAGGGTGACCTGGGGATGCGGGTCAGTCTACAGACACTGCTGGAAGTGATTGAGGAAAATGAAGATATACATGCTCTGAGAGAATACGCCAATAAAATAAAGAGGGAACGCAGTCTGATTGCTGCAAATGAAAGAGAAAAGTATTTTGACAGGATTTTTGCCACTGCTTGTATCAGAGAGGCATTGCTGCGCCACTCCGGTCAATTAAATGAGGTTTTTACCCCTGAGGGAAGGTTATGGATCCAGCAGGGTAAAGACCTGACAGAGATAGATATTCTGATCGGAACAGGTGGTGCCCTTGTTTTTGCCGATGATGCAGGCAGTTTATTAAGGGCAGGGTTGAGGCTGGAACACCCCCTACACCTTACCCCCCGCCAGCCTCAACTCATGCTAGATCATAAATATATTTTATATGCGATAGGATTGTTGGCTGAAGATTATCCGGAGACCGCAGAGGCACTTATAAAGGATACTCTGAAATCATTGGGGAGGATATGAATGTTAAAGCTGGAGAACCGTAGGTGGGAGATGTCATATTTTGAACAGGAGCGCGAGGCTGTGCTAAACTCTTGGCCCACCGGAGCAGAGGTTGACCTTGCTGATGCCTTCGAGTTTCATAGATCTTTGCCGGAAAGCAAGATAGCATACTGCAAGCTGAAGGCTGGCCTTAATGATGGAACGATATACCTGCAGCCCAGGGCAGGTGTGGCATTGCTCTCCGAGCATATCAATCTTTTGTCTCGACTGGAAACTGAAGGTGAAGCTGACTTTTTACCAACAACTATAGATTCATATACACGACAGAACCGCTACACGGAGGCGGCTAGAGGAATTGAGGAGTCAAAAGCAGCAGGGAGATCTCTATTAAATGGTCTTCCTGCAGTCAATTATGGGGTGGATAACTGCCGCAAGATCATCAATACTTTAAATAACCCTGTTCAGGTGAGACACGGAACCCCTGATGCCCGCTTGCTGGCTGAGATTACCCTTGCTGCGGGATTTACAGACTTTGAAGGTGGAGGGATCTCTTATAATATACCTTATGCCAAAGATGTGCCCCTTGAGCGATCCCTTGCCCACTGGCAGTATGTGGACAGGCTCTGTGGTGCTTATGCAGAACAGGGTTTGATCATCAACAGGGAGATGTTTGGACCTTTAACAGGTACACTGGTACCCCCCTGTATTTCCCATGCCATAGGCATTATTGAGGCGCTGCTTGCTGCAGAGCAGGGAGTGAAGAGCATTGCCATTGGGTATGGCCAGGGGGGTAATCTGTATCAGGATACAGCTGCTCTGCGCACCCTGGCCCGCTTAGGCCGGGAATATCTGGACCGCTTTGGTTTTCAGGATGTGCAGCTGACAACAGTTTTCCATCAGTGGATGGGAGGTTTCCCACAGAATGAATCACGGGCACTGGGTGTTATTGCCTGGGGTGCTGCCACTGCAGCCCTGGCCGGTGTCAATAAGGTAATTGTGAAAACACCCCATGAAGCCCTTGGTGTGCCTACCGCTGAAGCCAATATTGCAGGGCTTCTCTGCACACGTCAGGTTATCCGGATGCTCAATGAACAGAAGATCGCAGTTACCTCTTACCTAAAAGAAGAGGAAGATGTCATCATACGAGAGGTAAATGAGATTCTCAGCAGGGTTTTCGAGTTGGGAGAGGGAGACCTGGCTGTAGGGGTTGTACGCTCCTTTGAAGCAGGTGTGCTGGATGTACCCTTTGCTCCCTCCCGCCATACACAGGGGAAGATTATGCCTGTGCGTGATAAGGATGGTGCCATCAGGTTTCTCAATACAGGTAATCTACCATTTTCCAAAGAGGTTAAGGAATTTCACCGCTTAAAGATCGAAGAACGGGGACGTTTGGAAAGAAGGCAAGCGGGATTCCATATGGTGATCGATGATATTTATGCCATCAGTAAAGGCAGATTAGTTGGGAAACCGAGGTGAAGGAGATGCTGATTGAGAGGGTACTGGCTTCACCTGGTTTGACAGGATTCTTTTTTGATGATCAATTGGCTATCAAAAGGGGCGCTAAAGAGAATGGGGCATCCTATGACGGTGATCCCATGACCCCGGGCTTTACCCGGGTGCGTCAGCGTGGTGAATCTTTGAGTGTCATGCTGCTGCTCTCAGACGGGCAGATGGCTTTTGGAGACTGTGCTGCTGTCCAATATTCCGGAGCGGGCGGACGGGATCCCCTCTTCCTGGCAGAGGATTTTGTTCCTGTTGTTGAAGGTTATATAGCCAAAAGGCTGGAGGGAAGGGAGATAACCTCCTTTCGGCAGATGGCTGAGGAATTTGATTCTCTGACAGGGCCTGACGGCAGGCGGCTCCATACAGCTCTCCGCTACGGTATTACCCAGGCACTGCTTCATGCGGTTTCCTTGAAAGAGAAAAGGCTGATGTGTGAGGTGCTTGCCGAGGAATACAATACCAAACTATCTCTAGAACCGATTCCGGTTTTTGCCCAAACCGGTGATGAGCGTTTTACCAACGCAGATAAGGCTATTATTAAAAGAGCCGGGGTTCTACCCCATGGCTTGGTTAATAATGTGGAGACCAAGTTGGGCAGAAAAGGGGAGAAACTCTATGAATATGTTTCCTGGCTGCGGAGAAGGGTTGAGCAGCTAGGTGGTGATGATTACAGGCCGGTTTTACATATAGATGTTTACGGCACTCTGGGCATGGCCTTTGATGACAACTTGGAGGCGATTGCTGATTATCTTGCCTATCTGGAAACCGCAGCAGAACCCCTGCAACTGCGTATTGAAGGGCCTGTTGATATGGGTTCCAAAGAGCGGCAGATGGAGGCCTTACATAAGCTGAAGCTCCTGTTGGTTGTCAAGGGTGCCCGTGTACAGATTGTTGCTGATGAGTGGTGCAATACCCTGGAGGATGTGCGTGATTTTGTGGAGGCAGATGCCGGCCACATGATCCAGGTAAAAACCCCGGATCTGGGAGGCATCAACAACACTTTGGAAGCTATTATCTATGCCAAGGAGCGGGGAATGGGCGCCTATCTAGGGGGCACCTGTAATGAAACAGACCAATCCGCCAGGGTCTGTGTCCATGTTGCTCTGGCTTCCCGCCCCGATCAGATGCTGGCCAAACCCGGGATGGGTGTTGATGAGGGAATGATGATCGTGGTTAATGAAATGAATCGGGCTCTGCGCATCTTGCGGCATCGGGCAGACAGGTTGATAAGAATCTGAAAGGATCTGGTGGTATTGATGAAACCATTAACTCTGCTCTCACCTACTGCTATACTGGGATACGGCTTCCCTGACAGTTCCTTTGAGCGAGGCCTTTCCTTTGGGCCAGATGTTATTGCTGTGGATGCAGGTTCTACTGATCCCGGCCCCTATTACCTGGGATCTGGCAAATCCTTTGTGGCTCGGGGCTCTGTTAAAAGGGACCTGACCTATCTCCTGCGGGCAGCCCGCTCGCTGCGTGTGCCTCTGCTAATCGGGACAGCGGGGGGCTCAGGTGCCAAGCCCCATTTAGAGTGGTGCCGGGAGATCATTGAGGAGGTTGCCTATGAAGAAGGGCTGTCATTTAAAATGGCAGTTATACCAGCTGATGTTCCCAAGCCTTATTTAAAAGAGGCCTTGTGGGATGAGCGGGTGACTCCTTTGGGGCCGGTTCCTGCCCTGACCGAAGCAGATATATCTGACAGCACCTATTTGGTGGCCCAGATGGGATTGGAGCCATTGATCAATGCTTTGGATAATGGGGCTGATGTTATTCTGGCAGGACGCAGCTATGACCCGGCTGTTTTTGCTGCCTATGCAGTATGGAAGGGCTATCCCACCGGACTAGCTCTGCACCTAGGCAAGATTTTGGAATGCGCTGCTATCGCTGCACTCCCTGGGAGTGGCAGTGACTGTATGGTTGGTTTTCTGGAGCATGACCAATTTATGGTGGAACCTGCCAATGCCAGCAGGCGGGCAACAGTTGCATCTGTTGCTGCCCATACCCTTTATGAAAAAAGCAATCCCTACCTGCTGCCGGGGCCAGGTGGCAGCTTAGACCTTTATCAGTGCCAGTTTGAACAGGTTACAGAGCGGCGGGTGGCTGTGCGGAACAGCCTTTTTCGCCCAGAGGATAGCTATACTTTGAAAGTTGAGGGTGCTAAAATGGTCGGCTACCGGGTGATTACCATTGCCGGAGCCCGGGACCCCCGCTTTATCGAACACCTTGATGAGATAATTGAGGGGGTTAAGGAGCGCACCCGGGAGAACTTCAACTGGGAGAGCGGAAAGTATAAATTGATGTTTCATGTCTATGGGAAAAATGGGGTAATGGGTGATTTGGAGCCAGATCCCAGGGCAGGACATGAAGTTGGCATAGTTATAGAAGCAGTGGCTGAAACACAGGAACTGGCTGAGGTGGTTCTTGGGTTTGCCCGTTCAACAATGCTTCATTACGGTTTTCCAGGCAGGCTTTCCACTGCCGGGAATCTCGCTTTTCCCTATTCTCCATCTGATTTTAAGGTGGGAGAGGTATATGTTTATTCTGTTCACCATTTGATAACTGTAAAAGATCCTAATGAACTCTTCCCTATCACTTTTGAGGAGGTGCGCTCATGAAGTCTCTAGTGGATTTAGCACAGGTAATCAGGACAAAAAATGCGGGCCCCTTTGAACTGACTATCGATATTATATTTAAGGATAGGGAGACCTATGAGCGGATCAAAAAAAATAACAGCTTAAATGCCAGTGTCATTGCAAAGCTTTATGGTGTGCCTGAGGAGGATATTCTTTCAGCTATTTATTTTGACCCTGCCTGCGCATTTAAGGCAACAATGAAAAGACAGATTCCATGTGGTGCATTTGGAGAAAGGGACATCTATGGTGCACAGCAGCATGCGCCACTGCTGGGTCTGTTAGTGGAATGGGGAGATTGTGATGCTGCAGATCCATGAGTATTTGATGCATGCTGTCTACTTCGCTCCGCGGGGGAGGAGAAGAATCCATGAACTGGGAGCGGACCTTACCCACCGCTATTTGTCGGCGGAAGACCTGCTCATCGGTGTGATCGGTGATGCCGGGGCAGGAAAATCCTTGCTGATCCAGGGAATGTTCCCTGGTCTGGAACTTTCCAATGATGATGAGCGCATCAACACACGCCCACTTCCTCTGCTGCATCATGCTGAAACAGGTAGTTTTGAGCATCATACCTATCATGTGGATATGTGTTTTGAGCTTGCTTTTACCCAACCGGCAGTCTTGGCTGATGCGGTACATAAGGCTATGAAGGACGGCTGCCGGATTGTGGTGGAGCATTTCGAACTCCTTTATCCGGTATTGAAGCGGAATGCGGATGTGCTGGTGGGGATCGGTGAAGAGGTGATCATTGCCCGCCCCTCCTTTTTTGGGCCTCTGCCCGAAGAAATTAAGTCTATTGTTTACAAATCACTTTACCACCGCAAAATGGCCCACTCAGCAGAGGATATTACCCAGATGGTGCTGCAGAGGATGGGGGTTCCTAAGGCGGATGGCCATGATGATGTACGGCAAGGTTTTATTCTCTGTTACTTAGAGCAGCCCAAAGTAGATCTTGCTTTAGTGGAAGAACTGGTCAAGGAGATCATCGACAAAGATTACCCCATTATTCCAGAGGGGATAAATACAATAAGCATCGGGGATATGAAGATGAAATGCACCGGCCCCCGCATCCATGTCCGCAGCACAGGAGAGATAAAAAACTTCAGCCTTTATAAAGATTATCTTTATGACCAACTGCAGGATATGTACAAGATTGTCGGTATGGTGGGAGAAAGGCCGAAGAGTTTCTTCGCCAACATCTGACCGATCAGGGGGATAGGTTGACCTGATCGGCCCGCCCGGTATTATTTCCAGCCCCTTACCATTGCACTAATATACTACAGCTTATACACTAAGCATAGGGGCATTGGTATTCCTTCAGCACTTTTCTTGATATTGTTTTGTATCAGTACTTTTTCATAAGGAGGGCAGGGTATGAAAAAAGAGTTTAAGTATGTGGGCAGGACTTTCCCCCCTGATCATGGTGTGCGCAAGGTAACAGGTGATCTTGATTACTGCTGTGATGTGAAAATGCCTAATATGCTGTATGCCAAACTTTTATTAAGTCCCATTCCCCATGGCATTGTGAAGCAGATCAATACCAGCAGGGCTGAAAAAGTTCCGGGAGTTATCAAGATATTCTCTCATTTTAATTCTCCAAATAAAATGTTCAGCACTTATAGGATTATCCCAGGCCAGCAGATGTGTTTTGAAGATGAGACCCTTTTTGCTGAAAGGGTGAAATATGTGGGGGACCGGGTGGCAGCAGTGGTAGCCACCAGTCTTGCTGCAGCCAGAGAAGCGGTTTCTCTGATCGATATAGAGTATGAAGAACTTCCTGCCTTATTGACACCGGAAGAGGCATTGAACAACAGAGAAGTGAAGATCCAGCCTAGAGGGAATGTGGTTCATGAGTATGTTGTCGATGTAGGAGATGTTCCTCCTACAACTGAAGACTGCATAACCATGGAAAGTGAAACCCAGACCCAGAGGATCCACCATGCCGCTATTGAGCCCCATGGCTGTATCGCTTACTATGACACCGCAGGGAAACTTACGATTTGGACCCCAACCCAGAGTGTTTATGGTGTGAGGACTGTGGTGGCAGAGCTTTTTGATATGAATTACAGCGATGTGCGAGTGATTAAACTTCCTATTGGGGGTTCTTTCGGCGGTAAACAGGAGTTTTTATTTGAACCTGTGACCTCTTTTATGGCAATGGAAACTAAGAGGCCGGTTAAACTGATACTGGATCGGGAAGAGTGTATTATTCATACCAGGGTCAGGCCACCAGTGAAGACCAGGATTAAAACCACAGTGACCAAAAGCGGCAAACTGCTGGAGTTGATTGCCGACAGCACCCTTGATTCTGGAGCATATGCCGGCGCTTCACCGGATTATGTTGCCACCTTATCGCAAAAGGTATGTAAACTTTACAGAATTCCTCACTACAGGCACAGCGGCCGTGCTGTTTATACCAATACAGTCAGATCCGGTGGCTCTAGAGGGTGGGGGGCTCCGGAGATCATCACAGCTGTGGAAATTCACATGGATCAACTGGCCAAAAAGCTAGGGATGGATCCGGTTGAATTCAGGTTGCAAAACTTGGTTCATCCCTATGATATGGATCCAGTGGTCCAGCTTTCATTAGGGGATGCCCGGGTAATCGAATGCCTGCAAAAAGGGGCCGAGGCTTTTCGCTGGAAAGAGAGGTATAACAGCCAAGATAAACAGGGAAGGTACCGGCGGGGTGTTGGTGTTGCCTGTGGTGCCCATAAAAACGGCATGTATGGGGGATTTATCGATTCCACCAGCATGGTGCTGAAAATGAATGAGGATGGCAGCTTGAACCTGAATGCATCAATCCATGATGTGGGCTGCGGTATAGGCACTGTTATGAAAATCATTATAGCAGAAGTCCTGGATATAGACCCTGCTCTGATCACTGTGACTGAGGCTGATACAGAATATACCGGATATGACCCCGGGGTATATGGAAGTAGGGTGACCTATGTTGTTGGGGCTTGCGCCAAGAAGGTCGCGGAGATGTTGAAAGAACAGATCCTGGAGAATGCGGCGCTGATACTGGGTAAACCAAAGGAATATCTAAGAGTGGAAAAGGGCTGTGTGTACACTGTGGGAGAGGCCGAAAAGCGAGTTATCTCTTATCAGGAGATCGCTGAAAAAGCCATTCGGGAAAACTTCAGAAGTCTAAATGCGGCGTATACTTACCATTCATCCTCCAATCCAGGATCATACTCTGTGCAGTTTGCTGAAGTGGTAGTAGATACGGTGACAGGACTGACCAGTGTGACAGATTTTCTGGCTGTTAGTGATATAGGGCGAGCCTTGAATAGAGGTATGATCGAAGGGCAGTTCCAGGGGGCTGTACAGATGGGAATTGGCTATGCCCTTTGTGAAGAGGTAAGGATAGATGAGAAAGGGAGGCCCCTGAACAACAGTTTTGCAAACTATCATATGCTCACTGCATTGGACATGCCTGATGTGAAGGTCCTGTTGATCGAGCATGAGGGTGATGAGGGCCCCTTTGGAGCTAAAAGTATTGGGGAAATATCAACTGTGCCTACTGCTGCTGCGGTTATCAATGCAGTCAATAATGCTTTAGGGACATCCCTATCTGATTTGCCTGTTACACCTGATAAAATCCTGGCAGCATTAGCCGAACAGAAGAGGGTGAGAGTATGCTGATCGAATTTAAAGTGAACGGAAAAAGCTATCAGATAGATGTCTGCCCCAGTATGAGGCTGATCGACCTGCTGCGGGATGAGTTGGGGCTGACCGGTACAAAAGAGGGCTGTGGGGAAGGGGAATGCGGCTCCTGTACAGTGATCATGGATGAAAAGGCAGTTAACTCCTGTTTGGTGCTGGCACCCCAGGTGGACGGAAAGGAGATCATAACCGTAGAGGGGTTGGCTGAGGACGGACAACTGGATTCTCTGCAGCAGAAATTTCTGGAGCACTCTGCTGTGGAGTGCGGCTTCTGCACACCAGGGATGCTGATGTCAGCTAAAGCCCTCTTAATGAAAAATCCTCATCCCACAGATGAAGAGATCCGTACTGCTATCGCAGGAAACCTGTGCCGCTGTGCAGGGTATGCAAAGATTGTTGCAGCAATTAAAGCTGCAGCTGACTCCACCGACCAGTAGACCGATCAGGGGGACGGGTTGACTGATCGGACGATCAGTGTGACAGTCCCCCTGTGCGATCCGAGCAGTGTTTTAACCCTGCTGCTTGCGACAAAAGCTCTAATACCGGTATTTATATATTGAATTCGGTGAGTAACTGTTTATCACCGGAAACTCCAGTTAAATTAAGAGCTTGTACCCCAGTTAGTTCTGTCATCATTCAGTAACAATGTTTCCTTTCGGCTGTCGTTAGCTGCTCCTTCGTCAAGGGCAAGTAACCTACACAGGTCGCTGCGCTGGCAGGGATAAACTGACCATACTCGGGACTCTGTCCCCCAGCGCCACATCCCCGGCGCGCAAAGGCAATATCTATATAAAATATCCTAGATGTTTATCACTGTAAGAAAGGTGTCACTATGTTATATCAAACTGGTGTAATACTCGTTCTAATTTCCGCAGTCTGTTACGGTTTTATCCCTATTTTTTCTCTTTATGCTTATGAGGAAGGGGTTACGACCCTGAACTTTTTGTTTTACCGCTATCTGGTAGCAACCCTTGTATTCTTTCTCTATCTGGCGGTACGGAGAATCAAGATCAAATTGAGCTGGAACCAGGTTTTTTGGTTGTTTATTTTGGGTGGTGTGTTAAATTTTGTGCAGTCGATCCTGTTTGTAGCATCTGTGAAATATATATCTGCGGGCCTAACTACACTATTATTCTATACACACCCCCTCCTGGTGGCAGTCCTCTCCTACTTCCAGGGGGAGAAACTCACCCGGGGTACTGTAGTGGCGATCTTTATTTCTTTTGCCGGATTGTTCATGGTTCTTGATTCCTCATTGGGTGAGGTAAATACTATTGGCATTGCCATGTCTTTAGCTTCTGCTCTTTTTTATACTGGTTTTATTTTACTGGGCAATAGACTAGTCAAAAATATGGATGTAGCAGTGATGAACTCATTTGTTTCTTTGTTTACTGTAGCTGTTCTCCTTCCTTTAACTTATTTTGAAGGGGGTTTGGGGAGCCCTTTGACTGTAAAGGGTTTCCTGGCAGCTGCAGGCTGTGGCTTGGTTACTTCCAATATAGCACCCTTTACCTTTTTTGCCGGGATCACCGCGGTCGGTGCTACTACCGCTTCAATCCTATCTAATGCAGAGCCTGTGACAACTGTCGTTCTGGCTGCACTGCTTTTCTCACAGCATCTGACGGGCCTGCAGCTGTGTGGGGGGCTGCTGATCCTTGTGGGAGGCACTGTAGCTGTGCTGGCTAAGAAGAGTGTAAAAGAAGAATTAAACCAGGATTATTCCCCTAAATCTGCTTCTTGAGATTTATTAAGCCGGTCCAGCTAAGGGGCCTTTTGGGGCTGACGACTAATCTGTTACTTGAGTTTTTCGAAAAGGTGTAAATTAATATTTGAAGGTGATGGCATTGCAGGAGATAACTGTTTCTCTGATTGTGGAAAATGTAGCTAGGCTCTGTCAAGAGGCTAATTTTGACCTTCCCTCCGATGTCCGGGATGCATTGCAGGAGGCAGCAGATTTAGAGGAGTCCTCCCAGGGGAAGCGCATTTTGGGAGAGATCTATGAAAATGCCTGTATTGCTCAGCAAGAACGGATTCCTTTGTGCCAGGATACAGGAATGGTTTTGGTTTTTGTGGAGATCGGACAGGATGTGCATGTGACCGGCGGATCCCTGACCGAGGCTATCAATGCAGGTGTTGCCAGGGGGTATCAGGATGGGTATCTCCGCAAATCTGTTGTAGCGGATCCTCTACACCGCAAAAATACTGGTGACAACACCCCTGCTGTAATCTACTATGACATTGTACCTGGTGATCAGCTGCGGATTACTGTAATGCCCAAAGGGTTCGGGAGTGAGAACTGCACAGCACTGGGGATGCTCAAGCCCGCAGATGGACTGGATGGGGTGAAGAGATTCATCTTAGATGCGGTGGACAAAGCCGGTCCTAACCCCTGCCCTCCTGTTACAGTGGGTATTGGGATCGGTGGAACAGCTGACAAAGCTTTACTCCTTGCCAAGCGCGCCCTGCTGCGGGATGTGAAGTCAGCTAATCAGGACCCTGATCTAGCTGCACTGGAAAGGGAGCTTCTGGAGGCCATCAACAAGCTGGGTTACGGCCCTGGTGGGTTAGGGGGGAGGATAACAGCACTGGCTGTGCATATTGAAACATACCCTACCCATATAGCCGGACTACCAGTGGCTGTTTGCCTCAATTGTCATGCTGCACGGCACAAGACCTGGGAGTGGAGGGGTGAAAAGGTTGAGTAAGGAATTGCAACGAGAAAACCGGGGGTATTTGAACAGCGGATCCAGCCAACAGTGCGGCAGCGGGATGAACGATGATCAAGAATTGATCCAGATTCAGCTGCCTCTAGCCGAAGGTATAACCAAAGAACTCAGGGTGGGGCAGAGGCTGCTGCTCAATGGTGTGATCTATGGCGCCCGGGATGCGGCACATCAGCGCTTGATAGCTGCTCTGGAAAAAGGGGAAAATCTCCCGGTGGATCTGCGGGGACAAGTGATCTATTATGTGGGGCCAACCCCTCCCCGGCCGGGACGCCCTTGTGGTGCAGCGGGCCCTACCACCAGCAGCCGTATGGACAGATATACCCCTCAGTTACTGGAATATGGGGTGAGGGGTTTGATCGGCAAAGGGAGGAGGTCCCCTGAAGTGATCAATGCTATCAGAAAATACGGGGCGGTTTACCTGGCAGCAACCGGGGGAGCAGGAGCTTTGATCGGGCGCTGTATCAAAGAGATGCAGGTGGTTGCCTACCCTGATCTGGGGCCTGAGGCGATCTACCGCATCACAGTTGAGAATTTACCGGTAACAGTAGCCATTGACAGTAGGGGGGAGAACCTATACGAAATAGGCCCAGCCCAGTACCGCAGAATTTAGGGTGAAGCCACTAGCTGCATACAATTGGGGAGTTTATCTGTATATGGATCTCTTGCAAACAAAATGCTGAATGCGAAGATGGATGGATCTGTTTAGGGCAGAAGGCTGGCTAAAATCTCTTGCTATCTCTATCAACATGCTAAATGTGAAGATCTTTTGATCAATAGGGAATTATCATGGTTTTTTTGATTGAGCTTCAGTTTTAAAACTTGAAGATATTACCGGAGGTTTGTAGTCAACTGGTCTGGGGTATTATAATTATAAGAGAAATGGATCTTGTTGCTTGTGGATACACCAGCCAAGTCCCAGACAAGGTGCTGTCCCTGTGGCTAAGAGCCAGCCAATTAGACTGTCATAGTGGCTAAGGGAACTGCCCCTTGCTTAAGGGCTGGTTGGTATTCGGTGTACGGCAGGAGAAGAGGCTTATTTTACTTATTTAAAAGGATTATAAACTTCAAAGAAAAAGGAGGTTCTGCCTGTGGATGCATTGGAAGCCATTCTGACAAGAAGGAGTATTAGGAGGTATACAGCTGAACCTGTAGCAGAAGATCTGATCAAGAAACTGCTGGAGGCCGCTATGTATGCCCCTTCGGCCCACAATCAGCAGCCCTGGCAGTTTATCGTCATTCAGGACCGGCAGCTTTTGGATAAGATACCTGAGTTTCATCCTTATTCATCAATGCTCAAGTCTGCACCCTTGGCCATTTTGGTCTGTGGGGACAGCAGCCGGTTCAAGTCCTCCTATTTCTGGCCTCAGGACTGTGCTGCAGCAACCCAGAATATTCTGCTGGCTGCCAGAGCACTGGGATTGGGTACAGTGTGGATGGGTGTTTACCCCAAGGAAAACCTGATGGAGGGCTTGCGCACACTCTTTAAAATACCTGAAGAGATTATCCCCTTTTCCCTGATAGCTGTTGGATACCCTGCAGAAGAAAAACTTAAACCTGAGCGCTTTGATGAGCAGAGGATTCATTATAACGGGTGGTGATTAATTTTTCACTTCAATACGCCCAGTGCTGTCAGTGCCTTGATGATGAGCTTTTGCCGGGGATCTTCTATTTTAATTGAAACCGTCAATCAAAAAATGCTGTTGGAGAAATATTTGATCAGTTCTGTGTCCCCATTTGGGAGATGACCTTTTAGACAGAAACTTCCCAGTGATAGCTTGCCCAGAAGAAAAGCCGCAGAACTACTGCGGCCTGTTTTTTTATACCCAAATGCCCTCTTCTGATCAGGTAAAAGGGAGGGCCCTTTGAGGGAACGAGATGACTTTTTTATGATATTCTTAAAGATTTTCTTACCTGCTTTTCAGTGTTGTGACGGATCAACAAAGCCCATGATCCGGTGTCTGTGTCCATCTACTTCATTTGTTTCGAAAGATACACTATGAGTATGATAGCCCCCGGGTAGTTGGATGGCTGGGCCTGTCATAGAGAAATAGCCATGGGTGTGGCCGAAATCAAAGGTGGTGACACCTCTGATGTCATGTACATGACTGCCATCTTTCGGCTGTGGTGGGCCGGTAACTCCAGGGTGCAGATGGGCATGCTCCCGGTTGCAGGTGGTTTTGCCCCCATGAGCGTGCACATGGGCGTGGAAATCATAGCAGGGGTAGCCCTGGGATTCGCATTCTGTTGACATGAACAACACTCCTTTCTTTTAAATGATTTTTTTCGCCTGAGTATCTGTTAATGGGCGAGTAGCTAATAGCTGTTTTAATATAAGAGAATAACAGGAGGCTATATATAGTAACCGTTACAAATTATGGAACGCTTAAAGTATTGTATGCCGGTTTTAGCTCTGCTGTTACCCCGGTGCCCCCTCGGTGCCAGGCTTGCTTTTTTGTCTTATTGACCCTCTATATTATTCCAACGGCTAACCACCAACCACCAACTTGCCAGGCTTGCCTTTTTGCTTTATTTGCCCGCCTATTTTCCAAAGACTAATCACCAAATAGGCTTGCTTTATTGTCTTATTCAGCAGCCTTGTCTTGGTTTGCACCGGGACACTCAGTATTACCACCAATCGAGTGGGTCAAAGTGACTGTTCTCTTGACTCAGAGCCAAAGTGCCTGTCCCTTGAGCGTATGACTAAAAAAACAGCCGCTTACACGACTGTTTTTTATCAACTGTTATGTATCGTTGATTTATGACTTCTGCCGGTTGACAAGGGAAAGAACGGCAGCTCCTAGGCTGGTGATTTTCAAAAGCCACCCTACGAGCATGCCGGCATAGGGAATCCATGTGATAATGCCGATAAAAACTGCCCCTAAAAGAGTAGAAATATAGAGTTCGGGCTCTTTTCTGCCAAGAGAAGTAAGGACTTTTTTCCCTAGCAGAATGCTCAAAGAGGCAAACCCCAGGTAGTAGGCACAGGCCAGGAACAGCCAGAGCATACCTGCCAGGGGGATGCCCAGGAGGGTGATGAAGAGCAGGATAGTTGTCGGCAGAGCCAGGAATGTGATCAATATTCCCCAAAAAAGACTCAAGATAGGGCTGACTGCCAGTTGATGAGCAGTTTTTGCGGTTACTTTTGGGAAAAGAATACTGACAAGTACAAGCACTACAGCTGTCAGAAATAGGCTTACCAGACGCCACCAAAAAACTGGAGAGCTTGGTGTAGGAAAAGGAAAGCCCTTCAACCACTGAACAATCTGCTCACTGAGGGCCTCTTTCAGGCTCAAACTTACCTCACTGCCAGTTACTACAGCACCGGGATCCCTTTCCAAAGTGCCCCCGACAATGACCAGATCACCCATGATCTTTGCATTTGATGCAAGCTTCACAGACCCACCCACAGCCACTAGATCACCTGATACCTGACCTCTGATCAAAGCTGGCCCAGCAACCACAACAACATCCCCGGCAGTTCCATTAATATCTGCTGGGCC
The DNA here is from genome assembly GCA_012840405.1 of Syntrophomonadaceae bacterium. GTDB lineage: Bacteria > Bacillota > DSM-12270 > Thermacetogeniales > Thermacetogeniaceae > DTU068. The sequence goes on along the minus strand of DULM01000132.1, from coordinate 5,854 downwards.
GCCTATAGCTACAACACTGCCTGCATTGCCGTTGATTTCTGTGTTCCCGAGGATATTCACAACACCCTGCCAGACCTCTCCGTCAACACGTGTGGAGCCAAATATTACTATTGTGCTGTTTGCCTGCTCCCCTTCATGGATATGGATATCCCCTCCGGTGACCACCATGTCCTGTGCCAGTGCAGTTGAGGGGGTGAAGCAGGTTATGACCCCTAATACTGCGAGCAAAAGGAGAAAGACTGATATTTTACTCTTGTTTTTCATGATTGTGTTTTTCATGATTGCTCATTTCCCTTCCTTCTCCGGTTTCATCAGAAACCCCGGTTTCATGAGAAGGCTGTTCTTTCAAGGGTTTAGGCTGGTCAGATTCCTCCTGCTCAATATCCGGCTGGATTTCACTATTTGGTGCAGTTTGGTGATCACTGTTTCGGCCTTTGAACCAGGGCTTGTTGGTGCCGAAGCGTGTTGCTAGAACGGTACCCATACCTATTAGTGCAGCCAGCGGCCAAACCAGCCAACCGACCAGTGGTATGGCTTTCACGATCCAGATGAGCACTATTCCTTTTAAACCCTGTATAAGAGGCCTGTTGTCCACAAAAGAGAGATAACTATTGCCAAGTGCCTGATCCAGTTGCTGACCTGTGAATAAGGCCATAACAATAATACCGATCAACACCAATATAGGCAGGCAGATAGCCAGAAGGATGGCAACAGGTATGCCGATGACCGTCAGAGTAAGGGCAAGCAGAACCACCGGGAGGGCGAGCCACCCCAAAAAGCCGATCCCCAACAGGCGCAGAGGCTCTGCTTCTATGCCTTTCTTCATTGCTATCAAATTATTGGGAAAAACAGCCACTGCTGCCGCGGTCAAGGCCAGCAGTCCAAGCAGGGAGAGCAGCCATCCTGAAAACCGCTGCCAGGGGCTGGGAGGCTGAAAATTAAATCTGTAATCATAATTGTAATGATGGGGGGTTGAGTATCTGTAGCCTCCACTAATCCTCTCCCGGGAGGTGATTCTGCCATTGACAATCGCTCCCTCCTCCTGTTCAATAACCCCAGCGATGGCAGTGACATTACCGGAAACAAAGGAGCCGGAATGTAGCCTGATATTACCTGCCAGAGCAGTGACATCTCCGTAAACAGTGCCTTTAACATCGATGTTCCCGCTTATTGCCACCACATTGCCTCTGATCTGCTCATTGGGTTCTATGGTGATGTTGCCGGTGAAGTGCACTATATCACCATTATGGATAGACTGCGGTTCAGCGGTTTCTTGGGTCTCGGTCTGGGCAAAAGCTAAAGCTGGTGTCATGCATAACAGTATCAGAAGCAGTAAAAATAGGCCGAGTCTATACTTTTTTGACATATCGATCTCCCCTTAAATCAAATATTTTTTTTAGGCAGTTTTGTTTTCCAGCAGCCTGCCCAAAATGAGGCAGGCGATAAACCCTGTAACCAGCATAAACACCCAAGCGGTAGGGGGGAGCAACCTGATAAGCATGAAGAAGGTTTCTCCCCATGAAAGAAGAAGTAAAAGCTTTTGCTGCAATCCGGTGAGCACAGCATCAGCGAAAAGAGACAGGTAGTTTCCTACCTGGTAAAGCCATGCTGCCAAAGGTGCTGGCAGCAGGCTGAAGACTGTATCCACAAAAATACCGACAAAGCGGCTGATATGATGGATTAACAATAACTGTTCTGCTCCGGTTAACAGCCAGCTGGTAATGCTGAAAGCAAGGAGGAAAATAGCTGACAGCACCAGTGTTAAATTCTTTATGTTCCAGGGATCATGCAAGATCAAAGGGTTCTGCTTTAGATCTGCTGTTTCACCTTTTTGCCTGTGGAGGGCATTGAGGACTGATTTGGTAAATCCTGGTCCCGGTTCCTCTTCAGGAAGTTTGAGTAGATCAAAGACCCCCTCCCATTCTTTCAGTTCCTGGCTGCATTGGGGACAGGACTCAATGTGCTTTTTGAACTGAGCTGCTGTTTCCCTTTCCAGTTCACCATCCAGGTATGTGGTTATCTGTTCTTGGTAAACACATCTCTTATCGGTCATCAACTGTCCCTCCTTTGCTCCAGCATTGGAGCCAGAATATCCTTGAGCAGCAAGCGTCCCCGACGTATTCTGGTTTTAACCGTGTTAAGAGGTATTTTCATAATCTCTGCAATCTCTTCATAGCTTAATTCATGGCTATGCCGCAGGACGATTGGTATTCGGTAATCCCAGGGGAGGGAGGCTATAGCCTTTTCCACCATTAAGCTGACATCTTTTTTGACTAAAACCGACTCAGGGGAAAAGCGGTGATCGGCCAACTCCGCATTTATCTCATCCAGGGATACCCGGATGGTTCCTTTTTCTCGTTTCCGCCGGCGCCAGCGGTCCCGGGCGATATTTGCTGTTATAGTATAGAGCCAGGGGAGGAAATCAGCATCTGTCCGAAAGCGGGGAAGTGCATGATAAACTCTGATGAAAACTTCTTGAGCTACATCCCTGCCTTCTTCTCGATCGGCTAACAAATGTACAGCCAGTGTATACACCTTATTTTGGTAGCGTTCCACCAGTTCGGCGAAGGCTGTTTCATCCCCCTGCTGGCTTAAAACTATTAGTTCTTCATCAGTCTTGGACATTTAACTCCTCCCCGGTTTTTCTATATGGTAGTACGTAAACAGCGAAAAAAAGTTTCATTGGATTTATTGATGGTGCTAGGCTTGCTTTATTAACTTATTATTTTAAGTTTATCGCGGGTATCCCGTGGTTACTATACTGCCCTTGAAAATGAAATTGAGAACAGATGCGGATCGTATTATGGATTTGCTAAAAACAATGAAGCAGGCCTGACTGGAGTGGATGTCGGAAGCCGGAATTCAGAGGCCGGAGAAAGATTAAAAGGCAATAAAGCAAGCCTGGTGGAAATGGAAGTCAGATGCCTGATGTCAGAAACCGGAATAAGCAACTCACGGATTTAAAAAAGCAAAAAGGCAAGCCTGGCACCGTGAGGGTGGGATTGGTGGTGGTTGTTAGTTTACTTTCACAAAGAAATTAGTGTGATTGGTTAATTGTTCAAGCTCTTTATCATCAAGGATTTTTTCAATTTCCAAATCAAATTCAGATTTAGACAAATCAACCTCATATGGATACTCCAGGTATTGTAAGTCACTGTTAAAATAGATCCGCACAATCGGTTTAGCCGGGTCCTTTTTATGGGTATCAACTACTTGCCCGATCTGCCCTGTATTAAGCATAACAATAGAGCCAATAGGATAGGGGGATACGTTGGATAAAACTGCATTAATTGATCTATCTTCAAGGGATGGAGATTGTTGTTTGATAAAATCTATGGCATGGGGAACAGAAAAGGCCTTGCGGTAAGGCCTGTTAGAAGTTAGAGCATCAAAAACATCAGCAACCATAACAACACGGGAATATTCATGTATTTCTTCCCCTTTAAGGCAGCGGGGATAACCGCTCCCATCTAACCGCTCATGGTGCTGGTAAGCGATGATCGAAGAAAGCGTAGGGATTTCATAATAACTGCGCAGTGTGTTAAACCCGTAGAGGGAGTGCTGTTGAATATGCTTATATTCCTCAGCAGTCAATTTACCTTTTTTATTTAGGATCTTTTTATCTATGTGGACTTTACCGATATCATGAAGAAGGGCTCCGATGGCTAATTCTCTCAGTTGCACCCTGTTATATTTTAGAGTAATCCCAGCCAGTATGGATAAAATAGTAACATTGACTGAGTGATTAAAAGTATAGTCATCATATGTTCTGATATCAAAATAGTTCACCAGAATATCTTTGTTGCTAAATATTTCATCTGCCAAATCGTCAACAGCTTTGCGGACAGCCCAGGTATCTATATATTTATCTTTTTCCAGGCTGTGAAAAGCTTCTTTAACTAGTTTGACAGATTGAATACGGGTCTGTTCTGATACAACATCAGCAATATTCAGATCTCCATGGAAAAGCCCATCTTCTATATAAAGAAAACCTATGCCCAGTTCAGCTAAGCGTTTAATGTAATTATTTGTCAAACTCAAACCAGAAGCTAACAACAATCGTCCATCACCGCTGTAAACAGGTCGCGCGATGATCATTCCAGGCCTTAAATATTTAAGGCTGACTCTTCTCATCAACCTGCCCTCCTCTTCCCTTCGCGGTAATGGCTCCAAAATACAAAATACTCCTTCATTACCTAAATATATCTATTTCTTGGCATTTCGTCAATATATTTGTGAAATAATTAGGTTTTTTGCCTAAAACAATTAAAAACTGTCAGGTAGAAGCAACTGATGGCGGTTTATGAGCGCATTGTGGCTTTTATTCTAATTTTATTTAACAGCAGGCCGAGTGCATCATGAATATCCTTGACTATTATATCTGCGTTGTTCAGTGCCAGGAAGGCAGCCCCTTCTTCTCCGAGGACAAGGATGCCCAGAGCCGCTTTTTTAAGCATTAAGCTATCATTTACACCGTTCCCGACAGCTACAACCCTTTCAGCTCCCAGTGACTCTACAAATTGTTCTTTCTCCAGCGCACCGTTGGAGCTTTTCAGTACCTTTATCTCACCTTTTATATTTCTGCATTTTTGACAGACTGTGCCATAGGTATCTGCTGTAACAATATAGATATTAAGAGCACCTGCCAGTTGGTTTAATTTCTCTTCCACACCTTGAATCAGACTGCCATCGAAGGCAATTGTGCCGTTGTAGTCAAGAACCAGGTGCTGCAGTGATAGGGCACCGAGCCCGGGTATGTCTATCTGGATCAAATGGTATCACTCCTAAAATTTTTATAGGCCGGTGAAGATGAATTTCTCCAGCTACATGTTTGCATAGATCTATTCTATTATACCGGATTATTGAAGAGATGATCAGAGCACAAACTTTGTTATTGTATGAGAGATGTATTATAGAAATGTATATAGAAGCGATGTAAAATAAAATCATATTGTTGTATACATTTGGCTACGGGGGATTTTTATGCTAGTGGAGGAGCTGTATTCGAGTTATTTCGATAATAATTGTAGCAGTTTACCTTACAGCAGTGACAGCGATTATCTGACAGATCTGCTATCCTTTTTGGATATTATTTTAAATGTGGCCTGCGCTTACAAGGGGATGAACGAGAGCAGCGCACCTCTGCATGTTTCAGATGCTCATCTGCGCGGCCTTTCTATTTCACCTGTCGAGATCGTTGACTCTCTTTCGTCCTATCGTCGAGACGAACGTTCAAAAGAAGTCTCACCTGAGATTAAAAGGCAAATAGAAATGGCATACTCTCACATCGAGTCCAGGCTTGAGGCTTCTAGGGCAGCGGGTTTTACGCCCAGGGTGAAAATACTTTCCAAAAAGTTTCATCTCAGCGATTTCGAGCGATTTTTACTGCTGTTAGCTCTGTCATCTGCATCTGACAGGAAATATGAGTCCATTTATGCTTTTCTCCACAACAGCGTAAAAGAAAAGCTGCCCACTAAAGGGTTGGCAATCTCCCTATATAAAATGTTTTTTCCCCTTGATGATTACCACATTGGGCGCACCCTAAGAGGTGAGGGCAACTTTTTCAGATTTCTTGCGGAGAGCAGTGGGTCAAGCACTGAGGCCAGACTGGCAGATAAGATCATCCTCAGCCGCCGGGTCAGCGGTTTTATATTCGGAATCAATCAAATCGATCCTGAACTTGAAGGCATTGCAACCATCTTTGACAGGACCGAGAGGATAGATGATATGGGTCGGTGCTATAATTTCGGATAGTCTGGTAAGATAAAAACAAAATGGCAAAGGAGAAGAAAGCCATGTCAAAAACCAGACAACGATATGATGAGGAATTCAAAAAGAATGCAGTTAAGTTGAG
>DULM01000251.1 GCA_012840405.1 Syntrophomonadaceae bacterium | reverse complement strand
TGGTTTCCTATGATGGTAAGGCGAAAACATCCGGGGTGTTGGCCACAGGAGATAAGCTGCAATTAAGATACAAAGACTCAGGGAGTATCTATAATACCTACAACATAGTGATTTATGGGGATGTCAACGGGGATGGAGATATTACAATCATAGATCTGCTGCGCGTTCAAAAACACTTGCTCAACACCAGCAAGCTATCCGGCGCATTCCTCACAGCAGCAGATGTATCCAAGGATGGCGCTGTAACAATATTAGACTTGCTTAGGGTACAGAAACACCTGCTAGGCACAGCATATATTCAACAATAAAAACAACAAATAAAAAGGTGCACTATGAACAGTACTAAACTTAAACTTATCATTCTATACTTTTGCTTCTGCTTAATTTCAGGGCTTTTCCCCGGAAAGGCCTCGGCTGAGACTGCGCAGTTGTCGGTTGATATTCATCCCCGGGAAATACATGAGGGTGAGGTCTTTACCATTAACCTTACCTTTACCAGCAGCAACCCTATAGGCACAATAAATGCCTTAATTGCTTACGATGATGCTTTAATAGAATACCAATCAGGAGGGAGCAATACCGTTCAGATCAGCGGTGGGACAGGGATGATCACCGCTACCGGCTCTCCCTCAACCAAAGAGATGATCTATTCCTTAAGATTCATGGCTAAAAAATCAGGAACAGCATCTTTTGCAATAACCGAATCTGAAGTGATCGCTTTAGACACAGGGACATTACTGGGAACCCCCCAGAAAACAATTTCCATAACGATTCTGCCTGATGGCAACGAGGATATAGATAAAACTATAAAGGTTTATATTAACGGAAAAGTATTCTATGTTTTTAAACAGCTTACAGATGTAAAACTGCCTGAAGGGTTTGAAACCACTGTTGTAACCCTTCAAGGGCAAGAGATTGAAGGTGCAAAAAACCTGTTAACAGGGCTTATTTTGCTTTATGCTGCAGATGAAAACCTTCAAGAAGGGTGGTATATCTATGACCCATCAACAGATATGCTTTATCCCTATATCACGATCAATGTGGATCAAGTATATACACTTCTCCCCATTGATATAAACACAGAAGGATACCACCCCACCAATATAAAGATCAATGGAATATCGATACCTGTGTTAAAACCTGATCATTTTAGAGGTTATTACCTTGTGAAAGCCAGTAATGAACAGGGTGACACAGGGTACTACTTTTATGATGAGAGAGAAAACACTCTACAAAGGGTATGGTTAGAAGAGGCACAGACTGAAAACAGAGAGGTAATCTTTACAATAACAGCTCTAGCGGTTATTTGTATTATCCTTCTGTTACTGATCACCCTTTTAGCATATTCTTTTAGACCAAGGAGAAAAAGAAGAAAGCACTAGATAGAAAAAATATGAATGTGAGGTAGTAACTATGCACAGAACTGTCACAAACACAATTCTATCCATTTTATTAGTAGCATTAATTTTAGTTGTTCTCCCAGCAAATGCCTTTGCTGCTAGCGCTTCTGCTTCAGTAAGCTCATCCACAGTGAAACCAGGAGATACTGTAACTGTTACAGTAACCTTTAGAGGAACTGATATAGGTGTAGTGGACGGCACTTTTTCTTATGACCCAAGCATTCTTCAATATATAGGAGGCTCTGGCACATCTGGTGGCGGTGGGTCAGGACTGATTAAACTAGTGACCAGCGCCCCAAATTCCTCTTCCCTGTCCGCAACCATGACTTTCAAGGCCTTAAAGGCGGGAAGTGCTACTGTTTCAGCAACAGCTGGTTTGATTTTGTCTTACCACGAAGAAAAATCTCTGGGAACAGCAAGTGCCAGCGCTAGAGTTACTGTAAAAGCCCCCGGCAGTAGCAGTTCATCAAGTAAACCAAACAACAATAGTTCAAGCAATACCAATACCTCAAATAATACCGATAGCTCAAAGCCGAAAACTTCAGAACCAAACACTAAAGAAGAAAAAGAGGAATCTCCCACAAACCCCGTAGAAGGAACCATCAAGGTCACCATGGGAGATAAAGAACTATACCTTTGGAAAGACCTGTCTTCTGTAAAGTTGCCCGACGGTTTCAAATCTGGAGAGGCATTTTATAAGACAGTAAAGATCCAAGCTGCAGTAGGAGAAAACCGGAATATAACTCTTGTCTATCTCACCGATGAAAAAGGGGAAAACGGGAGTTTTTACATTTTAGATAATGACAAGCTGTACCCCTACATAACACTGAACACCACTTCAACATATACAATTCTGCAGCTGGATGACCCAGCAAAGTTACCTGAGGGATATAAAGAAACTGAGCTAAAACTGGGCAATCAAACAGTACAGGCCTGGCAGTTGGAGTCAGGGGAACACCCGGATTTTTATCTGCTTTATGCAATGAACGACAAGGGTAAAAAAGGTTTCTACCTATACGACCAGGCAGAAAAAACCATGCAGAGATATACCAACCGGACAGTGGTTAAAGAGCCTGAACCTATGACCTTAATAGAAAAACTCACCAGTGACACCAAACTATTAGCAGTTGTAGGAACACTGGGAGCCCTGAGCCTCATCCTATTGATAATTCTTATTGTGCTCTATATCCGCATCAGACAGTACTTTGGCAAGGCTAGGACATACTATCCAGATATACCTGATGGTAGGTATTTTTAATAGCACTAATAGAATTAATACATTCATCCTTCTTCATTAAATTTATGCA
>DULM01000131.1 GCA_012840405.1 Syntrophomonadaceae bacterium | reverse complement strand
TTACAAAGAAGTGTACTTTACATAGCTATTTAGATAAGGTATGCTCGTTGAGAGTGAGCACTGATATCATTGACAGAGGAAATTATGTAGCTAGACGGAGGCAATAATGGAGGACCTTATTATAGAGATCATCAACCGGTTTGGTTATCTCGGTGTTTTTTTATTGATCATAGTAGAGAATTTTTTCCCACCGATACCATCAGAGGTGATTCTCACTTTTGGGGGGTTTATGACTACCTGCAGCAGGATGACTGTTGGGGGGGTTATTCTATCTGCTACCATAGGTTCATCTTTAGGTGCAGTTGTTTTATATATTCTTGGAAGGATATTAAACGGTGACCGGATCGAACTGTTATTTGACAGCAAGTTGGGAAAGATGTTGCATCTGAAAGCAGAAGATGTGAGAACAGCAGGGAAATGGTTTAACAAGCATGGTTATCAAGCAGTATTCTTGTGCAGATTTGTTCCCATCGTACGGAGTTTAATATCTATACCAGCAGGGATGGCGAAAATGAAATTGGGTACTTTTTTGCTGTTAACGATCCTGGGTACCTTTATCTGGAATTCTGTGCTTGTTTATTTAGGCAGCTTGGCGGGAGAAGCCTGGGGAATAATTGCTTCTTATATGGATTATTATACAATGATTACCGCTGCGGTTTTAGTGATTCTTGTATTAGTATTCGCAGTCTATTTCATCAAAAAAAGATTTATAGGACATTGAGTTGATGGGCCTGCACCGAAAAAGCTGAAATAGCGAGTAAAATGAAAAAACAATGATCAAAGGCACAGTTTCTGTGCTTTTTTTGTGCAAAGTTGGGATCAGCTGAGGGGTATATATGAATCTGTCCATATGATAAACTAGTATCAGGGATAGGAGTCATGTAACTGGAGAGAAAGGGGAGAAAAGATGGGGGAGATTCAACCGATTCGGCTGGTAATTGTAACAGGGCTTTCCGGTGCGGGTAAAACTCAGGCTATCAGATGTCTGGAGGATTTAGGCTTTTTCTGTGTAGATAATCTACCACCGATGCTGATTCCCAAAATAACCGAACTCTGTCAGCAGTCATTGGGCAAAGTAAACCGTGTAGCACTGGTAATGGATGTGCGGGGCACCCTCTTTTTTGACTCTTTGGGTGAAGAACTGCGAAAATTATCAGAACAGGGGATCAAGTATGAGTTGTTATTTCTTGAGGCTTCTGACGCTGTTCTGGTCAGACGCTACAAAGAGTCACGCCGGCAGCATCCCCTGGAAGAGGACCGGTCCGTGTTGGATGCAATCCGTTCTGAGCGGGAGCGACTGGAGGAACTGAGGGGTGCAGCCAACATTATCATGGACACATCTGAGATGACCGTCCATGACCTGAAGAGGAAGCTCAAAGAGAAATTTTCAGATCAAGATAATGGGGCCCAGTTTACAGTTACTCTGATTTCTTTTGGTTATAAGTACGGGATACCCCTTGATGCAGATCTGGTAATGGATGTCCGCTTTCTTCCCAATCCAAATTATGTTGAAGAATTAAAAAACTGTACAGGACAGGATCAACGGGTTGTTGAATATCTTTTTGCACACGAAGAAACCAAAAGATTCCTCCAACTTTACAGCGAACTTCTGATCTTTCTGCTACCCTTATATATCAATGAAGGGAAAACCCACCTGGTGGTGGCTATCGGTTGCACCGGTGGACAACACAGATCTGTGGTTCTCACCGAGAGTCTGGCTGAGAAATTGGAGAAGGAAGGATACCATTTGTTTGTTCACCACCGGGATCTTCCCAGGGCAAAGGTGGATAGATCATGATGAAGGTGCGGGATATGGCTGATTTTTTCACTGGATTTTTCCGCAGCCGGACCTTGAAACGGGGGCCCCGTATCGCTGCCCTGGGAGGCGGCACAGGACTTCCTGTTCTGCTGCGTGGGCTGAAAAAGTACACTTCCAATATTACTGCTATTGTGACTGTAGCAGATGATGGAGGGAGTTCAGGGAGGCTCAGGGGAGAATTTGGTATACTGCCGCCAGGGGATATTCGCAACTGTCTGGTAGCTTTATCAGAAACAGAGTCTCTGATGGAAGAGCTGTTTAATTACCGTTTTGGTCAGGGAAAAGGGCTGGCGGGACACTGTCTGGGAAATCTGTTGATCACCGCCCTGGTTGATATAACCGGTGATTTCCAGACAGCTATCCAGGAGATCAGCCATGTGCTTAATGTATGTGGGCAGGTTGTACCCTCTACCCTCGAGCATGTGACACTGAATGCAGAACTGGTTGATGGCACACATATGTTTGGGCAGAGCAGGATAGCTAAGGTAGATACCCCGATCAAAAGAGTTTTTCTAACCCCTGCCAGCTGCCAGGCAGTACCGGAGGCGGTTGCAGCCATTAAACAGGCAGACCTGATCTTATTAGGCCCAGGTAGTCTCTTTACCAGTGTCTTGCCCAATTTATTAGTTCCCGAAATCAGCCTGGCGGTTAAACAGAGTCGTGCGGTTAAATGCTATATTTGTAATATTATGACTCAGCCAGGGGAAACCTCTGGTTTTAAAGCCTCAGATCATCTGGCTGCTATTTATAATCATCTGGGAGAGGGTTGGTTGGATTATATAATAGTTAATAATAAAAAAATTGCCCCTGTACGCCTTGTAAAGTATGCTAGAGAAGGGGCTGAACCAGTTGCTGTGGATCTGCGCACTCTGCAGAGAATGGGGATTAAGGTCTGGCGGGGAGATTTGCTAAATGAGCAGGAATTGGTGCGCCATGATCCGGAGAAACTGGCCTTGGCGGTGCTTTCTTTAATAAATAAAGGGTGATCAGTGATGTCCTTTTCTATGCAGGTAAAGGGTGAGGTTGCGCGGCTCCCTTTTGGGCAGCAGTGCTGTCAGCGGGCGGAACTAGCAGCTCTAGCAAGGGTATTGGGTGTTGTTCGCCTTGGTAAGCAGAAGATGTTGTTAATGGAAACAGAGGCTGCTGCTGTGGCGAGGCGCATTTTTTTGCTATCCAAAAATCTGGGATGGAACGGCTTGATTACCATCAACCGCTATTCCCGGCCGCGCCGCCGCCGTCTGTTTACTGTACAGATTCCCTTAGTGCAGCAGCAACATTATCTGCTTCAGGATTTGGGATTTGTAGATAAGGATCAGGTTTTGATGGATACCCTTGACTCCAATATTCTGGAAAAGAACTGCTGCAGAAAAGCGTTCTTAAGGGGTTGTTTTCTGGGTAGTGGTTTTGTCGGGAACCCTAATAATGCTTATCATTTAGAATTGTCCTTTAAAACCCCGGCTGGAGCAAAGGAGGCTGTGAAAGTCCTGGCATCTTTTGGTGTAAAAGCTAATAGCAGGGAGCACCGTGATGGTTATGGGCTTTATCTTAAAGAAGCGGAACAGTTGGTAGAGTTTTTACGAATTATCGGAGCCAATCAAGCTGTTCTGCAAGTAGAAAACTGTCGTGTTCTAAAAGATATGCGCAACCAGGTTAACAGGCTGGTCAATTGTGAGACTGCCAATTTGGAAAAATCGGTGGAGGCCGGCCTAAGACAGGTTGCAGTGATTGAGGAGATCGAGTCATTGGCTGGTCTGGGTGTCTTGCCTCCTGCCTTACGGGAACTGGCCGAACTACGTCTGCTCTATCCGGAGGCCAGCCTAGCAGATCTTGGTAAACTGCTTGTCCCTTCTTTGAGCAAATCTGGTGTCTATCATCGCTTCCGGGAAATTAACCGGATTGCAGACCAACTGCGGAAAAAGCATGGTATGGTAAAGAGAGATGGAACCCCGAACAATTAATCACAGTAAAACAAACCTCATATCTTAATAGAGGAAGAAGGAATCGTTCAATGAAAAGAGAATTATAACTGTGATAAAGGTTGGGGGGTTTTAATAATGCGCTTGAGTTATGGCATGAAGCTTGAACAAACGCAAAAGCTGATCATGACACCAGAGCTTCGCCAGGCAATCATGGTACTGCAGTTATCATCGATGGATCTAGCACAGTATATAGAAAATGCCCTTCTGGAAAATCCACTTCTTGAGGTGTCAGAAGAAGAAATAGATGATAAGCCGCCATCTGATAAGAAAAAAGATGATTTTGCTCAGGAGTGGTGTGATTATCTAGCTGAATGTGGCCAGATTGACCGTTCCTTTGATCGAGCATGGGCAGAACACGAGGAAAAAGAGCAGTACAACCTTGAACATTTTGTTCCCCAAGTCCCCACTCTACAGGAACATTTGTACCTCCAACTGCGTCTTGTCCTTTCTAAACCCAAAGACATTAAAATCGGTGAATTTCTTATTGGGAATATCAATGACCGGGGATATTTAAACATCAACCTTAAAGATGCCAGTCTCATATCAGGATATCGAATGCAGGATCTTGAACGGGTTTTGAAAATGATCCAAAGCCTAGATCCCCCTGGAGTAGGTGCCCGTGATCTAAAGGAATGTCTACTTATTCAGCTGGAGCAGAGAGGTCAGCGTACCCCTATTATCGAGAAGATTATTGATTGCCATTTGAATGACATTGCCAACGGAAATCTGCTGAAAATCGCCTCAAGCCTAGGATTAACAGTGCAGGAAGCGCAGCAGCAGGCTGATTTAATCAAATCACTTGACCCTATACCGGGGCGCAATTTCGCCCACCCAAGTGATAACCGCTATATTACCCCAGATGTTGTGGTGGAAAAGGTAAATGATGAATATGTTATTATTGTTAATGATGTAGATGTACCCCGCCTGATGATTAACAGCAATTATAAGCTTCTCATCAATCAGAAAAATAACTGTGATTCAGGGACCGTTGAGTTTATACAGAATAAGATGAAATCCGCTCTTTGGCTGATCCGCAGTATTGAACAGAGAAGGCTCACCCTTTACCGTGTGGTTCAATGTATAGTTGACTACCAGCGGGAGTTTCTGGATCGGGGTATTAAATACCTAAAGCCCCTTAATCTCAAAGACATCGCGGAAATGGCCGGGATGCATGAATCCACTGTGAGCAGGGCTATTGCCAACAAGTATATCCAAACACCCCAGGGACTGTTTGAACTCAAGTTTTTTTTCACCAGTGGGGTGGAAAATGTAGCAGCTGGCAAGATGGTGGCTACTGAAACCATCAAACAGTTCATCAAAGAAATGGTTGAAGGGGAAGACCCCTATGAACCTTATAGTGACCAGCAGATCTGTGAAATGCTGACTACCAAAGGGATTAATATCGCCCGCAGAACTGTAGCGAAGTATAGAAAGGAAATCGGTATCCCTCCTGTGCGTCAGCGAAAACGCTACCGCTAAGAGAAAACAATATAAAAATCCAAGAAAAACAAGAAAAACCAAGGCGCTGTTCAAGCGCCTTTTTTGTTTGCCTAGCATATCTGCTGAACCGCTGGGTTGAAAGAGACCTAATCAGCGGAAAGGCAACAACAGAGAGGGGCGTTATGTTATATGGTAAGGATGAGGTAATTGCGTCAATTTTTGGTTTGCATTGCCAATTAAATAGTATATAATTTTATTTGAAATGTTATGTATTATATAGGTATTTTTGATAAATGATGTAGCAGTATATCAGGCAAATATTATGAAACAGTTATAAGTATCAGCTGCCCGGCAGATGCTTTCCTTAAAACTCATAGATGCCGGCTGATGGCACAAGACCTATATAATGCAGATAAAGTCACATACTATTATTATCGGAAACGATATTTTTTATTTTTGAAGGGAGGATATCTTAATGGCAGTAAAGGTAGCTATTAATGGATTTGGAAGGATTGGTAGATTAGTTATGCGGGCAGCCGCCGAAAAACAGGATATCGATGTGGTGGCTATCAATGATCTGACCGATGCTGAAACCAATGCTCACCTTTTTAAATATGACTCTGTTCACGGTACATTTCCTGGTGAGGTAAAGGTTTCAGGAGATGAGATCGTGATCAATGGTAAGCCGGTGAAGGTTTTCTCAGAAAAGGATCCTCATAACCTTCCTTGGGGGGATTTGGGTGTACAGATAGTTGTGGAAGCCACCGGTAAGTTCCGTGATAAGGAAAAGGCTTCTGCGCACCTGGATGCTGGAGCGAAAAAGGTTATCATCACAGCACCGGCAAAAAATGAGGATTTTACTGTAGTTATGGGGGTCAATGAGGATAAATACGATCCAGCCAATCACCATATCATATCTAATGCATCCTGCACTACCAACTGCCTGGCACCTGTAGCCAAAGTTCTCAATGATAAATTCGGCATTGTACGGGGTTTAATGACCACAACCCACGCCTATACTAATGATCAGCAGGTCTTGGATCTTGCACATAAGGACCTGCGCCGTGCTCGGGCTGCTGCTCAATCAATGATTCCCACAACAACCGGAGCTGCCAAAGCGGTTGCCTTGGTGCTGCCTGAGTTGAAGGGGAAACTGACAGGAATAGCGGTACGTGTACCCACACCTAATGTTTCATTGGTGGATTTGGTTGTGGAGTTGGGTAAAGCAGCAACTGTTGAAGAGATCAACCAGGCCTTTAAAGATGCAGCAGCAGGTGAACTGAAGGGAATTTTGGCTTATTCAGATATACCTCTAGTTTCCAGGGACTATAATGGCGATCCCCACTCAGCCATTGTGGATGGTCCCTGCACTATGGTGATCGGGGATACCATGGCCAAGGTTTTTGCCTGGTATGATAATGAGTGGGCCTATTCTCTGAGAGTGCTTGATTTCGCCCTTTATATGGCAGGCAAGGGACTGTAAAAGGAAAGGTGGCGTCAATAATTGGACCTAAAAACCATTAAGAGTCTGGACATAAAAGGCAAAAAGGTTTTAGTGCGGGTTGATTTTAATGTTCCTTTAGATGAGCAGGGGAAGGTAGCTGATGACAGCAGAATCAAAGCTACCCTGCCAACAATAGAATACCTTCTGGGTGCTGGGGCAGCAGTAATACTGATGAGCCATTTGGGGCGTCCCAAGGGTAAAGTGGTGGATCAACTCAGACTGGATGATGTGGCGCGGCGTTTAGGAGAACTCTTGGGAAAACCAGTAAAAAAAGTGGATGACTGCATTGGCCCTGAAGCAGCTAAAGCTGCAGAAGAGCTCAAACCGGGGGAGGTCCTGCTATTAGAAAACCTGCGCTTTCACCCTGAAGAAGAGAAAAATGACCCCGAGTTTGCCAAGAGTTTGGCTTCACTGGCAGAGATCTATATCAATGATGCCTTCGGAACAGCCCACCGGGCTCACGCCTCCACTGCAGGGGTTGCTTCATATCTGCCTGCAGCTGCAGGTCTGTTGATGGAAAAGGAGATCAAAGCATTGGGCAGTATCCTTACTGATCCGGATCACCCCTTTGTGGCTGTGCTTGGTGGGGCAAAGGTAAGTGACAAAATCGGGGTTCTCAATAATCTTTTAGGACAGGTGGATGCCATCCTTTTGGGCGGTGGAATGGCCAATACCTTCTTAAAGGCTCAAGGAGCCCAGATGGGAGACTCCCTTGTTGATGAGGACCACCTGGAATTTGCGGCAGATTTTCTTAATAAAGCAAAAGAGCGGGGAGTACGGGTGGAACTTCCTGTGGACCTGCGGGTAACCACTGGAGAAGAGGGGGAAGTAAAGATTGTTGATTCCCAAAAGGTGCCAGATGGCTGGAAGGCCATGGATATCGGTCCCCGCACAGCAGAGTGTTATGCCGAATTGATTAAAAAAGCGAAAACCGCTTTTTGGAATGGGCCAATGGGTGTTTTTGAAAAGGATGAATTTGCAGGTGGAAGTGAAGCAGTAGCCAGGGCCTTGACCCATCCAGGACTGGTATCTGTGGTGGGTGGTGGTGACTCCCTGGCGGTACTGGAAAAGTACGGGCTTAAAGAGCAGGTAACCCATGCCTCTACAGGTGGAGGCGCCTCCTTAGAGTTTTTGGAAGGCAAAGAATTGCCTGGAGTTGCCGTTCTCTGCAGGGATTAAAAATGCTGACTTGAGGAAAATAGAACTGCCTATTAAAGATCATTACTGATCTAGAGCATCGGTATGGAGAAACTGGACATTATGCTAAGGGAGGAGAACTCATTATAGTGAAAAGCAAAAGGATGCCTTTGATAGCAGGCAACTGGAAAATGAATAAAACACCTGCCGAAGCGGGGAATTTTGCTAAACTGCTGCGGGAGAGGGTGACAAAGGAGGATAGTGTGGAGGTTCTCATTTGTCCTCCTTTCCCTGCACTTGCTGCAGTTGCTTCTGAGCTTGCAGGTAGTTATATTGCCTGGGGCGCTCAAAACATGCACTGGGAAACAAAGGGTGCTTATACTGGAGAAGTATCCGCTCCCATGTTGCAAGCCCTTGGCTGCCGTTATGTTATACTGGGGCACTCAGAGCGCCGTACTCATTTTGGAGAAACCGATGAAGTAATCGCCAACAAGCTGGTTACTGCTGTTAACTGTGGGTTGTGCCCTATTTTGTGCCTGGGGGAGAACCTGGAAATTCGGGAGGCCGGAAAGGCAGTACCGCACTGCCTGGAACAGTTGAAGGCTGGGCTATCCGGTATCAGGGAGGGCCAGCCACCATCTCTCGTTGTTGCTTATGAGCCTGTTTGGGCTATTGGAACCGGGAAGACAGCAACCCCAGAGGATGCTGTAGAGGTCATCAAAGCCCTGCGGGAACAGGTTGCTGAGATGTATGGAGAAGAATTTGCTTCCCAGCTTCGTTTTCTTTATGGGGGAAGTGTGACACCTGAATCCACCCCTTCTTTTATGAATGAAGAAGAGATCGATGGACTACTGGTAGGTGGAGCCAGCTTAAATATCGATAAATTTGTAACAATTATACAGTCCACAGCAGAAATAAGGGGGAAAAGTGTTTGAAAAGCCCATTAGTGCTGGTAATTCTTGATGGCTGGGGGATTTCCTCTGAACAAAGGGGAAACGCCCTGCGGCTAGCTGAAATACCATATTTTACACAGCTTCAGAAAAGCAATCCCCATACATTGTTAATAGCATCAGGAGAAAGAGTAGGACTACCCGAAGGCCAGATGGGTAACTCGGAAGTAGGCCACCTTAATATCGGTGCTGGGAGGGTGGTCTATCAGGATATCACAAGGATCAGCAGGTCCATCAAAACCGGTGAGTTTTATCATAATTCCGTTCTGGTGGAGGGAATGCAGAGGGTAAAGGAAAAGGGGGGCTCTCTGCATCTTTTTGGCCTGCTTTCCGATGGCGGTGTGCACAGCCATCTCACCCACCTTTATGCCCTCCTGGAGATGGCCAAGCGATATCAATTAAATAAGGTTTATGTTCACGCTTTTCTGGATGGTCGTGATGTTCCTCCCACTAGTGGCTTGGGTTATATCGAGAGTCTAGAGCAGAAGTGCAGTGAGTTGGGTGTTGGTGAAATAGCCACTGTAAGCGGAAGGTATTATGCCATGGATCGGGACAAAAGATGGGAGCGTGTGGAAAAAGCCTTCCAGGCTATTGTATATGGTGAAGGTGACAAGGCCACATCTGCAACTGCAGCTGTTAGAGAATCATATGCAGATCAGGTGACAGATGAGTTTGTAGTACCCAAAGTAATTGTGGATCAGGATGGCCAACCGAAAGGATTAGTTCGTCCCGGTGATGTGGTGATTTTTTATAACTTCCGTGCCGACCGGGCTAGGGAGATCACCCGCAGCTTTGTGGACCGGGATTTCAGTGGTTTCACCAGAAAAGAGTACCCAGATGTTCATTTTATCTGTATGACCCAATATGATGCCACAATTGACGCACCTGTTGCCTTTCCACCTCAAACACTGGAGAACACATTAGGGGAGGTCCTGGCAGCAAATGGCCTTCAACAGCTGCGTATAGCTGAGACCGAAAAGTATGCCCATGTGACCTTCTTTTTCAATGGAGGTGTAGAAACCCCCAATCCAGGGGAGGAAAGGATTCTGATCCCATCACCCAAGGTTGCCACCTATGACCTGAAACCTGAGATGAGCGCCCCGGAGGTTACAGAACGGGTAATTGCTGAAATCAACCGAGATCTTTACGATGTGATCATCTTAAACTATGCCAATCCGGATATGGTTGGACACACAGGTGTCCTGGAGGCAGCTATCAAGGCGGTTCAAGTGGTGGATAGTTGCCTTGGGCGGGTGGTGGAGGCTGTTTTAGAGCGGGGAGGGACAGCTTTAGTTACAGCAGATCATGGGAATGCTGAGATGATGCTAGAAGAGGGCAGTGATGAGCCCCATACCGCCCATACCACAAATCCCGTACCCCTGATCTTGGTCGGTGAAAGATTCAAGGATGTTCGGCTGAGAGAGGGCGGTTCTCTAGAGGATATAGCCCCAACTATGCTGGAAATTCTGGGGATAGCTAAACCCCCTGAAATGACCGGTAATTCGCTAATTGAGGAAATATAATTCAAAAGAAGGGAGGTAAGCCTGGTTCCTGTTTTTCAATGGGAAGCAGGTGCCTGTATGCCAGAAATTATTGATGTAGTAGCTCGGGAGATATTGGATTCCCGTGGCAATCCCACTGTGGAAGTTGATGTTTACCTGGAGAATGGCAGCTTTGGTAGTGCTGCAGTGCCCTCTGGGGCATCTACTGGAGCCCATGAGGCTTTGGAACTGCGGGATGGAGACAATGAACGTTTTCTGGGAAAAGGTGTTTTAAAGGCAGTTGACAATGTGATGAATATAATTCATCCCGAGGTTGTGGGGTTGGAAGCCCTGGATCAGATAACTGTTGATCGGACCATGCTTGAACTGGATGGAACACCAAATAAGGAAAAACTGGGGGCCAACGCCATCCTGGGGGTCTCCCTGGCAGTGGCCAAAGCAGCAGCAGATAGTGTGGGCCTCCCCCTTTACCGCTACCTGGGGGGTGTAGGCGCCAGACTGATGCCAGCTCCGATGATGAACATCCTCAATGGTGGCAAGCATGCTGATAACAATGTGGATATTCAGGAGTTTATGGTGATCCCCATGAACGCAGACAGTGTGCGGACTGCCATCAGGATGGGTGCTGAAATTTTTCACAACCTGCGCAAAGTGCTAAAGAGCCGTGGCTATAACACCGCGGTGGGTGATGAAGGTGGTTTTGCTCCCAATTTGAAATCCAATGAAGAGGCTTTAGATTCAATAGTGGAAGCCATTAGCAAAGCCGGATATGAACCTGGAAAAGATGTTTTCCTGGCACTGGATGTTGCTGCTACAGAGCTTTATGAGGATGGCAAATACCATTTCAAGAGCACAGGCCAGTCCCTGACCACAGATGAAACCATCGCCTTCTACGAAAAACTGACTGCCAACTACCCGGTGATCTCCATTGAGGATGGTTTAGCAGAGGATGACTGGGAAGGCTGGGCAAAGCTGACCCAGGCTCTGGGAGATAAGATTCAATTAGTGGGGGATGATATCTTTGTCACCAATAAAGAGCGGTTGGCCCGGGGTATCAGAGAAGGTGTAGGCAATTCTATCTTGGTCAAGGTCAACCAGATCGGAACCCTGACCGAAACCCTGGAAACTGTGGAAATGGCCATGAAAGCAGGTTATACTACTGTTATCTCCCACAGGTCCGGTGAAACCGAGGATACCACAATTGCTGATCTGGCTGTGGCTCTTAATGCTGGGCAGATCAAAACAGGTGCCCCCTCACGCACTGACAGAGTGGCTAAGTACAATCAGCTGATGCGTATTGAGGAGGAACTGGGTGAAGCAGCTGTTTATAGCCGCTGGTATAAGTAATTGATATAGGCAGATTAGACCGATTAGGGGGACAGTCCGGCCGCCCGATCACCAGGACTGTCCCCTTGTGCGATCATGGGGACAGGTTGGGTGGTCGGACCGATCACCGGGACTGTCCCTCCGCGCGGTATATTACCGGAGTGACAGTGAAGGGAGAGAAAAACCAACGGGGGAATCTATGTGAATACAGTGATAATTTTTGCCAGCAGGTATGGAACTGCTAGAGAATGTGCTGAGATTTTGGCCAGGCAGATTTACGGCAGTGTTGATTTGGTGGATATTCAAACAGAAGGTGTGCCAGAGCTAGCACATTACGATCAGGTGATTATCGGGGGATCAATTTGGTTTGGGCAAATTCAGAAGCAGATTAAGAGATTCTGCAGAGAGAATATTGAAGAATTAACAAAGAAAAAGATCGGTTTGTTTATCTGTTGTGGTCTGCTCGAAAATGCGAAACAGAACATAGAGAATTCATTTCCACAGCAGTTGCTTGACCATGCGGCAGTAGTAGAATGTTTCGGTGGAAAAATAGATCTCAATAAACTATCATTTTTTGACCGAATTATTACCAATATGGTTATGAAGGCTGTTGATCAACAGGGGATAAGCCGACTTTACTGGTAGAAAAGATTGACCGGTTTTGTCATAAGATGAATCGAGATATTACAAAAGAGAGGATGAAGGAGCCTGAATAAATTGATAACTGCTGTGATTATTTTTGATTTTGAAAATTTTAATAGTACTTTAACTGATGTTGTTTTTAATGTCAAAAGTATTGACTAAACTAGAGTGAATGTTGACTATAGTTCTGTCCCTTTACAACTTGTTCCTCCCAGTGCTAAAATAGATGTATCTTTGAGCGGTGAAGTAAGTCTAGCAAAGGGGAGACTAAAGTTTGGTAAGGACCATTTTGATTATTCTAGATGTTTTGGTGAGTCTTGGTTTAATTACTACAATTCTGATGCAGTCCGGACGGGCAGCCGGCATATCAGGTGCAATCGCTGGTGGTGCCCAGTCACTATTGGGGAAAAAGAAAGGGATTGATGAGTTTCTCAGCAAGGTATCTGCAGGGCTTGCTACTGCGTTCTTAGTCATCACTTTACTGCTAACTTTTATCGAATAAATGAAAGTAATGTTTTTATAAAACCGATGGTACTATAAAACATGAAGATACCTGAGCAAAAATACTTATTTTAAGAGAGGGGTATATGACAATATATCCCTTTTTATATTATCTGTAGATTGCCACACCCGTTAACCATGATGAAAATTGCAGCGGATGATTCAAGCACTTAGCCTCCTTTTTATGCTGGTCTGATAGAAGTAAAAATTCACGAATAATTTGAATTTTACTTAAGCAAGAATAAAAATAATACCAGTTTTGTGAACAGAAAAAGGTATAAGTTTTCTTATTTGTTGAATCATGAAACTGGCGGTTGTTTTTGCTGCCGTGTGATACTAAAATTGAGAAGGAATGAGTGAGTGAGTTTATGGTGGAGAAAACACAGCAAAGAAAAAGAATAATTGGCAGATGCACTAATCAAGAGAAAAAAGTTATTGATTGTCTACAGGCAGCCAGCAAGCCTTTGAATTTAGCGGATCTATCAGAACAATTGGGACAAGAGCCTGGTGTCCTTGAACCTGTACTGCAGGAGATGGAAGCAAGGGGGCAGGTAATCAGGACACGCAAAAACAGGTATGGATTGCCTGAGAAAATGAATCTGATCGTGGGGACAATTCAAGGACATCCGAAAGGGTATGGTTTTCTGATTCCTGATAATAAAGAGGAAGATATTTTTATCTCAAGGGAAAATATGGACGGAGCCATGCACGGTGATCGGGTTGTTGTCAGGCCGCTGGGATTCAGCTTGCAGAAGAAGCATGTTGAGGGGGAAGTAATCAGGGTTCTTAAGCGGGCAAACACCACGGTTGTGGGAACATTTGAAGAGGCTAAACGGCAGTTCGGCTTTGTTGTCCCAGATGACAAGAGGTTGGGATGGGACATTTTCGTCCCCACGAACCAGGCTAAAGGTGCTCGTAATGGAGATAAAGTTGTTGTAGAAATAACCTCCTGGCCAAAAGAGCGGAGAAACCCAGAGGGAAGGGTTATCGAGCGTTTCGGAGCTGTGGGTGAGCCAGGGGTTGATATTCTTTCTATTGTTAAAAAGTATGGGCTTCCAGAGGAGTTTCCCCGCAAAGTATTGAAAGAAGCGGCGGCGATTCCCCAAAGTGTCCCCTTGGAGGACATGGAAGGCCGCTGGGACCTCCGGGATCTGCCGATGGTTACCATCGATGGCGAAGATGCTAAAGATCTGGATGATGCTGTGTCATTGGAGATGCTTTCCAATGGTAATTACCGTTTGGGAGTGCATATCGCGGATGTTTCTTATTATGTCAGAGAAGAAAGTGAATTGGATAAAGAGGCCATGAAGAGGGGTACAAGTGTGTACCTGGTTGACCGGGTAATTCCTATGCTTCCAACCGAACTCTCCAATGGTATCTGCAGTCTGAATGCCGGAGAGGACCGGCTGGCAATCTCCGTTTTTATGGAAATTAATGAGATGGGCAGTGTGATCCACTACGAGATCGGCCCTTCAGTAATCCGGGTGGATGAGAGGATGACCTATACAAGTGTGCGCCGTATTCTGGAAGAGGATGACCCCGAGCTCTGTCAGCGTTATGCCGGGTTTACTCCAATTTTTCATAAGATGAAGGATCTCTGTTTGATACTGCGCAATAGGCGTAAGCGAAGAGGGGCTCTGGATTTCGATTTTCCAGAGAGCAAGGTAACACTTGATCAAGAGGGGCGCCCGGTGGATGTTATGCTTCTGAGGCAGTCTATAGCAGAACAGATCATTGAGGAATTTATGCTGATTGCAAATGAAACAGTAGCCCAGCATTTAACAAAATTGAAGGTGCCGATGCTCTACCGGGTTCACGAAGAGCCAAAACCGGAGGAAGTGGAATCATTGAATGAATTTCTGCATGGTTTTGGTTTTCACATCCCTGTGGGGGATAGTGTACACCCCCGTTTTTTCCAGGAGATTCTCCATCAAGTGGAGGGCCGCCCTGAACAACTGGTGGTACATACTGTTATGCTGCGCTCTCTCCAGCATGCCCGTTATGATACCCAACCCTTAGGGCATTTTGGACTGGCAGTGCAGTTGTACACCCATTTTACTGCACCGATCCGCCGCTACCCTGACCTGATAGTGCATCGAGTGCTCTGGGAAACCATGGCGCGAGGACAGCTATCCAACAAACGTAAAGCGAAGTTGGAGCAGTTGATGCCCTATTATGCTTTCCATAGTTCGGAGCGGGAAAGATTGGCAGAGGAAGCTGAGAGGGAAACTGTGGAATTGAAACAGGTGGAGTATATCAGGAAATTTATTGGTGAAGTATTTGATGCTATTGTGGTAGGGATCACTAATTTTGGTATGTTTGTTGCACTGCCTAACGGTATCGAGGGCTTGGTGCATGTTTCCTCCATTACAGATGATTACTATCTGTTTAATGAAAGAAACTACACCCTGACGGGTGAGCATACTAAAAAAACTTTTCGCATCGGTGATCAAGTTAAGGTGCAGTTAGTGCGGGCCAGTCTTGAAGACCGGCAGATTGATTTTGAACTGGTTGCGGGATAGTGGTTGGTCGTTAGTGGTTGGTGGTTAGTTTTCCAAAATGTTCAGTCAGGACATGGGTAACAAAAATGGTTCAAGAGATAGGTTACACTCCTTTAGAATAAGTAGATGAAATTACTCCTAGGAGGTTTTCATCTATGTCATGGAAGGAGAAGAAGGCTAATCTCTCCTTTTTCCAAAATATTATTGATGAGTGGCGAAATGAGTTTAATACTATATGCCCTCATGAAGCTTTGAACTACAAAACACCTTCTGGAGTTTATTCGCCAGTGTTACCTATATTCTGAACCCAAATGTGTTACCTATGTCTTGAACCTGTACTGATGCCTCAGTTTGCTGTGTGACTGTTATGCTCACTGTGTTTGGTGACCTTTTAAACCTATAGGGGGGATGAAAGATGAAAGAACCGATCAAGGTGGTTGCTGAGAACAGAAAGGCGCGCCATGATTATTTTATAGATGAAACATATGAGGCAGGTATTGCATTGGTGGGGACAGAGGTGAAGTCGATTCGCACAGGCAAGGTTAGTTTGCGGGATAGCTATGCTGAGGTTGTGAATGGGGAGGCTTATTTGCAGAACATGCATATATCCCCTTATGATAAAGGAAGCCGCTTTAATCACGATCCCAAACGGCCCCGCAAACTTCTGCTGCACAAAAGGGAGATCAAAAAACTGTTAGGCCAGACTACCCAGAAGGGTTATACCTTGATTCCTCTGCGGCTTTATTTTAAAAGGGGTAAGGTTAAGGTGGAACTGGCCCTTGCCCGGGGCAAGAAACTGTATGATAAACGCCAGGATATTGCCAAGCGTGATGCCCAACGGGAGATGGCTAGGGCATTGAGTAGCAGAAATAGGGATCGGTAAGATGGATAGTTAAAACATATATTTTATATGAGTTTTTCTGCTATTACTATTATCTAAGAAGATAGAGGTGTAAGTTACATTTGTGAACAGAACCGGCTGGTGCTAACTTTTATTTTACGGGTTATTGGACTCTGCACAACCGCTGTTTTACTCTGAGGACACCATTTTTATATCAATAAAAAAAGGGTTGATATTAATTGAGTTTAAAAAAAGAGCTTATAGATCTAGTTGTAAAATCTGTGAACGAATCTGAACACAGAGATCTCTTCCGTGAACCCCTTGTCGGTTTTTCATCAGCAACTGATCCTTTATACAAACAGTTGAAGGAGATTATTGGGCCTGAACATCTTTATCCCCAGGACATTCTTCCCGAAGCTAAAACTGTGGTCTCATTTTTCATCCCTTTTTCTGAAAAGGTTGTAGCCAGCAACCGCAAACAGGAAGCTGTTTCAATGGAATGGGCTGAGTCCTATGTTGAGGCCAATAAACTCATCAATGAGATATCTAGTAAAATGGTTGAATATCTCGAAGGTAGAGGAATATCTGCTGCTACTGTAAAAGCAACCTATAACTATGATGAAAAAACCCTTAAATGCGGTTGGTCACACCGGAGTGCTGCTTATATTGCTGGCCTAGGTAAATTTGGTGTCAATAGAATGCTGATCACCAGGGTAGGGTGTGCGGGAAGGTATGGCTCTGTTATTGTCTCTCACGAGATTACGCCTGACAAGAGAACAGATGAAGAATTTTGTGTTTATCATAAAAAGGGAACCTGTTTAAATTGCATCAAAGCATGTCCTGTTGCTGCCCTTGATCTTGAAGGGTTTGATAAATTTAAATGTAATGACTGGGTGCTGGAAAATGGGGAGTTGTTTAAAGAATTAGGGGCTTGTGATGTTTGTGGGAAATGCGTTGTTGCCGGGCCCTGTGCAATAATCAGCAGCAGAAAAGCTATATAGCAGCGGTCTTTCGAAGCTGAGCACCTTCTCCCCAAAAGCTCCGCATCTTGCGGAACTTTTGGGGAGTTATTGATTTTGCCTGAAGGGCGTAGTTGTCTATTATGTAAAAAGAGGCCATCCCTATTGGGACAGCCTCTTTTTGAACTTCATTTGACTAATTGTCATTGCATTTTTTAGAAGAAGGGTGCAATAAACACCAGGGATACGATGGACATCAGCTTCAACAGAATGTTCAATGAAGGCCCCGCAGTATCTTTACAGGGGTCTCCAACAGTGTCCCCTTCAACTGATGCTGCATGAGCAGGAGAATGTTTGCCTCCGTAGTTGCCTTCCTCAATGTATTTTTTAGCGTTGTCCCAGGCACCACCGGAGTTGGCCAGCATGATGGCTAAACAGACACCAGATACGATAGAACCAGCCAGCATGCCACCCAGTGCTTCTGCACCTAAAATAAATCCGACCAGAACCGGCGCAATGACTGCCAGCAGACCAGGGGCAATCATTTCTCTGATGGCAGCATTGGTGCTGATTTCAATACATCTTACATAATCAGCTTCTGCTGTGCCTTCCAGCAGGCCTTTGATCTCACGGAATTGCCTTCTTACCTCTTCTACCATTTTACCGGCAGCTTTACCAACGGCACCCATGGTCATCGCGCAGAAGAAGAAGGGCAGCATACCTCCGATTAACAGACCAACTATAACATACGGATCCAAGAGGTCTATGGACTCTATTCCAGCTACCTGTCCGTATGCAACCATAAGTGCCAATGCGGTCAAGGCAGCAGAGCCAATGGCAAAACCCTTACCGATAGCAGCTGTGGTATTACCAACTGCATCGAGTTTATCGGTGGTTTCGCGCACTGTTTCAGGTATGTCAGGAGTCATCTCAGCAATTCCGCCGGCATTATCAGCGATTGGCCCATAAGCATCAACTGCAACTACCATACCGGTGGTCGCCAGCATGCCAACAGCTGCCAGAGCGATCCCATATACGCCACCGGTAATATAAGCCAGAACAATTGCAGCACAGATTAAAATAACGGGAAGAACTGTAGAGAGCATCCCTACACCCAAACCTTCAATAATAACCGTTGCGGGACCAGTTGTAGCTGCTTTGGCAATACCCTGTGTAGGCTTATATTCTGAGGAGGTATAGTATTGGGTTATGAAACCGATCAGTGTCCCTACTACCATACCACCTAAAATAGCCCAGAAGAGGCCGAATCGATCCGGGGTAATTACTCTTACAGCGATGTAGGCAGCGATCAAAAGGATGATGGATGCAACAGTTGTTCCCATGTTAAGTGCTTTAAGCGGATTTGATTTTTCATCGGTTTTAACAAAGAAGGTACCGATAATGGAAGCAAGAATACCAGCAGCAGCAATAATCATCGGCAGCAGGACACCGTTAAATCCTAATGTCAGCACACCCAGTGTCATGGCACTGATAATAGAACCTACATATGATTCAAAAAGGTCAGAACCCATACCAGCCACATCACCCACATTGTCACCTACGTTATCAGCAATGGTGGCTGGGTTTCTGGGATCATCTTCCGGAAGTCCGGATTCAACTTTTCCAACCAGGTCGGCTCCCACATCAGCGGCTTTAGTATAGATACCGCCCCCGACACGGCCGAAGAGAGCAATAGAAGATCCACCCATGGCAAAACCATTTACAATTGTGGGATCTCTAAAGATAAGATAAAGAATACCTAAGCCCAGAAGGCCGAGGCCAGTAACAGACATACCCATGACCGCTCCACCGGAAAAGGCAATTCCCAGAGCGGCATTTTGTGAAGTGCGGGCAGCTTGGGTTGTTCTGACATTGGCTTTGGTAGCCACCTTCATACCGATAAAACCTGCACCTGCAGAGCATAGTGCCCCAACCAAAAAACAGATTGCTGTTTGCCAGGAATCTGAAGGGAGAAAGAATCCAAGTACAAGAAACACAATAACTACGAAAACGGCAATTGCACTATACTGCTTTCTGAGAAAGGCCATTGCTCCATCAGCAATGTAACCAGAAATCCTCACCATTGTCTCAGTTCCTGGATCCGCTTTGCTTATTTTACCTGCCAGGTAAACCGCGAAAAGGAGCGAGATTGCTCCGAGTGCTGGAGCATATGGAACTAAGCTTTGTAGATTATCCATTGTGCTCAACATCTCCTATTCATTAGTGTAAAATAATTTGCGTCCTGTGCGAACAGGCTCAAGGATATCCTCAATCTCATATCTCAAAGGTAGCTCTAAGATATCCCTTCTTATATTATTGTTTTTGTGTTATTGTTCTTGACGAGTACACCCCCTTTCCTTAAGCTTTGAGCCACCTTGATCAATACGGTACTTTACAAGAACTGTTGTCAGGATAATTAATTCAACATTGACATTTAAACAGATTTTATCGAATTTTACAAGTCCTGCAGCTTAAACCATAAAAACAACCTCGAATATACACCCGAGGCCAGGAATCTGTATATTATCCCTGACAAATAATTATAAAATATTTCCATGCATATTACAATGATAAGTCAGTGAAACGGTGACTTTGAGTCAGTGAGTCTGGGGGACGAGTTAGGGGAGCAGTGACTTTGACTCACGTGCTAAGACACTCCTCCCCTCAACACAGTCCTCTTGAACACGAGTCAGAGGGACGGTGACTATATTATAATCTCATCTCATCCTCTTTCCGCTGCTTTTTT
>DULM01000130.1 GCA_012840405.1 Syntrophomonadaceae bacterium | reverse complement strand
GGCTTTACGGCTGTGCAGGCAGGAAGGTGATCACCACTTTTGGTTTGATCGGCCCCAGCAAGGGTTTGGAGATCGGGATCAAAGCTGTAAAAAAACTGGTGAGTAAATACCCGGATTTGTTGTATATTATAGCGGGAAAAACCCACCCTGTTCTGCAAAAGAGAGAGGGAGAGAGTTACCGGGAGAAGCTGATCAAGCTCTGTGCAGATATGCAGGTGGAGCAAAATGTGCGGTTTGTTGACCATTACCTGGATATTGATGAACTAGGGGACTACCTATATCTGTCTGATATTTACCTGAGCCCCTATCCCAATAGGGACCAAGCGGTCAGCGGTACACTGTCTTATGCTGTAGGGTGTGGGAGGGCTGTTGTGGCAACACCCTATGAGTATTCCCTGGAACTGTTAAAGCAAAAGGGCTTGGGCCTGGTTGCTGCAGAGGCGTCAGCTGAGGACTTGTGCAAACTGATTGATCAGGTGCTTTCCCAGCCGCTGCTGAAGAAGATGCTGGAAAGGAGGGCCTCCCGTTTTGGAGAAACCATTAAATGGCCTAGTGTTGCTGCTCGTTATGTGGAGTTGGCCCAAAAGGTGCTTGCTTGCTCAGTAAAACAGCAGCAGGTTGTGGGAGACTGGGCAGCTAAAGGAAAGGGCAAGTGATAAGAGGAAATATTACAAAAACTGATCAGTTTGCCGGGAGGTTCTGCTGTGGACTATCGCTATCTGGAAAAAATGACCGATAGGACAGGTATCATCCAGTTCGCCATTCAGGATCAGCCTGACAGAAAGAGCGGCTATACTGTTGATGATAATGCCCGGGCTCTGTTGGTTGCCTTAAAGAGGGAAGATGAGAAAAAAGAAGAACTGGCAAAGACCTTTATCAGCTTTTTAAAAGATGCTTTTCTGCCTGAGGGCAGCTGGCGCAATCTAAAGTTAGAGGGAAAATGGCTTGCGCACCTGGATTCAGAAGACTGCCAAGGGAGGGCTTTGCTTGCCTGCAGTATAGCTGCTGCCAGTGATTGTGAAGAGATAAAAGGGCTTGCCTTTCAGATGCTGGAAAAAGCCCTTCCTGCAGTTGCCCGATTGCAGTTTCCCCGGGCTAAAGCCTATGCTGTGCTGGGGCTGATGAACAGCATCCCACTTTTTGGCCGCAAGGGGGAACAGTTGGCTGATCTGGCAAGGGAACTCTGTGAGAGCCTGATCTACCTTTATAACCGCTGTAAGGGTAAGGGCTGGTACTGGTTTGAAGACACTGTCACTTACTGCAATGGGATTATCCCCCAAGCTCTTTTCGCTTATTACTGTTACTGCAGTGATCGCCGGGCTTATCTTACAGCCCGGGAGTCCTTTTCTTTTCTCTGTGACCATCTTTTTGCTAAAGGCTACCTCAGTATCGTGGGGAACAGGGGCTGGTGGCAGAGGGGAGAGGAAATCCCAAAGTTTGACCAGCAGCCTGTTGATGCCTGTTCTATGGTACTGGCCTGCCAGGAAGCCTATCAGGCAACAGGGGACAAAGTTTATCGGGATTTGGCCGAACTTGCCTATCAGTGGTATCTGGGCAAGAATATAAATAAGCTTC
Organism: Syntrophomonadaceae bacterium; assembly: GCA_012840405.1. Lineage (GTDB taxonomy): Bacteria > Bacillota > DSM-12270 > Thermacetogeniales > Thermacetogeniaceae > DTU068. Next base: position 1,058 of record DULM01000130.1, on the reverse strand, counting down.
CCCTGTACAATAAAGAAACAGGGGGCTGCCATGATGGATTGACACCGGAAGGGGTCAATCCCAATCAGGGTGCTGAGGCTCTGCTCTCCTGGCTGTACAGCAGTCAGCTAATGAAGGAGTGGCAAGGGAGTGAGACAACTGCAGTTTCCGTTGGGGGTTAATTACTGGCCTGCAGCTAAGGCTATGTACTGGTGGCAGAACTTTGACACCGCTGAGGTTGAAGGGGATTTCAGAAGACTGGCAGCTGCCGGTTTTCAGGTAGTGCGCATCTTTCTGATCTGGGAGGATTTTCAACCGGCAGCTGACAAGGTTTCCTCCCGGAGCTTAGACTGCCTGGTTGCAGTTGCTGATCTAGCTGCAGGCAGTGGGTTAAAGATTCAGCCCACCTTTTTCTGCGGCCATATGAGCGGTGTGAACTGGATGCCGGAGTGGATGCTCTCTGGACACGGGCGGGGGCGCTTTCCGGTGATGAGCCAGGGAAGACTGCGTTATCAAGAGATCCGTAATTTCTACAGCCAGCAGGAGATCATCGAGGCCCAAAAACTGCAGTGCAGAGAGGTGGCCCAGGCTCTGCGCGGCCATCCGGCTCTGTGGGCTTATGATCTGGGGAATGAGTCTTCTAATTGTGTTGTTCCTCAAGATAGGCAGGCAGCCAGGGTTTGGCTGGCAGCTATGGTAGAGGAACTGAAAAGGGGTGCCGATGTTCCCGTAACCATCGGCCTGCATGCAGAGGACCTGGAGGAGGACCGCAGGCTTGGTCCAAAAGAGGCCGCCCAATACTGTGATTTTTTGTGTATGCACGGTTATCCCTTTTATCTGGACTGGGTTGACCATCCTCTGGAGGTGGAGGTGCTGCCCTTTTTAGGGTTGCTCACAGGCTGGTTGGGAGGGAAAAGGGTGCTTTTTCAGGAGTTCGGGGTGTCTGATAGAATTCTGGAGAGAGTGTGTTCAGGGGAGATAGAAGCGGCAGCTGCCTCCTATTATGAGCGGGCCCTGCACCTTTTAAAGAGGGCGGGGATGTGGGGTGCTTTTGCCTGGTGTTACAGCGACTACCAGCC
>DULM01000129.1 GCA_012840405.1 Syntrophomonadaceae bacterium | reverse complement strand
AGTACAAATGCCAGTGAAAACTGCCAGTTCTTAAAAAATCTCATTAGAATTACCCCCTTTCGTCATCTTGAGGGTCTGTCATACACTTCGTTAACCGGTGCCGTTTTCCTGCTGGAATTTTTTATAATTTTTTGTTGACCGGAGTAGCTTCTGGTTTACCCCAAATTAACACAGCGGCAGAACTGATCAGTCCGATCACTGCACCGGCGGCCAGACCCGCAGGTGCTCCACCCATATCAGCAACTGTTCCACTGAAAAGGCTTCCTAAAGGGGAAAGCCCCAGGAAAACCAAGGTATAGACGCTCATCACCCTGCCCCTCAGGTGATCAGGGGAATTCAGTTGCAGTGTGGTGTTCACCGAAGTGACAAAGGTTATCATTGACATACCTGTTAAGCCAAGCAAAATCAGGGCTAGGAAAAGAGAGCGGTTATAGGCCAGGAGCAGTTGAAAAAGGCACAAACCTACTGCACCGCCCATTAAAATATACCAGCGGGGCCCCAAATGACTTACAAAGGCCAGACAAATTGCCCCGATTATCGATCCGATGCCCATTGCAGACATCAGATATCCATAACCTTTTGCTTGCAACCCCAGGGTGTCCCGGGCAAGCACAGGGATCAGTACATTAAAGTTCATGGCAAAAATGCTCATCACAACCATCAGTGACAGCACACGCAAAATGAGAGGGGTTTGACGTATATAGATTAAACCATCCTTTATTTTTGAGAAAACCATTTCCTCTGCCTCTGTGTCTTTGGATGTGTCATCAACACGCAGCGATAGAAGGCCGCAGATCACAGCTAGAAAACTGGCGGCATTGATCAGGAAGCAGGGAGCCATACCCAGATGATCAATGGCAAAACCGGCGACAGCAGGGCCGACAATGCGGGCACCGTTAAAGGCTGTGGAGTTCAGCACAATGGCGTTCATCAGATCCCGCTTTCCCACCAACTCGATAATAAAGGACTGACGGGTGGGGCTGTCAAAGGCATTGATGGTCCCCAGAATTGCAGCCAAAGCTAAAACATGCCAGTACCTTATACGTCCTGCTAAAACCAGTAAGCCTAGGGTCAGTGCTGTTAAGGCAGAACCGCTCTGGGTCACCAGCAGCAGTTTTCTTTTTGGCAGGCGGTCAGCTGCCACTCCTGCGAATAAAGAAAAAAGAAGCATCGGAGTGAACTGAACTGCAGTGACTAGCCCTAGCAGGAAGGGAGAATTGGTCAGTGTAAGTACCAGCCACCCCTGCGCCAAGTTTTGCATCCAAGTACCGATCAAAGAGATGAGCTGGCCTGTCCAAAAAATACGAAAATTGCGGTGTTTCAGTGCAACAACGGCTTGCAGCACTCCACTGCTCATTTGTTTCTCCCTCCACTTCACAACAAAAGCTGTTATCAAGACTGCACCAGGACAGGATACGATGAACTAAAAAAGTGGATGACAATGCATTATTTATTTTTTTATATTAATCATATACCTTTTGTCCTGTTTTGTCAGTATTATACGGCTTTGCCTGCCGATTTTATTTGTCAGAGGACAGCTATGTAGTGTATATTTAAGAAGGCTTATAAACAATGGAAAACCGGGTGAAAGAAGGATGTCCAGATTCCTGGCTT
>DULM01000213.1 GCA_012840405.1 Syntrophomonadaceae bacterium | reverse complement strand
TTGCCAAAACTCTTTTCCAGCTTTCTAACTCTGATGATGGCCATTGATGCCCAGCCTCCTTTCAGTAAAGTCGACCAAGCGGGAAATAGTTAAGGTCATGATCAGGTAGAGTAAGGCCACAGCAAACCAAATCTCAAAGGGTCTGAAGGTGTCAGCTATGATCAACTGCCCCTGGCGGGTGAGTTCCGCATAACCGATACAGATCAAAAGGGATGTGTCTTTCAGCATCGCTATGAACTCATTGCCCAGTGGCGGAACAATCCTGCGAAAAGCCTGGGGAAGGATGATATACCGCATAGCCTGCCTCGGGGTCATCCCTAAGGAGAGAGCCGCTTCCCTCTGCCCTTTTTCGATGGACTGGATTCCTGCCCTGAAAATCTCGGAAACATAAGCCCCACTGTTGATGCTGCAGGCGGCCACAGCAGCAATAAAAGGGGGGATATGGGAGGTGGAGGAAAAGGGGCCTAAAGAGAAATACACCTCCAGCAACTCTTTAAAACTCTGGACTACCTGGGGTAGACCAAAATAAATGATAAACAATTGAACAAGCAGAGGGGTTCCCCGTATAAAGTCTACATAACAGGTGGCCAGCCCTCTGATAAAGCGGTTATTGGAGAGGCGCCCCATCCCCCCAAAAAGACCGAGGATACAACCCAGTGATACTGCGATCAGGGTTATTTTCAGTGTTTGTAAAACACCTGTTAATAGAAAAGGCATTGCTTTAATGATGACATCCAATTCCAAGCACCTCATTTACTGGCATCTAAGCTGGTAATACATTGGCAAAAAAAGACCTGCGCAGCCGGTCAAGCCGCGCAGATCCAGTTTTCCGGCATTTTATTAAGCGTTTTCCTCACCAGGCAGGTATTCCGGCGGGTCAACCTCAAACCACTTTTTGTAAAGCTCTGCAAACTTCCCATTATCTTTCAGCTTCTGCAGGCCGCTGTTGATCTTGTCAAGCAGCTCTTTATTGCCTTTCTTGACGGCGATTCCATAATATTCACTTTCCAGTGTGTCTCCGACAATCTTGTAATCTTGTTCATTGCCTTTGATATAATTGAGGTTTACCGGATTATCGTTGACAATCGCATCAGCACCGCCGTTTTTCAATTCAAGGAAGCAGTCGGTCACCGCGTCATACTCTGTGACCTTGGCACCCTCAATCTTTTTTGCATAATCAGCACCGGTTGTTCCGATCTGGACAGCGATCCTTTTACCCTTTAGATCTTCAACACCTTTGATGGTGTCATTATCAGTCCTCACCACAATGCTCAGAGCGGAATGGTAGTAGGGTGTGGAGAAATCCACTGATTCCAGACGATCTTCTCTAATGGTTATTCCGGATACACCCAAATCTACATTGCCTGTTTGCACCGCGGCAATAATTCCGTCAAAGCCCATTTCCATCAGTTGAACATCAAAACCCTCTTCTTCACCGATGGCCCTGATCAGGTCGATGTCAAAACCGACGAATTCCCCGGTTTCTGCATCTTTTGATTCAAAAGGCGGGAATGTCGCCTCAAAGGCCACAGTGTAAGTCGGTTTTTCAGTTTCATTTTCAGATGGTGTTGCTTGTTCATCAGCGCAACCAAAGCCGAAAACGCTTATAAGGCCTATTAACATAATGATTAACAAGCTTTTTAAAGCTTTTCTGCTCAAGGATATCCCCCCATTAATTTTATTTTTTTGATACAATAGAGTTTGTTCGGTATACAGAGCAATTTGTATACAAACCAAAGTATAAATATTCGTTCTTTGTTGTTAAAATCCTTCAATGATGTGCAAAAACATTTATGAAATTATAGGGTGATTTATTTGAAAAAACGCTTTACTGCAGACCTGGTCTTGCTGGGAACGGCTTTTGCCTGGGGGACAACCTTTCAGTTGGTTAAAGACGCTCTGGCTGATATTGATACATTTCCCTTCCTGGCTATCCGTTTCCTGGCAGCATTTTTGATACTGCTTCCTTTCAGGAATGGTAAGTTTAAGTGTCACCCTGCTGCTTTCAGGGCTGGCATTTATCTCTTTGCAGGATATGCATTTCAGACCCTGGGGTTGCTCTGGACGACCCCAAGTAAGGCTGCCTTTATCACAGGGATGAATGTGATCATGGTACCTTTTATCGCTGCTGCTCTGGATAAAAAGCTGCCTTATTGGGGAGCACTGGCAGGGGCAGTTTTAGCAGCTGTTGGGCTGGGGTTCATTTCACTTGAAGGCACATTTGTGCCCGGCAGGGGTGACCTGCTGGTTCTCTGCTGTGCGGTTTTCTTTGCTCTGCAGATCTTGGCTGTGAGGGAAGCCAGCCGAGTGATGAATGCCCAGGACCTCACTTTGATCCAATTAGGTGTTGTTTCTTTAATGAGCTTTGCAATTTGGGGTGGTTTTGGCGGTAACAGCATTAACTGGACACAAAATGTTTTGCTAGCTTTGTTTATTACAGCGGTTTTTGCCACAGCACTGGCTTTTTTAGGCCAGAGCTGGGCCCAGCGCTATACCAGCGCTGACCGGGTTGCCCTGCTGCTGGCTGCAGAACCTGTTTTTGCCGGCCTGTTCAGCTATTTTTATGGTGGTGAACTTTTCACCTCCCAGAAAATTTTAGGCTGCGCCTTAATTTTGGCCGGCATCCTAGTCAGCGAACTGACAGAGTCCCATCATCTAAAAGAACAGTCTGCCAAAAGGAGTTGTTAGGCAGTAGGTCAACAGCAGCATACTGATTTTGAAATATCATACTTTGTAATCTCAGTTGGGTGATCATAATGGAGCTATATGAGGCTTTGCAGTTAACAGACAAAGGGATGGTTGCTTTTGTGGGAGGAGGGGGCAAAAGCAGTTTGATGCTTAAACTGGCAACTGAATGCGCCCAACGGGATAAAAGGGTGTTGGTCACTACCAGCACCAAAATGTTTATTTCCCAGTTGGAAAGCTGTGGGTGTTTGATTATTGAACAGCAGATTGACAGGCTGCTGCAGGAAATGGAAAGGGTTTTGACAGAATGTAATATTATTGCGGCAGCTTCAACTGTTATTGAAGTGAACAACAAGGCTGTCGGTTTTACTGCGGAAACGCTGGATAAGATATTAAAAACCGGTCTTTTTGACTTTATTCTAGTGGAAGCCGACGGCGCCCGGAGATTGCCTCTGAAAGCCCCTCGGGATGGGGAGCCTGTTCTACCTTCTATGGCAACCCATGTGCTAGCTGTAACCGGGATAGATGTTTTAAACTGTCCGCTGACAGAAAATCATGTTATGTGCTGTGACTTAGTTGCTGAATTGGCCGGCCAGCAGCTAGGCACTCCGGTGACAGCTGAAACCATCAGATCTATTACCAGTCGCTATGCTTATTTGACCGAACTGATGGCATCAAGGGCACGGTTTATTCCTGTGATCAATAAGGCGGACAGCACAAAACTTTATCAAGATGCGGTGAAAACCGCCCAGCTTTTGCTGAAGGACCATGAGATGGTGCTGATTACCGCCGCTTTGTCCCAGGATCCTGTAAAGGAGGTCCTCATGTGGTCTCAGCAGTAGTTTTAGCTGCAGGTCAGTCACAGCGGATGGGCAGACCAAAGCAACTGCTCAAACTGGGCAACAAAACCCTCTTGGAGCATGTGGTTGACAAGATGTTGCAGACAGATGTGGGCGAATTAATAGTTGTGGTGGGGGCTTACCGGCAGAGGATAGAAGAAATTCTGGCCAACTACCGGGTAAAATGTGTTTTCAATGAGCATTATAACTGTGGCCAGGGAACATCGGTTGCTGCCGGCGCTGCTGCGGTTGATGACCAAGCCAGTGGTATCCTCTATGCTGTGTCAGACCAGCCCTTTCTCTCACCGGCCTTTATCAACAAAATGATTAGCAAGTTTGAAGAAGCAAAACCCTTAATCTTAAAACCGGAAGTGGGTATGCCTGCTATCTTTAACATCAGTTTGAGATCTGAGTTGATAGCCCTTACCGGTGAAGCCGGAGGGAGGCAATTAATGGAAAAATACCGGGATAGGGTTATGATCATGCCGGGCTGTCCGGAAATAATGACTATTGATGTGGATACTGAAGAGGATTACCTTAGGATTAAGGTGTTATGGGAGCAGCAAATGGGGGATCATGCTTAATGTTCAGGATGGCGAGAAGGGGTGGTGCTTATGAACGAAAAGAAAAAATTGAAGCTAAAATATAAAATATGGCTGGAAACCGATGAAAAAGCCTTTGGAGAGGGTCCCTGTGATATTTTGACCGGAGTAGAAAAACACGGGTCCCTCAAAGGGGCAGCTGAGGAAATGGGGATGTCCTACAGCCATGCCTGGAAGCTTGTCAAAAAGTTGGAGCATCAGTTGGGATTTAAGCTCTTAAACTTTCAAGTTGGCGGTGTGGATGGGGGAGGCGCATTTTTGACTCCGGAAGCCAGGGATATAATGAAGCGGTATCAGGCTTTTATAGAAGAAGCCAGTGAAATGCTGGAGCAGCTTTTTAAGAAGCATTTTAGCTGATTATTCTACCCTTTACTGTGCAATTTACAGTTGGTATAATAGCAGATAGATATGCTGATGTAGCTCAGCGGTAGAGCAGCTCACTCGTAATGAGCAGGTCGTCGGTTCGAATCCGACCATCAGCTCCAGCAATGTCCAATGAAGTCTTCCTGCCTATAAGCGGGAAGACTTTTATTATTTAGTGGCATTTATACACAAAAAAAGTCTTAACTATTGTTATATCGATTAAAATGTGTTATACATAAAATGTAATTAATTGTAACGGCTTGAGAGTCGGGATCATAGGGTATACCTAAACCTCCGCATCTCAATGCCAACAATTAATAATCCCATGAGAAGGAGGTTTTAGTGTGTACCAGGATAAGACCCTGACCTGCCGTGAATGTGGCGAAGAATTCCTGTTCACTGCTGGCGAACAAGAGTTCTACGCTGCCAAAGGTTTTGAAAATGAGCCTGGGCGGTGCCCCTCTTGCCGGGCTGCCAGGAAACAGCAGCGGAACAGCCGCGGTAATAACCGACACTCCCGTGAAATGTTCAAAACAACCTGTGCTGCTTGCGGCGGGGAAGCGGAAGTGCCTTTCCGTCCGTCTGCTGATAGACCTGTCTACTGCAGGGATTGCTATCAGGCCAGTAAATCACGTTGGTAATAATATATAGTAAGGGATGTAACAAAAGGCGGTCGATATGTACCGCCTTTTTTACATAATTATTTGTTAAAAGGTAGAGATAAGGATCCCCAGCTTCGCTTTTTTCACTCACCTAGCTGGATTACGAGTTTTTTTGTTCAAAGGGAAAAGGGGATCTTTGCAGAAGTATTAAGACATCAGTTCAGGGGGAGAAAAGTTTAAAAGTGGAGGGGATGGAAAATGGTAGATATCACAGTTTTTGGTTCAGGTGATTCTCATGAACATGAAGGGTGCAACTGCGGTTGTGGGCATGCACATTCGATGCGGGAGGCAGCTGAACTGCTGAGAAAGGCATTGATAGAAAAGTTCGGTGACCAGGTGAGCTTTCGCTATGTAGATGTGTTCAGTGAGGAGATCATGGATTTCCCCGCTGTGATAAAGGTGATAAACCAGTACCGCCTACCTCTGACGGTTTTGAACGGGGAACCCAGGTTTCATGGTGGCCTGTCTTTAGAGAAGATATCTGCTGCTGTAGCTGAACTAATCGGTAGTGAGCAACCATAAATAATAGTTTTATAGGGGCCGCCAGTACAAGTTCCGGTGTATGAAGGAATTGCTGTTTCCCGCTATGCCGGTTTAGGTTGAGGAAATGCGCTTCAATTTTATATATCACAGCTGATGATGGTTTCAGATGTTTCATCAGCCAGAGCTACCAGGACCCCTTCTGGATCAGCGATCAGGCTGTTTCCGAGGCTGATCATGCCGATATGGCTGCCTACCGCATTGGCCAGGAAAACATAGCAGTGGTTTTCAACAGCTCTGGCTATGGGAAGTGCCCGGTTTTTGTCTATTTTCCAGCGGGCTTCCGCTGGTTTATAGTAGTGGGCGGAAAGAATAAAGAGGGCATCGGCATTCTCACAGCTTTGCCGCGCTAACTCAGGGTAGTTTTGGTCGCGACAAATGATCACTCCGAATCTACGGCCCTGGTAGGTAAAGGTAAGCTGTTTGGTGCCCGGTGTAAAATACTTTTCTTCAGCAGATGTAAGGTTGTTTTTATAATATGTATAGCTTGTCTTATCGGGAAGGATAACAGTAGCGGCATTATAGAGTTTGCTATCTGCGAAAACCGCCCTACCCACGATCAGGCCTATTTCCAGTTCAGCAGCTTTTTGGGATATTTTGTCTACAGCTTTTTTCAGTTGGTCATCTATATCTTGCTGAGTCAGAGTTTTTGGATGATAGCCGTTCAGGCACATTTCCGGAAATACCAAGAGTTGGACACCCATGCGTGCAGCATTTTCCGCCATCAGCAGCACAGTTTCTGTATTGGTTTCCACTTGATCTGCTATAAAAGTTTGAGCAGCACCAACCCGCAACATAATTACCTCCGTATGTGGCATTTTTTACCCATCTTAAAACAAAAATATAAGATTGGCAACCCCGGCCGCAGTGATTACAAAATGCTGGATAAAAAGCAGTTGTTTTTACAATAGCAACTGTTTTTGAACTCTTTGTTTTTTTTATTAACTATTATAAAATAATATATAATTGGCATATGCCTGAATAAACAGGGTATCAACCAGGGGGTGATAGTTATACCAAGGAAAAGGAGAAAGTGCTGTGTGGAGAGTTTGCCTCCAGTTACTTATTATAAGCCTGCTGGAATTCCTTTGAGAGAACTGGATGAAGTGAAGCTTACTGTGGAAGAATTTGAAGCGCTCCGTCTTAAGGATCTGGAAGGCTTAGAACAGATAGAGTGCGCTGAAAAGATGGGGGTTGCCAGGACAACCTTCCAGCGTGTTCTTTATGCTGCTAGAGCAAAGATCGCCGAAGCATTGGTGAATGGCAAAGCTCTCCGCATAGAGGGTGGGGCGTATATTGTGGCTACAGAAAAATACCGCTGCTCCAACTGTGGCAGGGAATTTGCAGTTCATCCTGTAATAAAAGATAGCCAGCTATGCTGTCCTGACTGCGGTAAAAATTATGTACAGAGGGGAGATTTCCAGAGAGGGCCTGGTCACAAAAATGGAAGTTGCAGGAGGGATAGTGTTATTGTTTCAGCTGATAGGAAAGAAGGCCCTGATGATTCCGAACCAAAGGAATAGTAAGGGAGTTAATCAGAATAGGAGGAACAAAACCCATGAAAATAGCTATTCCCTATTTTGAAGGCTTGGTCAACCCTCATTTTGGCCAAAGTAAGGAATTTATCATTTTCGAGGCAGAAGGAAAGCAGATTGTAGCCAGTAAAATTATTGCCAATAAAGGCTTTTGTCACAATCATGAGGGGTTGGCGGGCATTCTTAAATCTGAAGGTGTTGATGTTGTTATTACCGGTGGGGTCGGGCGACCGATGATCAATGCACTGAAGACAATGGGTTTTACAGTAATAACAGGAGCTAAGGGAGACGCAGAAAAGGTTGCAGTTGATTACCTAAATGGTACTCTGCAAACTGCACAGATAGAAATCTGTGGGTGTGGAGACCATGAACACCACTGACAAGTGTTTTTAATCAACTGCAAGCAAAATTAAGTAAATTATTGATGGTTTCCAAATCTGGAAGCCATTTTTTATTTGAACGACTGAATTAGTTATCCTCTCTTATTTCCCTGTGCTCTGTGATTGATGGAAAACAATGGTATGATATTATAATAGTTATAGAAACGGATTATAACAAAGATAACAGCAAATAGTTACATTATTTGATCAAATATCGACTTATTCTGTTTATTTTCATCAAAGGTATTTTCGCAGTTAAACAGAAAGTATATTAAACAAGTATATATTATCCATTTTAACTGACCTTTTGGGGTAGAGCTCTTATAGGGATATTATTATCTATTTGCATCTTTTGGTCACAATAAAAGGGGGGGGAATTTTAAGTGGTAAGAAACCTGAGGATGTCTGGTATCGACCTTATCGGTGATCTTCCGTGGGGCACACATCTCTGCAGTTTTTACCAGACAAAACAGGATTTGTTCAATATGATAATACCGTATTTCAAAGCAGGGCTTGAGAGTAATGAATTTTGTGTCTGGGTTGTTTCCGACCCTCTTAATGAACAGAAAGTCATGGAAGTGGCGCAAAGTACCATACCCAATTTTGATTATTATCTGCACAGTGGCCAGATTGAGATTGTACCTTATACCAAATGGTACTACCGCAATGGGGAATTATATTTGAACAATTTAATCAGTGAGTGGATACAATTTACGGAAAAGGCTATTTCCCGGGGTTTCGATGGCCTGCGCGGCGCAGGCTACTGTGCCTGGGTGGAGCAGAAAGACTGGGAGAGTTTTATCGAATATGAAGCTGCTGTCAACAATATGATCGGACAACTGCCAGCTATACTTTTGTGTTATTTTGATCTTCTGCGCAGTAAGGGCAGTGATGTAATTGATGTTGTGAACAGCCACCAGTTTGCTTTAGTTAACAGAAATAGCGAATGGGAAATGATCGAAACTTTTCAACATAAAATGACTGAACAGGCTTTGCGGGACAGTGAAGAGAAATTTCGCGTGCTCTCAGAAACAGCTGCCTGCGGTTTTTGTATTATTGAGAATGATAAGATAACTTATGCTAACTTAGCAGCGGAAAAAGTTACCGGGTACAGCAGAGATGAGTTGTTAAACATGACATTTTGGGAACTTATTCACCCTGAACACCGTCAATTCTATAAGAAAGGTGCGACAGTGGGCAATAATGCTGAAAAGCAGGAAGTAAAAATCATCACCAGGGAAAGTCAGGTAAAATGGGTTATTCTCAGTTTTGGGAGTGTTGTGATTAAGGGCAAGCAGGTTGTTTTAGGAACCTTTTATGATATAACTGAACGGAAGATCGCTGAAGAGATCACTCAGCAGCAGTTGTATCGTGTCCAAAAGATGGAGGTTGTGGGTAAGCTTGCCAGTGGGATGGCTCATGAAATTAACAATCAGCTAACAGTTATTCAGGCATATCTAGACCTTTATGCCAAAGATGACTCATTTAGTTTTATCCGTTCTAAAATAGGTCAGGCTGTTGAGAAAACTTCCCGGTTAAATCGCCAGTTGATGCTTTACAGCAGGCACCAAGAGTCGACAAAAGATCTGCATGATCTCAATAAAAACCTAAAGGATTTGCAAAAAATGCTGAAACAGATGATCGGAGAAGATGTAACAATTCATTATCATCTTGCTGAAGATCTCTGGTTGATCAATGCTGATGCAGCCAATATCGAACAGGTAATTGTTAATTTGATATTAAATGCCAGAGATGCCATGCCTCATGGTGGGATTATTGATGTTACGACAAAAAATATAGTTATTGAGCAAGCTGATCATGCAAGGAAAGTTGTTTGTTTATCTGTCAGCGATACAGGTACAGGTATCGATGAGCATATCATGTCACAGATTTTTGAGCCCTTTTTCACAACCAAGGGGTTAGGGAAAGGAACAGGGCTCGGTTTGACAGTTGTTGATAATATTGTTAAATCACACGGGGGTTGGATTGATGTCCAGAGCACCCTGGGAAAGGGTACCACATTCAATATATATCTTCCCGCCGCAGATAATATTCTGTTTCGGTCCAGGGTAAGCAGTGGAGAGCATAGAACCTTCCGCGGAAAAGGTGAAAGAATCCTGCTGGTTGAGGATGATCCTGATGTGTTGGACTTAACCCGAATGGTGCTGGTGGAAAATGGGTATAGAGTGGCTATGTGCAGAAGAGCAAGGGAAGCACTAGAGCTTTCTGAAAAAGATGATTTTGATTTGTTGATAAGTGATCTTGTGCTTCCCGATGCCAGGGGTTTTCACCTTGCCGATCAACTCAGAAAGAAAAAAAATGATCTAAAGGTGCTGTTAGTAAGCGGATATTCTGATAACTGGATAGGTATGGGAAAGTTAGGGCAGGAGTATCCTTTTCTACCAAAGCCCTATACTGCAGTAGATCTGTTGAGGGAAGTGTATCAACTGCTTCATGGTCATTCTATGCAAAGGCCCGACTCCAGTATCATAGGGATGAAAAGCTGTTTAAATTGTCCGGTAGTTTGATTTAAATTCAAAAGACCCCCATATAAAGGGGGTCTGTTTTCTATATTGTTATTTTTTCGCTTCCACCATTTTCACCATCATATTGGCCAGGCTTTGTCTTTCCTGGTCATTCCCATGTTCCCACAGTTCTTTAAGC
>DULM01000235.1 GCA_012840405.1 Syntrophomonadaceae bacterium | reverse complement strand
GAAGTATATCTTCTGCTTTATTTCCTTCATCCAGGGCTTCTTGTACCTTCCCCGCAATAAGTTTTGTTTTACCTTGTTCCACCATAGCTTTTACTTCTTGGAGTTTTGACATAGTTTATTCCTCCTTTTTAAAAATAATAAAGAATAAATATATATGTGTCTATACCTATATATACAGGTTATTAACACAATTGTCAACACCTTAAGACATAATTTGCATAAATTTTTACAAAGGACACACAAGTTCCCCCCTTTAAAAGCAGAAGTCCAGTTTTGAATTTACTATTAGAATCTCCGAATACTTCCTTATTAATGCATAAATCTTAATAAAAAAAGGAAGTAAGTTCAGATGAGCAATTAGATAATAAGGAGATTGTGTAACAGCAAGGGGGGAGCCGGGTAACAGAGTCAGGAGCCTGCTCAAAAATAGGAGAGCTTAGGCGCGATTGTGGCGGCTTCCACACATAAAAAATATCACAACAGGATGATACTGGTGAAACTCTCATTATTACATAACCGGTAAATATAGTAGTTGTTAGCTTTATAGGCGCATTATTAGTTTAATTGTCAAAAATTTGACCTATGGCTTGTTTCCGATTATTTCCCGTGGTAGAGTATCAGAAGAGAGTTTATATGCGGTTTTAGGGAGATGAATCTATGCGAAGTTTTCTGTTGGTTTTATTCTCTGTCACTATGGGAGCTACCGGGCAGGCTATTTTGAAGATGGGTGCAGATAAACTGGGGAGTGTCTTTGTTTCACCCCAGTCATTATTGCATGACATCTTTAGGATTGTGACGACACCACAGGTGCTGATTGCTTTTGCCTTTTATGCAGCAGGTTTTTTTACCTGGATGAAAGCATTGACCAGGGAAGATTTAAGTTATGTTTATCCCATGGTAAGTTTGAGCTATGTAGTGGTTCTGCTCTACTCCTATTTTCTTTTCAAAGAGCCGATCACATTAAATAAATTGATAGGGATTATCCTGATCATTGGTGGTGTTATTTTTATCAATAGATAAAGTGAAACCACCCACAAAAGGCATTGAAATTTTTAATCGACCGCTTTGACGGAATAGGCTTTAATCGTGTAATGCCCTTCTGTGGTTGTCTAGATTTTCTGCCACCTTCTGAAAAATATCAATAAATTCTTCAATTTTATCATCTGGGATGCCGATAGCAGCAACTCTTACCAGTTCTTCGAACTGCTTTTGAATATACTCTTCTTCTCTGCGGGCTTTTTCTGTCAGATAGACTAGATAGGATCTTTTATCTAAAGTGTTGAGTTTGCGAACAATATAGCCTTTGTTCTCCAGTGACATGATGGTCCTGGAAATTGCCGGTTTGCTGACAGCGATACCGGTTACGATGTCATCCTGTTTAACCCCTTCACCATTGGTATAGAGAAACATCAGGACGTTGGCTTCTGCGCTTCCCAACTGCTTTTCCCGCAGTGCTTTGATCAAACGCAGTTGTCCAGCTTGAATGATCCTGCTGGCCAGGTTGAAAAGAAGCTGGAACCTAGTCAATCCAACCACCACCTTATCTAAGGAATGTTGCTCCTTTGTTAGCTTAACCCCTTTCCCGGCATGATGCAAGATAAAAACCGATAATTTGGCGGTCTAATTAAAAAATCTTTGGAAAAAATTGATGATTGATTCCCACATAGATTTTTTCTGCTCTTCAGGCAAAGGTTCGTTTTTTGGTTCATCCATCTGTATTCCCTCTGTACGGAGAAGGAACTGAACTTTGCTGTTCTGGTTGTTGGTGTTATCCATAAATGATTTGTAGTTGTCAGCTAGCACTTCCAGTTCATCAATAGCTGCCAAACTGCTCATCAGTTCATTATACTGGCCTCCGGCCTCATTTCTCATTGTTGCTACACCATCCGCCGCTGCAGCAATGCCATCTGCCAGCTGCTCCTGGCCTTTAGCTAATTCATTCAGACCGCTGCTGATTGCCGGTGTCTGCTGGGAAAGGGATTGAATGCCCTGCTGTAATTCACCTAGACCGCTGTTAAGCCCGCTGGCAGCAGCTGAAAGTTTATTAAGAGCATCTTTTTCCTTTTGGATTCCGTTATTAATCTGTGTAATACCATCTTTCAAAGTCTTCAATTTATTTAGTTGGTCTTCGTTCATAAATCGAGAGTATTGGTTCAAGTATTGGTCCAAGAATCCAATTAACTGTTGGGTTAACTGCTCATTTGACTGAACCAGTTGTTGATGATAATCGCTCAACTCATTCAATCCAGCAGCTAACTGTCCGGAAACATCATAGGGTGTTTGCATACCCTCTTCTAACTGTTGCAAGCCAGCCGCAAGCTGTCTAGAACCATCAGCTATTTTTTTCTGGTTTTCT
>DULM01000212.1 GCA_012840405.1 Syntrophomonadaceae bacterium | reverse complement strand
GTAAAACGGCGAAAGTTAGTGGTATGAAGATAGCCGATGCGCGGATCAAGGTGAGTTCTATAGATCTCGCTGAGACAGGTTGTATAGAGAAGGGAGTTGCCAAAGCTGATCAATGCGTTCAGATGGTTTTTAGGCGGCCTGCGGCTTCGACTCTCAAAAGTAAAATCAGGCAAACCAATTATTTCATCAAAAGCTCGATAATACTGGTCACGGGCATTTCCCTCAATGGCCATCAGAGCAGGTATATCATCACACACATCTATAGCAGGCAATAAGTCTTCGATAGTATTTATTCTTTCAGCAACATCCTTACCCCGGTTCTCATAGTATTTCAATACACGCAGTATGTTTCTCAGCGCTCCCTCAACAAATCGTTTAGCAATATCCAGTCTGCGTGTTTCATCAAGATAAAACTCTGCTTGTTTGAGGATCATATAACCTGAATTAAGATGCTCTCTGGGGTAAAATGTCCCCATGTAGTACCCATAATGGCTAAAATAGTGCAGCATAACTTCCTGCTGGGAGAGAAACTCCAGGAACCTCTTATTTATGTCAACTTCACCGAAAACAACAATGTCAGAAGTATCTGCTATGGGAATATAATGCTTCTGCTCATCTTCTGATTGAAAATAGATTGTGTTATCCCGCCTTTTTAGCTCACCTGATGAGAAGATATAATAGGTCTTTTTCAATCCTCTCCCCCCTCCCTATGACCAGCAGAATTCAGCATAGGCACAGTTCCGGCACCATTTAACTTTTTTTGGGGCTGGGGGTTTTTCCATGTAAACAATTCGCAGTATATCTCGCTCAACATTTTGCAACTCATTTATCAATTCTTCATTCAGTTCTACAGTTTCCCGTTTTTTCTCTTCAGGAAACCTGAGTTCGCCGATGGCCTCAATCCCCCGTTCAGCTAATTCTTTTAAATAAAAGGCAAGCTGCATCCTGGCGCTATCACGGTAACGAGAGCTTTTCTTGACTTCACCGATCACCAACTTCCCATCAACAACTCTGAAAATATCCATTTTACTGGAACCGACGGCTATCTCTTTTTTTTCTCTGCTGTAAGAATTACGGTCAATTAATCTGCCTATAGCCACATTTGTGTCTTCCTGATCAGGTGTTAGCTGGTGTGATATAAGCCAAACCTCCCGCTTACAAATATAATAGTACCAAATAAGGGTACCCCCTACCCCGATATCCCTGTCAGACATATCTATTCCCCTTTTCGCATATCAACCATGGCTATCCCAGTTTTTATTATTTTCAGAAGCATCGTCCTTTTCTTTGATTACATCAATCATGCCGAACCCCTGTGAGTTCTTGGCCCCCAGCCCCGCGCTGTAAGCTAACTTCAGCAGCCTTGGATCACCCTCGATCTCATAAATCCCAAGCCACCCTTTGATCACAAAATCTCTGTAGTAAATAATTTTGGCATCCTTGTTACTTACTTTGAGAGCTCGAAAGGAAAAAGGTAAACCCTCAAGGTTTTTGTTTAAACAAACAGCTTTTTTTAGCAGATTTAAAGTGACCTGGTCTACAAATTCTTGTTCACGGGGGTGGTAATAATAGGTTTTCTTTTTCCCATC
>DULM01000128.1 GCA_012840405.1 Syntrophomonadaceae bacterium | reverse complement strand
TGCTGGCATCACTGAAGGGATATGGTAAAATAACAAGTGATGGCAGTTTTTTTATACAGCAGGCAACTTGGGTGGTGGAGGATATAGGTTTAGAAAGAATGCCCCTGCTGGCAGCACTTGCCCGCCACGCAGGGGAAGGTTATATCAGTTATCATACACCAGGGCACAAACAGGGAGCAGGTGCTCTTCCAGAGTGGCACAACTTGTTAGGTGATATGGTTTTTCAGCTGGACCTGACAGAACTTCCAGGGCTTGATAACCTTCAGGACCCGCAAGGGGTTATTGCTGAGGCACAAGATCGAGTTGCTGCTTATTTTGGAGCAACTGAGACCTTTTTTCTGGTAAACGGCACTACCGCTGGTATTCTTGCTGTTATGCTGGCCCAGAGCGGACCAGGTAAGAAGGTTGTGCTCCCCAGGTCCAGCCATCAGTCAGTGATCAACGGTTTGATCCTGAGCGGAGCAGAGCCTATGTATTTACCTGTTGGGTATTCTCCCGATTTGGGGTTGCTAGGCCAGGTGGAAACCTGCAGTCTGGAGAAGATTTTGACTGAGGAAGATAATGGGGAAAAACCGCTGGTTGTGTTGCTGCACCCTAATTATTATGGATTGACCGGAGATCTGGGGCAGCAGGTTAAAACAGCACACCAAAAGGGGTGTGTGGTGCTGGTTGATGAGGCCCATGGAGCCCATTTTGTAGCCAGTGAGCTCTTCCCGGTAACTGCTCTCCAGGCAGGCGCGGATTTTGCGGCACAGGGTGCCCATAAGGTGTTGGGAGCCTTTACTCAGGCGGCATTTCTCCATTGCAGGGAGAAAGGTGACCAGCGGCTCAGGGATGCCCTGCGGATAGTTCAGTCCAGCAGTCCATCCTATCTGTTAATGGCCTCTTTGGATGCCGCCTGCTGTCAGTGTGAGCAGGAGGAGGAGCAGTGGGAGGCTGTGGCTCATCTAGGCCATAGGCTGCGTTTGGAGATCTCCCGGATCCCAGGGCTTTTTGCCCCAGGGAGTAAACTGCTGGAGCTGCCCGGTGTGGTTGAGTATGATCCTTCCCGGCTGATCGTCAATGTGCGAGGGCTGGGGATTACAGGCTTTGAGGCTGCAGACTGGCTGTACAGGCAGAAAAGAATCCTGGTAGAGATGGCTGATTTTTATAATCTTGTTCTTATTCTAGGCCCGGCCAGTTTGGAAAAGGCTGACCTTCTGATCGATGGTTTTTCCTCACTGGCTACCGCTTGCTCTACATGCAGTGGGAAAAGCCGTTCAGTTCCTGATTTCAGGGGACTACCCCTTCCCCAGCAGTTGCTGACACCACGGGAGGCCTTTTTTGCAGATTTCTCCCTGGTACCTTGGGACAGTGCACTGGGTAAGATCGCAGCTGAGGTGATCGCCCCTTATCCACCGGGAGTGCCTGTGCTCTGTCCGGGGGAGCGGATCGATGGTGAACTGCTGGAGTTTTTACATGACTGGGAAAGGGCTGGGGGCAGCTGGCCAGGCCAGAAAAAGGGTTTGATCAAAATTGTTGCAGGGAGTTGAGTTGGTGGAATATCCAGGGAAGCTGATCGTTTTTGAGGGACCAGATGGAGCAGGAAAGACCACCCAGGTGAAACTGGCTGCGGAACGACTGCAAAATATGGGCTATTCTGTGCTGATGACCAGAGAACCCGGGGGAACCCGGCTGTCAGAGATGATCAGGCAGCTTTTGCTGGATTCCGATAACAGAGAGATGTCCCCGGTGACTGAAGCACTCCTTTATGCAAGTGCCCGTTCCCAACTGGTGGCTGAGGTAATCCTTCCGGCATTGACTGCAGGAAAGATTGTTCTCTGTGATCGTTTTGTGGACTCCAGCCTTGCTTATCAAGGGTTTGGACGGGGTCTTGATTTGGAAATGCTGCGGCAGGTTAACCGTTTTGCTTTAAATAGATTGGGAAGGTTCTGCACTATTTTGCTTGACCTCCCCCCTGAAGAGGGACTGAAAAGGGGAAAGAAAAGGGAAAAGGACCGGCTGGAACAGGAGGATATCACTTTCCACCAGAGGGTATGGGATGGTTACCACTTTTTAGTCAAGAAATACCCGGAGAGGATCAGGGTTGTTGATGCATCTTCTCAGCCTGAGCTTGTTCATCAGCAGGTCTGGAAGCATCTAATAGCATTTATCAAAGGGAGCCATCAAGGAGGGGTTTTTTAAGGGGGTTGAAGAGTTGAAACTCCGGGGTGACAGCCTGGTGAGGGGCCAGCTTAAGGAGGATCTAAAGAAGGGATCCATCGCCCATGCTTATCTAATGGCTGGCCGCTCTTCAGAAGAGAAAAAAGAAATAGTGATGTGGTTTGTGCAGGGACTGCTCTGCCTGGAACCGGAAGATGGTCACCCCTGTAATGCTTGCGTATCCTGCCAGGCCTGGCTGCAACAGTTGCATCCCGATTACCATTACTTGCAGCCTGAGGGCAATTCTCTCAAAATGGAGCAGCTGCGTTTATGGAATTCCTTTTTCAGGTACAGGCCCAATTTAGGCAGGCATCAGGTGTTTCTGCTGGAACAGCCGGAACTGTTGACTGCACCTGCAGCCAACAGTTTGCTGAAAGTTCTTGAAGAGCCTCTCCCTGGTACGGTTTTTCTGCTGACCACTGAGGATGAACGCTCTCTGTTGCCCACAATTGTATCCCGCTGCAGGGTGGTTTACTTCAGGGGCGGTGGAGAAAAACTAGGGTCAGGGGAGGAGCAGGAGGCTGACAGCTTTGTCAGAATTCTGAAAGATGGCACTCCTGCAAAACTGCTCAAAGAGCTGCGTCTTTTGGGATCAGACCGGGGGGTTGCCCGCAATTTACTGCAGGCTGTGTTAACTGTTTTGGAACGGGAATACCGGTTTGAACGAAAAAGCTCTTTGGCTACCTGTTTGAGCCTGCTCTTGGAGGGGATGAGGCAGTTGGAGGAGAACGCTTCTGTACCACTGGTGTTGAGTCTGACCCTTTATCGGGTACAGAGAAAATTGCAGTGCGGCAGCACTATTGTTTTGGAAAGTAGGGATGAAAATGGATGAAGCTCAAGAGTTTTGCGAGTTCAAAGAGGATAACGATACAATTGTAGAACTGCCTGAGAGCGGTACTGTTACTGTTGTAGGTGTGCGCTTCCGCCCCGCAGGGAAGATATACTATTTTAAGGTAGGGGAAGAAGAGCTTAAAGTAAATGACCTGGTTATTGTGCAGACTATAAGGGGGATCGAGGCTGGTACTGTTGTCATAGGGCCACGGGAAATGCCTGTGGAAAAGATTGTTGCCCCTTTGCGTGAGGTGATCCGCAAGGCCACTGAAGATGATATAAAAACCATTGAGGAAAACAAAAAGCGCGCCCGTGAGGCTTTTGCCATTTGTGAAGAAAAGATCGCGGAACACGGGCTGCCCATGAAGCTGATCGATGTGGAATTTACTCTGGATGTAGGGAAAATACTGTTTTATTTCACTGCAGAGGGAAGAGTGGATTTTCGGGAATTGGTGAAAGACCTGGCAGCCATTTTCAAAACCCGGATTGAGCTACGGCAGATCGGTGTCCGGGATGAGGCTAAATTCCTGGGTGGTATCGGTCCCTGTGGCAGGGAACTCTGCTGCTGTACCTGGTTGGGTGATTTTGAACCGGTCTCCATCCGTATGGCCAAGGGCCAGAATCTCTCTTTAAATCCCAGTAAAATCAGCGGGCTTTGCGGCCGCTTGATGTGCTGCCTGAAATTTGAGAATGAATGCTATGGTTGCTGCAATCAGGAAACTACAGCAGAGGATGGGGAAGGGGAAGATGATGAGATAATAGAGGAAGAAGATGAGATAATAGAGGTGGAGGAGGAATAAATGGGCAGGCTTTATCTCTGTGCCACACCTCTGGGGAACCTGGATGATATCACCCTGCGCGCCCTTGAGGTGTTGAAACAGGTTGATCTTGTTGCTGCCGAAGATACCCGTCATACCCGCAAACTCCTGGACCACTATGGAATAACCACCAAAACCACAAGCTATCATCAGCATAATGAGCGGGGAAAGGCATCTTCTCTGCTGGCTGAACTGGATAAGGGGAAAGAGATTGCCCTGGTGAGTGATGCAGGCACACCAGGGGTATCGGATCCGGGCTACATCTTGGTGCAGCAGGCCTTGGAAGCCGGCCATCAGGTAACAGTTCTGCCTGGCCCCTCTGCTGTTATTGCCGCCCTAGTAATCTCTGGTTTTAAGCCTTATCCTTTTTATTTTTTCGGCTTTTTGCCGCGCAAAAAAGGGGAGCGGAGGCAGCAGCTCAAAGAGCAGGAGGAAAATCCCTGGACAGGTGTTTATTATGAGGCACCCCACCGGCTTCAGGAAACACTGCAGGATTTTTGCGATATTTGGGGTGCTGAAAGAAGAGTGGCAGTGGCCAGAGAACTCACTAAACATTTTGAGGAGGTTTTTAGGGGTTCTTTTGCCAGTGCACTGGAGCATTTTTCTGCAGCACCGCCTAAAGGGGAGATCACCTTGGTGGTAGAGGGAAAAACCGAAACAACAGCGGATCCCCTGTCAGTAGATAGTGAGCTTGTCAAGGAAGCGGTGACTGCTCTCATCAGAGCCGGGTCGGATCTGCATCAGGCCTGCCGGGCTGTTGGGAAAGCTCTCGATTTGAGCAAAAGCCAGGTGTACAGACTGTACCATGGATGATGAAAGAAAAATAAAACCCCTCAAGAGGGGTTTTATCAGAATCGGGGTATGGTCATGCTAGAGCTGTTGGCATCAACCTGCTTCACGAGCCATTTCTTTTAAGCATTCCTGGCAGATGTTTTTCCCACGGAAATGGGTTATGTTGTCAGCATTTCCGCAGAAGATGCAGGCTGGCTCATATTTTTTCAGGATGATCTTTTCGTGATCAACGTAGATCTCCAGTGCATCTTTTTCTGCGATGCCTAAAGTGCGCCGCAGCTCAATAGGGATTACTACCCTGCCGAGCTCGTCCACTTTACGTACGACACCTGTTGACTTCATGCTCGTCCCCCTCTCCCGTATATTATTCGACAAGATTCGCTAAGGAAAGCATACCAGCTTTACCATTAACAGTCAACCCCTTTTTGCAAAAAAATATATAAATTTTTAGATCTTGTAAGAATTGGCCGTTGCAGTACTTTTTTGGTATAATAATTTTTTAAAGATATTCACCATGAAAGGAGTTAAACCTGTGTTAGAAGAAAAGGCATCAGCAGGTGAAACGATGAATGATCGAGTTTTTTATGTAACAACACCGATTTATTACCCCAGTGATAAACTGCATATCGGACATGCCTATACAACAGTGGCAGCAGATTGTATGGCCCGCTATAAGCGGATGCGTGGCTATGATGTGTTTTTTTTGACAGGATCTGACGAACACGGTCAGAAAATAGAGAGGAAGGCTGCGGAAAAGGGTATGGACCCGCAAAGCTATGTAGATAAGATTGTTGCCTCCTTTCAACAATTATGGGAAAGATTACTGATCACCAATAATGATTTTATCCGTACCACTGAGCCACGCCATGAAAAGGCTGTTCAGGCTCTTTTTCAAAAGCTGTATGAGCAAGGGGATATCTATAAGTCCTATTATGAGGGCTTATATTGCACCCCCTGTGAAGCCTTCTGGCTGGAACGGCAGTTGGTTGATGGTAACTGCCCGGACTGTGGACGGCCGGTAGAGCATGTTAAAGAAGAGAGTTACTTTTTCAGGCTTTCCAAGTATCAGGACCGCCTGCTGCAATACATAGAAGAGAATCCAAGCTTTATCCAACCAGCCTCCCGGCGTAATGAAATGATCAATTTTATCAAGAGCGGGCTGGAGGACCTCTGTGTCTCCAGGACAAGCTTCAAATGGGGTGTTCCGGTTCCCTTTGCACCTGAGCATGTGGTTTATGTCTGGTTTGACGCTTTGGTCAACTATTTATCAGCTCTGGGATGGCAAGATGGGGATCAGCGTTTTGACCACTACTGGCCCCATGCGGTTCATCTGATGGCAAAGGATATTGTCCGCTTCCATTCGGTGATCTGGCCGATCATTCTCATGGCTGCGGGGCTCCCTCTGCCGCGCACCATTTTTGGCCACGGCTGGCTGCTGCTGGAGGGAGGGAAAATCTCCAAATCAAAGGGGAATGTGGTTGACCCCATGATCTTAATCGACCGCTATGGGGTGGATGCAGTGCGCTACTACCTGTTGCGGGAACTTCCCTATGGCGGTGACAGTTACTACAGTGAGGAGGACCTGATCAACAGGATCAATACAGACCTGGCCAATGATCTGGGGAACCTGATCAGCCGTACCTTGGGCATGATCAAAAAATACCAAGGCGGTGTTTTGGCTGCACCTGGCCCAGCTGAGAGCCCTGATGATGATCTGATCAACTGTGCCCGGGAAGTGAAAGTGGAGTTGGAGCAGCAGTTGGAGCGAATGGATTTCAGCAGCGCCCTGGCTGCCATCTGGAAGTTGGTGCGCCGTGCCAACCGCTATGTTGATGAAACAACCCCTTGGGTTTTAGCCCGGGACCCTGAGCAAAAAGAGAGGCTAAAGACCGTTCTCTATAACCTCAGTGAAGCGGTGCGCATCCTGACCATCTGGTGTTCACCTTTTATGCCTGTTTTTCCTGAGCGTGTGTTTAGCCAGTTTGGGATTGCCAACCAGCCGGAACTGCACAGTTGGGACAGCACTGAGGATTGGGGCAGAATGCCTGTCAATCTTCGCATAGAACCTGGTCCAGGTATTTTCCCGCGTATCATGCTGGAAAGTGAAGCAGAAGTGAAGAGCGGAAAGGAAGAAGAGAAAGCAACTGAGAAGAAAGCAGTAAAAGGGAGCAAAGAAAAGGCTCCAGCAGAAAAGCCGCAGATCACCATAGATGAATTTGCCCGGCTGGACCTGCGGGTGGCTGTGGTCAAGAGTGCGGAAAAGATAAAGGGGGCTGACCGGCTGCTTAAGCTGGAAGTTGAGTTGGGAGAGGAAACAAGGACCATTGTGGCAGGTATTGCCCAGCACTACACCCCCGAATCCCTGGTCGGAAAATCGGTGGTGATCGTTGCCAACCTGGCACCGGTCAAACTGCGGGGTGTTACCTCTTATGGTATGATTCTGGCCGCCAGTGAAGGGAATGACCTAGGGGTCCTTACTGTGGACCGGGAAGTTCCCCCAGGCAGCCGTGTAAAATAGTTGC
Organism: Syntrophomonadaceae bacterium; assembly: GCA_012840405.1. Lineage (GTDB taxonomy): Bacteria > Bacillota > DSM-12270 > Thermacetogeniales > Thermacetogeniaceae > DTU068. The sequence goes on along the minus strand of DULM01000128.1, from coordinate 55,263 downwards.
ATTAAGGCAAAAAATGGGGATTGAAATGCCGCTGGTTGCGGCAGAGAGCTTAAACCGGCCGGTGGGAACAGTTTCCACCGGCGGTTTTGATTAATCACAACTGGGGGTAGCAAAATGGCTTATCAAATAATTGATACTCACGCTCATCTGGATGATGACAAGTTTTCCGCTGATTTGAACGCTGTTCTGGCAAGGGCACAGGAAAACGGTGTTTCTCAGATGATCAGTGTTGGAAGCAATTTCAGCTCCTCCCGCCGGGCGGTTGCCCTGGCGGAGGAGCACAAACAGATATATGCTGCTGTGGGGGTGCATCCCCATGATGCTAAAGATGTGGTGCCCCGCACCTGGGATGGGCTGCGTCTCCTGTGCGAAAGCAGTAAGGTCGTAGCCTGGGGGGAGATCGGCCTGGATTACCATTACAATTTCTCTCCACCGGAAATCCAGGTAGATGTTTTTAGAAAACAGCTGGAAATCGCTGGGGAATTGAACCTTCCTGTGATCATCCATGACCGGGAGGCACACCATGAAGTCCTTTCCATTTTAAAAGACTTCCCAGGGCTGGCAGGGGTAGTGATCCACTGCTTTTCCGGGGACCAGCGGGTAGCTGATATCTGCCTGGAAAGGGGATATTATCTGGGTATTGGCGGAACACTGACCTACCCCAAAAACAATGAACTGAGGGAGGTTGTCTCCAAGGTCCCCCTAGAGCGCATTTTTTTGGAAACAGACTGCCCTTACCTGGCCCCCCAACCCTGGCGAGGCAAGAGGAATGAACCCTCTTACCTGACTGCGGTAATAGAGGAGATCTCCAGGATCAAAGATCTTTCCCCTGAAGAAGTGGCAGCAGTTACAACCAATAGTGCAAAGAGTTTTTTCGGAATATGATTATTATTTGTACCGAGCAAGGGAACAGACCGATAATATGTTGTGTACAGTTTTATAGTGCTTAAATAATTACATGTTGGTTTGAATAATAAGGGCAAATTTGGATGGATAGGTAGGCTTGGCGCAACCTGCTGAAAGGCTACGCCCATTCCCTGCATTGTTTGAGGCAGAATTGGAAAAAAAGAACTGGAAAACAGTTAAGAGAACAAATTAACAAGCTGAAAGCGACGGCACTAGAGGGCAAAAAGCTGACAGGCAGGAACTTTTGATAGAGCAGAGGGAGATTAACCTACTATTGAGCCAGTTTATGGCGGCAGGTAAGCAGGTGTTTTTAAAGACAGCAACTCTTACTTTTGATGATGCTATTGCCCCGGTGATGGCATATTGATGGCTTGTTGCCGGGAGTCACAAATCCCGGTATTTCATGATCCATTGCCTTTTTTATACAAAATCATTCAATTTTAATCCATTTTAATTAAATTAATCAATGAAATATTTCGACAATTATGGAGAAAGAGGAATGTTTATGGATGGACTATTAACTGTTTCAGTAGTTGCCGAGTTGGTGAAGGTTACCTTACTATAGTCCTTCGATTGATTTACACTAAGCGATCTAAAGGCTCACAGCGAAAAACAGTGAACCAAGTAAATGTTTATTCTTCATTGAGTTTAAACAAAGTATCTTTATCTAAACAAGATGGCATATATCCAGCTCTATATAATTGGTTAGTGTATCCAGATAGTTTTGAATAATTTTACGTTTATATGCGATTTTCAGCATTGTTGGTAAGCTCATAATCTTTAAGCTAAGATTATTTTGTTTAATGATTATATTTGCCTCTATTCGAGCATGAGTTTCATCCATTATCAGGTAATTGGCATCCTTCTCAAGTGCACCATGTAATTGCAGCGGCCTCTCCGGGGTGAAGGTGTACTATATTTGTCAAGTACTCATAAGTTTTAGCAGAGTGTATTTTAACTTTTTTGATCCAGTTACAACTAACTACTTTGTTTTTCGTGGGCTCCTTAATCTCACGATAGACTTGTTCAGGTACCAAAACATCACCAAATAATCCCCTTAAAATATGGAGATGATCTATTTCTGCCAAATATATTATGGCAGTAGTATTCGAAACAGCAATCATATCACAACAAATCCTTATAATCATCTAAAGATTCATTGTAGTTATCTTCATAACGGTAGGGGATATTATGGTCGTTCAGGTACTCACGAAACTGATAAAAGTCAATATTTCCAAGACGTAGTACATCATCAGTTTCTAAGAGCCCTTCACTATACAGCGAAAATATTGCTTTTAGCTTATCTACACTAAGTCTTTTCATTCTTTCTTCCACCAAGGCATTCAATACAGTCTCTAGACGCTCTCTTGTATTTTTGGCCAGTAAATCTTGGCAATTTTTAACTAATTCCCATGTTTTGTCTCGTTCTTCGTCCATTAATTCACCCCCTATATTAGGGAACTCTTTCTCTCCTAAAGGCTTATTAATGTATACGTTATAATAATAATTTATATTTATCTCTTTCTGGTCCTTGGTAGGTGTCCCATATGATACATATTCTTCCATATTATATTCATCTCTGGGCAATTGTTGCATAATAAAAAATTGGCTTTTTGGACCTCTTTTTCTAGATTGTTTTATAATATCTACTTCAGTTATATTGTCCATATTATAGTTTTTTAAACCATAAAAACGATTATTGTGATATTTTATATCCATCTAAACTCACCCTTTCTCGCAAAGTATTTCTAATGCGGGTTAACTGATTTATGAGGTTTGTTAACATATGTTCATTAGTTTCGAATACAATTGATTTTGTCTTGCTATAGCTATCATTACTTTCAAACTCAATCTTAATCTTGGCGTACCTAAGCAATTCTTTGGTACCAATTTCTTGGTATAAGACTTCTGATTTTAATTGCTTTAATACATATCCACTACACGTACTCAGGAATTTGAAATCATTAACTAAGTCTTCAGTGATAAATAGTTCTTTTACGAGTGCGAACTTTTCCTGTTCATCAGATAGGTTGCTTTCACTTTTAACTTTTGCATTTTTGTAATTTTCTTCGTTCCCTGTTAAAATACTAATTAAAATACCCAATGCCTCGTCCATAATTTTGTCTACATCTTCTTTTTTCCGAGAGTATCAAGAATTGTTCTGGGAATATGTAAGGACACCCCTTCGCTATGAATTTTTAGATGGATATCTATTTCATCCTTGATTTTAATTAACTTATTTAAAACATTTCTGAAAGTATCCATAATATTTTGTTCCTCCTTTGCAACATGATTAGTACTTTTTTCTACACAACAATGCCTAATCCTTCCTCATCAGCAATTGTTTGGTGGAACCATTTTATTATTAGCTGAGAGTATTAAAAACGTTAGAATGGATTAAAATTTACCCGTAACAGAAAGAATCAAATAAGGCACACGAGCCAATTCCTCCGAGTGCGCCTGATGTTAAAAGGAATGATCTGGGCTTCAAAGTCCTTATAAATGCCATGAAACAAATTAGTAAACGTCCTAGAGCTCTGCCAGGTCAGAAAGAAAGCAAATACAAGAAACGGGCGAGCCTGGCGTGGGCCAACCGCATTATTTCTCCCTGATTATGTTTAAAACCCTCTGTAAGGGAAATAATGGTAACACTACCATCACTTACAGGGGGAGGTTATTGTGACAAAACTAGAAGTATTGGAACTGGCAGGAGTAAAAAGTCGCCGCAGATCTAAGGGCGCTGCTATCTACACAGCAGCGGCAATATTTATGCTGGTGCTTTTTGTTCAGTTCAGCGGAGTTCTGAGAGAGCCTGTGGCTGCTTATGGAGCCATTTGGGAGGACTTTTTTGTTAACCCGGTAAAAACAGAAAACAATAATGCCTTACGGTTTACTGTGGGTTACAGAAAGGGTGAGGGGTTGTATGTGCAGACCCTGGAGGAAACCCCCATTAAAGTTGTAGTTGATGGGACCTCAGTGGTTTCCAGGACAACTCTGCCTCGCTTAGAAGATATTCTCCGGGACGCAGGTGTGGAGCTGGGGCCAAAGGACAGGGTAGAGGCTAGGTTTGATACCAGCTCTGACAAAATACCGGAGTTGGTGGTGGTGCGGGTGAATACTCGGCTTGTGACTGAAGAAGAAAAGATCCCTTTTCCGGTGAAAAGTGTAGAGGATGACAGCCTTGCTCCCGGCAGCACCCGCATCATACAGGCTGGACAAGATGGGGTTTTATTGAAGAAGTATGAGGTAACCACCGAAAATGGGAAGGTTGTCAAGAAGAGGAAGTTAGGCAGTGAGGTGATCAAGGAACCGGTAACCCAGATCACTGCTGTTGGTGTGAGGTCCAAGACAAAGCAGCCCTCACGTAGTGTCTCCCTGCAGAACAGACGGGTGCTGAAAATGATAGCTACAGCCTACACCCATACAGGTAACCCTACTGCTTCAGGGGTCATGCCTTATGTGGGAGGGGTAGCTGTAGATCCCAAAGTGATCCCGCTAGGCACTGAACTCTATGTGGAGGGGTATGGTTATGCTAAAGCTGTGGATACCGGTGGGCTGATCAAAGGAAACAGGATCGATGTCTTTCTGGAAACAGCAAAAGAGTGTTATCAATGGGGTAGGCGTGAGGTGAAGGTTTATATACTGGATTAGGTCTGCCAAACTGTACAGCAGCGGTTTTGCTGATTGGTTTCGATGAAGCTAGAGAAAAGGTCGTTATTAACAGAAATGTACAGAATATGCACAAAAAATAATCATTTAACCAACTGTGTTAATTAGCGGCAACATATGATTAATTATCAACATTGTTTACATGGTGTATAGAGGTTATAAGAAACTTAAGAAACTGTCAAAGAGAATAAGGCGCCACTAATGACCGAACCCCCTAGTTTTATACTACGGTGACTCGATAGGCGTTAGGGCGCCAATTTTTATGTTGGTAGTAGCTGATCTGTTTGGTGCTTGTTAGAAAAGGGAAGTTTTGCTATGATGATGACAAAGCGGTATTGGAGGGTGGGTATTTTGAATTATTGGTCCGATTTGTTTAGCAGGTTTGCTTTACTCCGCCTTTTTGAATCATTATTTGCCCTGTTGTCCCGCAGCAGTATTTCATGTGAACGGCTGGGAAGTGGCGGTGTAGAAAAAAAGGGAGAACAGTCTTTCAGTGAGATCATCAAACGGGCCAGTGAAAAGTATTATGTTGATGAGCGTTTGATCAGTGCTGTTATCAAACATGAATCATCATTTAACCCGCGGGCCGTTTCTCCATGCGGTGCTCAAGGATTGATGCAGTTAATGCCGGCTACTGCCAGAGCATTAGGGGTAACTGATCCTTTTGATGCTGAGCAGAATATAATGGCTGGCACCCGTTATCTTAGGCAAAAAATTGATGAATTTGATGGAAATTTGCAACTGGCTTTAGCTGCTTATAATGCCGGTAGTGGCGCTGTGCGCAGATATGGGGGGATACCCCCTTATCCGGAAACACAGACCTATGTTAGGAGAGTAATGAAATCTTATTTGGCTTAGCTACCCTCTTTTTGTCTAAAAATACCCCTTTGCTGCGCTCACCGAGATGCCTTTCAACATAATATGCCATATTAAAAAAGAGGAATATTCAACTTAATGTTTAATATAATATTTGCGTCTTTTTCGCCAACCGCATGTTATACAAAAAGATGTCTGTTATTTGATGGCAGTGGAAAAGTGAGGTGACCAAGGTGAGCGGTGAGCAAAGGAGAGGGCAGCAATTTTCCAGGAAAAAGCTGTTCCTCGGAATAGTGTTTGTGATCACCTTGATCGGGATATTATCTGGGGGAGCTATCGTTTATGCCACAGATGAAATCAGGATCAGTGTTGATGGAAAAGAATTGCGGCATAAAACCCTCAAGGGTACTGTGGAGGAGGCGCTGACCGAAGCTGGTATAGAGGTAAAACCCCATGACCAGGTGACCCCTGGATTAAAATCAGAGGTTAAAGATGGCATGCTGGTGGTTGTAGAGCGTGCCTTTCCTGTGCTGTTGGTGGCAGATGGTGATACCACAACCATTTATACGACTCCTACTAATGTAAGGGGTGTTTTGCAAAAGGCTTCTCTGACTTTGGGAGAGCTTGATCGTGTCAGTCCGGAGCTTGATGCTGAGGTAGAGCCCGGCTGTGAAATCAGGGTAACCCGGGTCAGGGAAGAGGTGATCACGGAGAAGTATGATATTCCTGCAAAAACTGAAAGGAAACCTGACTCAACTCTCAATAAAGGGCAGCAGAAGGTAGTGCGTGATGGTTCACCAGGTGAGGGTGTTCGTCAGGTCAAGGTTGTATATGAAGATGGCAAAGAGGTGTCCAGAAAAACCATAAAGGAACAGGTTGTGCGCTCCCCGGTGAACAGGATTATAGCCTATGGGACAATTTCCACCATTTCACGTGGTGGTGATGTTATCCGCTACCGTAAGGTTATACGGGCGAGAGCCACTGCCTATGGCCCCAGTACAGGTAAGTATACAGCAACTGGGCATCAGGTAGCCCGTGGGGTGGTTGCGGTGGATCCCCGGGTGATCCCTTTAGGTTCACGCCTTTATGTCGATGGTTATGGTTATGGGAGAGCATTGGATGTAGGAGGAGCAGTCAAAGGGAATGCTGTTGATCTTTTCTTCCCCTCTGATGCTGAGTGCTACAGATGGGGAGTGCGCTATGTAAATGTGTATATACTCCAGTGATCGATGGCTTACCATTGAGATTAAGACCCGGCATCAAGCCGGGTTTTCTTTATTTTCGCCTATTAGATCCGATGCTCGAAAGAAGGGAAACAGTCCCCCTGATCCGTCCGGATTTGGAGGGGTATTTGATTTGTAGTATAATAAAAAAGACAGGAGGCAGTAATAAATGGCAGAAGCTAATTCTCCAACAGCTGTGCGCTCATTATTGCAGCGCTACGGCCTTGCGCCAAAAAAGGGGCTGGGACAGCATTTTCTCTGGCAGTCACAGCTTGTAGAGCGTATTGCTGATGCAGCTGAACTGACTAAAGAGGATGTTGTGCTGGAGATTGGTCCAGGGTTGGGTATTTTGACTGCAGCTCTGGCACGCAGGGCTGGTCAGGTCATTGCTGTGGAGATAGATGAAAGCCTTTTTCCCCTTTTAGAGGAAACCCTGAAGGGTTATGATAATGTTCAATTGGTAAAGGGTGATGCCCGTCAGGTTGATTTTCAGCAGTTGTTGGATGATTACGCTCCTGGCTACACCTCTTGTAAGGTTATGGGGAATCTCCCCTATTATATTACGAGCCCATTGATTATACGCCTGCTCCAGGGGGAGTTCCATAAGGAACTCCTTGTTTTTATGGTTCAGAAAGAGGTTGCACAACGCATGATCGCCCAGCCCGGGGGCAAGGATTACAGTTCACTGTCAGTGGTTGTACAGTATTTCGCACAGCCGGAGATGGTTTTCCGGGTTTCACCCCATGCCTTCTGCCCACCACCCGAAGTGGACTCTACAGTGATCAAACTGGCCTGCCGGGAGCATCCTGCTGTCAGGGTCATCGATGAGGAAATCTTTTTTAAAGTAGTGCATACCGCTTTTCGTTACCGCCGTAAAACTTTGCGGAATGCACTCAAAGAGGGAGGTCTTCTCTGCCCTGGTGAGGAAAGTGTTTTTACAACAAGTGGGATTTCTCCTGAGCGACGGGGAGAAACCCTTGAACTGGAGGAGTTTGCCCGTTTAGCAGACGCAGTGGCTCAACTACAAGAAAGGAAGGAAGAATAATGCACTTCACCAGTCCGACCAAAGGAGCGATGAGCTGGGAAGAGGTTATTGATGATTTGCTGGCTTATATCGCGGAGGAACCAGAGCTGAGCTATAAGATCATCATTGGAACAGATTCTCAGGTGCGGGAGGAGACTTATTTTGTCACTGCTGTTGTTGTACACCGGGTAGGAAAGGGAGCCCGCTATTATTACAGTCGCAAAGTGGATAAAACCATCAAGAGTTTGCGGCAGCGGATCTTTATGGAGGCAGCTACCAGTCTGGAAACTGCCAGCAGGCTGACTCAAGACCTGGCGGCAAAGGGACATACTGAGCTTGATCTGGAAATACACCTGGATATCGGCAGGAATGGAGAAACCAAAGAAATGATTCGGGATATTGTGGGCATGATCACTGGAAGCGGTTTTGATGCCAAGATCAAGCCCTATTCCTGTGGTGCCTCCACAGTGGCAGATAAATATACAAAATAAAGATAGGGAGCAAAACCATTGCAGGGCTCAGTCTGCCCGGATAGGACACAGCGGGCAAACGGTCATAAAGCGGGAACAAAACATTTAAGAGATCATGATGCACTGTCCTTTAAGGGGCGCTTTTATTGTTTTGTGGGAAAGGGATTCCTCTCTCTTTGTGCTTGCCGGGTGTGAAGGATGGACGCTTTTTTGTTTTGTGGGACTTTAATGTCCTCCAAGTCAGACGAAGTATTCGATCTTTGCTTTAGGGAAATCCCGCTCGATCTTCTCTCTGAAGAAGCCTTCTATTTCTTCCATCATCTCTTTGGGGTAAACATATTTGCCATAACCGAACTGCCCCCATTTAAATCTTCTATCTTCTGTTTCCAGAGGGAGAGCTGTATGGGGGAATAGATTCAGGATTACTTCTTTTGCCCGGGCTGTGAAGCGGTGGGTGATCAGTTCAAAGGTCAGATCCGGGTGTTCAGCAAAGGGGCGCAGTTCATTGAGGAGTGCTGTATATTCATCCCTCCAGCTGTTATCTGCTATGATCGGTGCGATCATAAAACCCATGGGATATCCTGCGGCTGCCACTTTAGATGCTGCCTGCAGGCGCGCCTGTAGGCGTGGGGTGGCGTGTTCAAATTCTTTGATTATTCTGGTGCTATTGATAGAGAAACGGAATCTGGTTTTGTTCTTATGTTTGATGGGGAGCAGGGAATCCACATCGGTGAATTTAGTGACAAAACGAAACATACCCTTCTCCTGCTCTGCAAAAAAAGCGATTGTTTTTTTCAGAGCACCGGAATAGGATTCTACAGCGAGGGGGTCTGCAGTGGCAGCTCCTTCAAAAACAGTTGTTTCAGGGAGTCTTTTTTCGATATATTCTCTCGCTTTATTCAGGATCTCTTCCTGGTTGACATAGATCCTGACATAGGGATTGCGCCCCATATTGGTATGCAGGTAGCAGTACTCACACTTTCCGGGACAGCCGGTGGCCAGTGGGAGTTGGTAGTGGGCTGATGGGCGGCAGTTGGCAAACTCTTTGCTTTTTCTCACTCCCACTACCAGGGTGCGTTTGGCCTGCAGGAATTTCTCCTGTGGGTTCTTGCCGGGTATTCCGGTTACCCGGTTATGGGAGGTGGTAAACCTCACCTCTATTTTTTGTTGCTGAAAATAATTGTATAGTTCCTCCCCCAGGGGATAGGAGAGAGCATCCCTTTCAAAAAAGACCCTTTCCGGTTTGAACACAGCCCTGTTCTCCTTTTTTCCCTTAGTATATCCCGAAGTTTTCGGATCAATCGGTGCTCTTAAAGCAGAAAGGATCTACCAAATGGTTCCTATTCATTGCGTATCCTGGTGCACAGGTGGAACCAGTCGCAACCTGAGCAAAAGGAGTCAAACCAGTTCTTTGGTGCTGCCATTACTTTTTTTTGCAGATCAGGCCAGAGAACTCTGCTTCCCGGCTGAACTGAAAGGAAGTCAAATGCCTTCTGATCCAGTTCCCGGATCTCCTGATCTGCTCCCTCTTTATGAGTGCAGAGATCCCCTTTCAGGTAAGGACAGGCACTGCAGATATCGTCTGCTCCAGCGATTACTTCGATTATTTCACCTTCTTCAGCTTTTTTCACCATTTTCCAGAGGTGTTGCACATAGTCCTCAGAATACCCCTCCCCACGGTAAAAATGCAGACAGATCAGATGGTGTCCCCGCAGTTTCATAGCTATCACCCTTTCATGGTTCTATTTTAGTCTTGCCTTCTAGTAAGGGCAATCAGGAAAAATCAGGTAGCAGAAGTAATGGCAGTTACATAAAATGAAGCAGGCAATAACTGGTAAGGGGGGTGACTGTGATACAAATCAAACCAGGAGATATTGTGGCACGCAGGTCATACCAACAGGATATTCTGTTTCGAGTTGATGAAATTATTGAGGAGGGGTCAGAACTCTGTGCTCAACTGCGGGGAGTGTTTGTGCGCCTGTATGCCAGTGCACCTCTTGTTGACCTGGAGAAAAAAAGTAATGCTGAAGTAATCCTCAGGTATGGTGAGTTCTTCAAAAAGAAGAGGCGATTTATCAGAAAGGCTATTAACAGACATGGGCACAACAGTAGAAATCCTTCATTATTTTTCGGCAAAAAAAGTAAGGGGGATTTTTTTGAGATACCGGGCCAGGTGCTCCATCTTGAGGGGGACCGCCAGTATGTTGATCGCTGTTTAAAAACCTATCTGCGACTTGCTGTTCCCTGCCAGGTTATTTATGTAGCTGAAAATGAGCAACCCAAAAAGGTATATCAATATTTGCAAGAGCACTGTCCAGATATTTTGGTCCTGACCGGACATGATGCTGTCAAAAAAGGTGTGCGGAATTACCGCAGTTTAGATAATTATAAAAACTCCGAATATTTTATAGAGGCTGTGCGCCGGGCCCGGGAGTTTGAAAGGAACAAAGATGATCTGATCATCGTCGCAGGGGGATGCCAGTCCTACTTTGAGGCATTGATCGAAGCCGGTGCCAATTTTGCCAGTTCACCTGAGCGCGTAATGATCGATGTACTGGACCCGGTTTTTATCGCTGAGAGATTAGCCTATACCCCTATTTATGAAGTGGTTTCTCTGCAGGATATTTTGGAAGAGGCAGGAATGGGTGTGGGGGGGATAGGGGGTATCCAGACCAGGGGTAAGATGAGGTTGGGTGCCCCTCCACCGCGATTCTGAAGTGGTTAATATTGTTAGAAAAACAAACTAAAAAAGGTTTGACATGAGATTCTCATATTGATATAATATTATGAAGTATTTTTCGGAGTAGCTAAAATGATTGAGAAGGTGATACTCATGGCTACTAAAGATGTGCTGGCTGAGATCAAGCAGGACCTGGATTCCTTTGTGGGTACGAGAGTTAAGCTCAAATCATTTAAAGGTAGAAACAGGGTTGTTGAGCGAGAGGGAGTCTTGGAACGCACCTATCCCAATATTTTTGTTATAAAGCTCGATGAAAAAAGAACACAGCGACGAGTTTCGTTTAGTTATACAGATGTGCTCACAGAAAGTGTCGAATTGACTGTCTTTCGCGATGATGGAGAGATTAAGATAGCAGCAGGCCGCGGATAAGCGGCGGTAATCGATGAATCAACTTCCCTTCGGATAGATCCGAAGGTTTTTTTTTGTCAGGATTGGGGTAACACTCTTTCAGCAGCAGCCATATACTGGAATAAAAACAGCAGAGTAGATCCTGCTGTGGTTAAAATTTGAAATTGTCATCATGAAGGAGGTAAGTGCTGTGAGTAATAAAGAGTGTAGAGAGTGCAATCCCGATCCTGAAGTACAAGATGCCGAATCTTTACATATGCCACCATGCTTTGGGCTTGATCCAAACTGTGCGGAGTGCTGCAAGGTCCTGACTGCCAACAACAGGGCTAGATGGGGGATCACCGGCAAGTTTGAACAACTGGACTGTGAGTGTCATATGATCTGTGTCCAGGATGTGCTGTTGATCTGCGCCATGGATAATCAGTATGTGGATATCCCGGTTTGTCTGTGTGATGGAACAGCCTCCTGCCGGGGTTCACTGGTGGGACCTTTTGAACCTGTGAGCTGTGAGGCCTTTGTAACCTGTGCCAGTGCAGAACTGCAGCCTGATTGTGATGGTGTGGATATCAGGGTTGGCTTCCAGGCTGTTGTCAGGTGTGACACCACCTTTGTGGTCTGTCAATCAGAGGTTTTCAGAAAGTGTAATTTCTTTGATTTCTTCACTTTCCCCGGGGGCGAAGGTTTCCCCAACACCGCAGCGGGGAAAAGGGCTTTCCAAGATATTGTCAGGAAGATCGATGGCTCCTGTCTGGATATCGAGATTAAGAAATGCGACATCATTGACACAGCAAATCCAAGAATAAGAATAGTATTTAAACTTGTCAACAAGCTGTGGAAGCACGAAAACCTGCTGGTATCTGCTATCAGGCCCTATGGCGGGAAATATCCAAGTGATCGGGATATTGTGGTGAAAAGGGAATTTGGTGCACCCCAAATGATACCTGAATGCAATAATGTAGTTTCAGGGTAGACAGTTCATATTTTGCAAAAAATTTGCAAAGTATTTGACAGGAATGCCTGAGGGGCAAACCGGATAGGTTGCCCCTTTTTTTGGTCCATAAGTTTGGGTTGTTGGGAGAAGACGCCTAGACTTGTTATTGGCCAATGAAAGCTTTATAAGCCCGTAAGTTTGGGTTGTTGAGAGAACTGATCTACGGAATTATTTATTCTGAAGTATTTGTTTCAGTATTAAAGAGTTTGAATCTGAACAGATTTTCTATGCGCTCCAAAGTTTTTTCAATGTTTTTAAGGGAGGAGTTGATTTCTTTGAGAAGTTGGTCCCTTTCTTTTTCTTTTAAATCCTCTACCGGATTCCAGGTATGCTGTAACCTGAATTTCGTTGGCCCCTCAAGGGGTATAGATCTGTTTCCCCCTTCTTCTTTCTTCACTATTAACACCTTCCTTCCGGCAATTGTCAATCAATAAAGCATTATCCTCCTAACACTGATGTCTGCGTCTGTTCGGCGGGGTTCTGATTTTCTCTCCATCATATTCCTGCTTTAATTCATCTGATACATTGTTTTTTTACTTATCAATGCAACAATAAAGCACATATAACCCTTTAGTGCATTAATAGACACCTTTACCCCCTTCCCTTGAATATACTGAATTGACAAAAAGGAGGAGGGGAGGATGGATATGCGGAAGCTGATGCGTTCCCTAGGGATTGCCAAAGAGCGCTATACAGAACTTCCCAATGTAATCGGCGTGGGAGTCGGCTATAAAAAGCGCGGCAGACAGGACACCGATGAGCCAGCTATCCTATTTTTTGTTGAGAAAAAAGTGCCTGTCGAAGCTCTGGCAGTTGATGAGCGTGTTCCCAAGCGTATCGGACGCAGCTGTACAGATGTAATTGAAGTTGGGGAGATACGCTTTCTTGGCCGGACAGAAAAACTGCGGCCAGCCCTTCCCGGATCCAGTATCGGCCATTATAAAGTTACTGCCGGAACCTTTGGGGCTGTGGTACGGGACCGGGAGACTGGGCAGTTACTGATCCTTTCCAATAACCATGTTTTAGCTAATTCCACTGATGGCATTGATGGGAGATCAATGCCCGGGGATCCCATATACCAGCCAGGTGTCTATGATGGTGGAACAGAACAGGACATAATAGGCCACCTGGAAAGATTTATTCCCATTTACCGGTTCAGCAGGTCTGCGGACTGTAGAGTTGCTGCTATGGGAGTCAGGGCTGTCAATGCGGTCATCCATGCCTTCCGGCCCAATTACATGGTGCGGTTGGAAAAGGTAGGGGCCGAAAATTTGGTGGATTGTGCAGTTGCCCGTCCTGTGGATCCAAAGGAAATCAGTTCTGAAATCCTGGAGTTGGGCCCTGTTAGGGGTATTGTGGAGGCAGAGCCTGGAATGCCCGTTAAAAAAAGCGGACGCACTTCAGGGGTTACCAAGGGGAAGGTAACCGCTTTCCATGTTACCTTAAATGTATCTATGGGCTCCAGTTCTGATGTGGTGCGTTTCCATGACCAGATTATGTGTGAATTGAAGTCAAAAGCAGGAGACAGCGGTTCCCTGGTGTTGGATGAGGAAAACCGGGCCGTGGGCTTGCTTTTTGCCGGCTCCGAAGAATTTACGGTTATCAACCCCATTAAGACTGTTTTAGATAAGTTAGGCGTTGATCTGGTATGAAGTATCCGGATTTAGGAATTGCTCTGGGGGGAGGGGGGCTCTTAGGGGTAGCCCACATCGGTGTCTTGGAGGTCCTAGAAGAGAACGGGATTTCACCGGCTATTGTGACCGGTACCAGTGCAGGCAGTCTTGTAGGTGCTCTCTATGCTGCAGGCATAAAGCCTTCAGTGCTGAGAGAATTGTCAATGAGCTTGCAAAAAAAAGATCTCTTCTCTTGGAATTTTAACCCCTATTCCTTTATCAGATTTTTGTTGGCTAACCTTAGGGATATGGCCAATTTTTTGGATGCGGCCCCACGGGCCTTGTTCAGTGGGGAAAAGATCGGTGAACTGGTTGTTAATCTTACCAAGAAAAAACGCTTAAATGAAATCCCAATGACTTTTGGTGTGGTGGCAGTGGATCTGAGCAGCGGAAAAAAAGTGGTGTTTTCCAATAAGATGATCAGCCTGTCACCGGAAACTTTGTATTTTCCCAATGCACCCTTAGGCCTGGCTGTCCAGGCAAGCTGTGCCATTCCGGGTGTTTTTGAACCAGTTCCCTACCAGGGGGCGCTGCTGACAGATGGTGGGCTTGCCGAAATGGTGCCTGCTCAACTGGCACGCCATTTGGGTGCCCGTATTGTAGTAGGGGTGAGTTTAAAACAAATGGGGAGTGTACAGGAACCGGAGACCATCATCCGTGTGATCCAGCGGAGCATCGATATTATGACACTGCAGAACACGCAGCTTGATCTAAAATTCGCTGATCTTGTTATTGACCCCCTTGCCTCTGATGCCAGCTTAGGGGATTTTGAACGGGTGCCTGAGCTATTAAAGAGAGGGCGCCAGGCAGCCGAGAAAGCGCTTCCAACTTTGAAAAAGCTGTTAGGTAATAGATAGGAACACTTCCTATCAAAGCCCATATTATAGGACAAAAAGAAAGGCTAATGGCACTATCTGGTACAGCAATGACAAAAATGAAGGGGGGATTTGGTGATGGGCGGTTTTGCCTATGATGAAAAGGCGCTTTCAGTTTTTCAAAGCCTGCGGCCCTACTTGGGCCCTCAGGGAAATGGATGTCTTCTCGCTCTGGAAAGCATACTTGAGTTGCTTAACAGTGAACCGGCCAAAAAAGCGCTGGATTCTTTAAAAATCCTTGGCCCAGGGGAGGGGTTTAGAGCCCTGGAACTGGAGAGTATACAGCCTAAGTATCTGAGCCCAGCTAAGCTTTTTCTACTGCAAGCCTTGTTATTTTTAGCTGATGCTCCTATGTCAGCTAATAAGGCTGTTAAAAAAACAGAAAACGAAGAGGTAGCAGAAGAAAATCAAAACATTTTGGATTATGATACTTACGCATAAAAGGTAAAAAATGTAACACTTTGCCTTGAACAACATATTATGGTGTAGAAAACTGATGTGGGTTGAATTGTGACAGTTGAGACCCGCATTAAGACTGGAGGGATAATATGGAATCTAAGGGATTTGGTTTTGGCGGCGGATGTGGAGTTAACAGTTGGGCTTTTATTCTCTTCCTGATACTGGTTTTGCTCTTCTTCGGTGACAATTAAAATTCTATGGCACCCGGGGTATTCCCCGGGTGCAGTTATCAAAGGCAAAATCACTAGTTTAACTGTAACACTTTACCTCAAACAACATATTATGGTGCAGATAGAAAAGTGAGAAGTCGCTCGATAAAAGATGACACCCGATTTAAAACAGGAGTAAAACAGGAGGGATATAAATGAGTTTCAATAATTTCGATAACAATTTTGCGTTTATTCTCTTCCTAGTACTGATTCTGCTCTTCTTCGGTAAAAAGTAAATTCCTGATCATAAAAACTTGTAACACCTTTCCTCACAGAACATATGATGGTGTTGAAAGATTACAAATCAGCTGAGGAAAGTCCGCAGCTGAGATTAGGAGGGATAATGGATGGAGGCACAGAGTTTTGGTTTCAAAAATAACATTGCGTTTATACTGTTCTTGATTCTGATTTTGCTCTTCTTCGGTGACAACTAAAATAGGTAAGGCACCCGTTTAGGACGGGTGCTTTTAGATCACGCACATTAGCTGTCAAATCTAAAAACTTGTAACACCTTTCCTCAAGACACATATTATGGTGTAGAAACCTGATTTATTTTAGGGTAGCTGGTATTTGCCCGCATTTAAGAATGGAGGGATGGTAATGGAATCCAAGGGATTTGGTTTTGGCCGGGGATTTGATGGTAAATTCGCACTGATCTTATTCCTGATTCTGATTCTGCTTTTCTTCGGGGACATATGCTAACCGATATAAAAGTTGAGCTCCACTAAAGAAAGGTGTATCAAATCCTTTTACCGGTTTTGCTGGGAGGCCACCCACAATTACGGTGTGGCCTCTCTTTATCAAAACGGTAGCAAAAGAAGGGGAGGAAAATGGCGGTTGTCATGTATGATAAGAATGCGCTTCAAGTATTAAATAGTTTTCGTCCTTATCTGGGACATAAAGGTAATCTGATCCTTGATACCCTTAATGGGATCCTAGATTTGCTTTCCAGTGAAGCTGTTCAGGAATTCATTTCCCTGCAGCATAATGCCAGCAATCAAGATGCCCGGCAGTTATTTGAAGGGCAAGAAAAGAGGGAGGCCAATCCTTTTACCCTTTTCCTGATTCTGATCTTACTCCTTCTTTCCGATTTTAATGAAAGTCCCAAATCATAAAATTAATGACCCGGAGGGATAGACAATGTCTGAGCTAGAAGCCTATAGAATTCCTAAAAGTGTGCTGAATTCTATCATAAAAAAGCTGGAAAAACAGATACGGGACAAAGAAGTAAAAGGGACCAGTAAAGACAGGGGTGTTATTGTAGTTTTAAGCGGCAGTTTTCAGGTGCTCAGTGTTAAAATAAACCAGCGTTTAGTAAATAATCCTGCTAGATTGGAAAATTCAGTTGCTGAAGCTGTTGATGACGCCCTACAGAAAGGGATCGAGTTGCTAAAAAAAGAGGCACAAAAACTTCTGGGTAACTGATTAGATTCGGTAACCTGCAGTTGTTTTGTGAATACAATAAAGAGAATGTTTTTAAAAATGTGCTTTAAAGGAGATGATCCTTTGGGTGGGGAGCAGGATTTAGGCGGGCGTGATGTCAGTGTTATGTCGCTTGTAGCTAGGACCTTTGAACTGCTGGACAAAAAGCAGGTGGATCTTTCAGAAACGATAACTGTGCTTTCTTTATTTACATTGATGGATATTGTAAATATGGCCAGGGAAACAAGGTCTGCTGGTTTAGGGACAGCCGGGGGAAAAGATTTGTTAGCTATGTTGAGCGGTATGTTGTCCTCAGGGCAAAAAATGGGGCCGGAAATGCTGGCAGGCATGCTGCAGAAATCGGGGAAAAGTGTCAGTCCACAGCTGCTGTCCACTTTGCTTTCCTTAGTAGGGGATGGTGCTAAGGGAGAATCAGCTGGAGAGGATAGCAGCAAACTAAAACAGCTTTCTTCCGAACGGCGGCCAGGGAGGGAGTTGTCACGGTATCCTGAAAAATGATAGCAGTTAGGAGGGGATCAGCATGGGCAAGGCCAAAACTGTAGAAAAGGTTTTCCTGTTCGAACATATCTATGGCTGTGGCTATGATCACGGTTATAAGGACGGCTACAAAGATGGCTTTGCCGCAGGCTATCAACGGGCCAAAACAGAGTGCAGAGATCGCATCTGGAAAGCAGGAAGGGAGCAGGGCTATTTAGAGGGGCTTGAGGAGGGGTATTTGGCAGGCAAAAGGGATGCTGATGCAATTTTTGACCAGGGCTGGGACCAGGGCTACAGAAGGGGTTATGAGGACGGGGCTGCAAGTACCGGGGGGAATGAAAGGATTGAGTCCTAATTTATTAAAATTTTACATAAGGTCCTAATTGTATAAAAAAAAGACAATATGTGCGCAATGGTCACCTGTTTATCTTTCATGAAAGATAAAGAACTAATGGCAACTTCGCCAAATTGATAGGAGTGGCAGTATAATTATGACAAATTTTCTCGAAAGGAGACGATAAACAGGTGATTTCCAAAAAATTGCGCTATTCTATCTCCGCCATTCTTGTCGGTATACTGCTCACAGTGATGCCCTTAACAGCTTTTGCGGCCACAAGGTATGTCTATTATCAGGGCAGTCTCAGTAATCAGCTGTTGATCAGTATCCTGAAAAGGGTTTTTCCCTGTGATGATTTTAAAATCATCCGCCCCCAACCGGATCCACAGCCTGAACCAGAACCACAGCCGGAACCGGAACCAGAGCCTCAGGATCCGCAGCCAGAGCCTCAAGAGCCACAGCCCGAACCTGAGCCACAGGACCCGCAAAAACCTGAACCTCAGGATCCACAGCCTGAACCTGAGCCTCAGGAGCCGCAAAAACCTGAGCCTCAGCCTCAGCCTCAGCCGAACCCACAGCCGAACCCACAGCCAAAGCCACAGCCTGAAGAACCCGGCTCTGGTGTGGTTGCTCTGACCCAGGATGAACAGAAGATGATCAATCTGGTCAACCAGGAGCGCCAGAAATACGGGCTGAAACCTTTAGAGGTAGATTATCAATTGGTGAAACTGGCGCGGATGAAAAGCCAGGATATGGTGGACAAGAATTATTTCAGCCACCAGTCGCCAACCTATGGATCTCCCTTTGACATGATGAAAAATGCCGGAGTACGCTATCGCTGGGCAGGAGAGAACATAGCTGGTGCCGGCTCTGTTGAGAGGGCGCATACCGCTTTGATGAATTCTGAGGGGCACCGTGCCAATATTTTAAACGCAAACTTTACCCATATCGGTATCGGTATAGTCAAAGGCGGCCCCTATGGAATGATGTTTACCCAGATGTTTATTGGAAAATAGGCTGATTAAAGGTTTAGAACAAAGGGAAGAAGATAAACATTAGAGAAAAAAGGAAAGCATTGTGCATTTAATACAGAATTTACCTGAAACCGCTGTTATTTGTTGCAGCGGTTTCTCTATTGGTTAAACACACCCTCTTTATCCAGCAGACATATTATATTACAGAAAAATGTGTCCTGGAAAAGGAGGGAGAATAAATGAACAACTGTGAAACATTAAAGATCGAACATGTTGTTGGTGAGAGATCAAAACAGGCTGTTGTTCAGGGTGATTTCCAATTACCCGAACCTAAACCGGGAATAGAAAAAATAATCTCTATCGATAAAACCGTGAAGGTAAAAAAGGTAGAAGTGATCAAAAATAAAGTGATCATTGAGGGGCATCTCAATTTGCAGATCGTTTATGCTGCTGACTGTCCCGACCAGCCGGTTCACCATACTCATGCACGTCTGGAATTTACGCAGTTTGTGGATATACCCGGTGCAGAACCGGGAATGAACGCATGGGCAAAGGTGAAGGTCGAGGATATCCAAGGAAAGGTAAAGGGCCACCACGGGCGCTTATTTGATGTTACCGCCATTATCTTCATTCAGGTGAAGGTAACAGAATTAGCTGAGATCTCTTTGATGGTAACACCACCTCCGGGAGTAAACGCCATTACTGAACGGCTGCGCATTGAGGAAGTGATCGCTGAAGGGGCTACTCAGGCAATGGTTTCCGGCAGGTTCCGGGTACCACCGGAGAAACCCCCTGTAGAAAAGGTGCTGGATGTGGATGCCAGTGTAACAATTACAGATAAGAAGATCATTCAGGATAAGGTAATTGTTGAAGGGGATATTAGCCTGCAGATCATCTATGTGGCTGCCCTGGCCAGCCAACCTGTCCACCATATGCACCAGACATTGCACTTTACTCAATTCATTGAGGTCTTTGGCGCTGAACCGGGGATGAATGTCACCGTTGATGAAACCATCACCCACACCAGCTTCGATATGATCAATCCACATACAGTAGGTGTTGAGGTGATCATTGACCTGACCGCTAAGGTAACCGAGCCCAGAGAGCTGGATGTTGTGGTGGATCTGTTGGGGGTAGAAACCTCCCGAGAACTGCTCAGGGTGGATAATGTTGTGGGAGAGGACCACACCCAGGTTAATATTGCCGAAGTTGTACACATCCCCATCGAAAAGCCTGCTGCTGTCAAAATCTTAGATATCAAAGTACATAAGGTGGAAGTCCTACCTGAGGATGTGGCCATTATCAAGGATAAGGTGATTGTTAGCGGGAAGATCGAAGCACAGGTGCTCTACGTCAGTGATATGCCTGATCAGTCTGTGCATCATTTTGAGGCAAAGATCAAGTTCCGCAGCTTTATTCCTATTCCCGGTGCCATGCCTGAAATGTCAGCCCAGGTACAAGCGGCAGTGGAGCATGTGGCAGGGCGCATAGATGGTGCCACCAGAAGGCCGGCCCTGGAGATAATTCTCAATCTAACGGCCCGGGTTGTGGAACCAGTACAGATCTATGTGGTGCTCTGTGAGGAAGTTAGGCCTGTGCCGCCTACGCCAAGTTGTCCTTTTGAACATGTGGTGCAGCCAGGTGATACCATCTACAAATTGTCATTGAGGTACAATGTTTCTGTTGACAGTATCCTTGCTCTCAATCCAGGGGTTGATCCTCAAAACCTCCAGATCGGATCGGTTTTGATTATCCCCTGTGACCCGTAGAACTGATTAGGCTGTTTGCCCTGTCTGTCGATTTGACAGCAGGGTTTTTCTTTTTTTTACAGGAAGCTGTTTAATGCTTCAATATTTGGTAATAATATGCCCTGAAGACCGCTTTAGGGAGAGAGGGGTTTAATGATGAAAAAATTGATCTATGCCTTTTTCCTCAGCCTAGCTTTATATTCCTTACTGGCCTTACTTCCGGTAGAGGGTCAGCAGGGCAAGCCGATGGAGGGGGTTGTGCGCTTTCATGTGATAGCCAACAGCGACAGTTCTGCGGATCAGGAACTGAAACTTGCGGTGCGGGATGAGGTTCTTGCTTACCTGCGTCCGGAACTGGAAGATGTGCAGGACAAAGAAACAGCTGCTCAGGTAATTCAGAGCAGATTACCACAGATAGAGGAAGTGGCTGTAGGTGTGCTGCGCTCACAGGGTTGCGGTGATCAGGTAAAGGCTTATTATGGGGTTTTTGACTTTCCAGCCAGAACTTACGGAGAAAAGACCTTTCCTGAAGGAAAATATGAGGCTCTCAGAATTGTGCTGGGGGCAGGGGAAGGTAAGAACTGGTGGTGCTGTCTCTTCCCACCCTTGTGTTATGTGGATTTGACCAATACCGCCAAACAGTTTATGGAAGGAGAGACTGAAGCTGAGCAGTTAAAGAATGAAGCAAAAAAAGATGTTGCAAAAGAGGCTAAAACAAAAAATACTGCTAAGACAAAAAAGGTTTTGACAATGGATACTGAAACAAATGACGGAGAGAAAGAAAAATTCTATCTGACCAGCAAGATCGGTGAATGGCTGGAGAATACAAAGGAGAACTCCATTCTTTCCTGGCTCTGGTCCTATAATAGTTAAACAGCGATGATTGTGGCCAGCCAGAGGAGAGCAAAGCCAAGGATCAGGCCCAGCCAGCACCAAAGCAGGTGCCTGCTCAGGGCTGCAGGGAGAAGCTCATCTTTGATCAGATAGAGCATTGCTCCTGCAGCCAATGCCAGGAGAAAGGAGAGGTGGTAGGGGGAAAGGTGGATGATAAACAGCCCACACATGGTCCCTAATGGTGTGAATAAACTGACCAAAATATTGATCAAAAGGATCTGTCTGTACCTAAGGCCGCCCATTTTCAAAGGGGCGGCTGTGGCTATTCCTTCCGGGATATTATGGAGAGCGATGGAAAGGGCCAATAAGGGGCCAAGTTTTCCGCCGGCTGCATAAGCACCGGCGATGGCCATTCCTTCTGGCAGGTCATGGAGGGCGATCCCTATTGCCATCAGGTAGCCCAAACGCCTCATGGCGCTGTCTTTGTGAAAGGATAAGCTGATGTTTCGCCCAGTCAGGAAACGGTCCAGTAGAAAGAGAAGGCCAGCGCCAATGATCATACCTTTAATTGCCTGCAGAGGGGTGCCGGTTTTGAGTGCTGCCGGAATGAGATCCAATGTCACAACTGCTAGCATTACTCCGGCAGCTCCTCCTAAAATAAGAGCCAGAGTTCGCTGCCCCGGGTATCTGGCAAAGAGTACTGGCAGACATCCCAGGGCGGTAGCCAGTCCGGCAAGTAAACTGGGGAACATGGCGTTCATGCTGCCACCTGCCTTCCGCTTACAATATACGCTAATCATTGCAGCTTATTCTTGTTTAATTTCGGGAAGGGGTGTTTTCCTATGTCGAAACAGGGTAAGGGTACATTGGTGGTCATCGGTGGTGCTGAAGACCGGGAGCATAAATGTTTGATCTTGAAAAAATTCGTGGCTTTATCCGGTGGAGAAGAGGGTAGTGTGGTAGTGGTTACTGCCGCCTCAGCTGATCACCAGGCCACAGGGGATCTGTATCTCTCTCTTTTTCGGGAACTGGGGGTAGGGGATGTTTCGGTTTTGCATGTGGATAGCCGTCAGGATGCCTGTGCCCAGGCTGCTGAGGAAACACTGGAAAAGGCCACAGGGATCTTTTTCACCGGAGGGGACCAACTGCGTTTAACCAGTACCTTAGGGGGTACCCGGGTAGACCAGGCCCTGCACAAAGCATACCGCAGGGGTGCTATTATTGCGGGAACCAGTGCAGGAGCCTCTGCCATGAGTGAGACCATGATTGTGGATGGTGAGGAAACTGAGGCCCCCCGCAAAAATACGGTACAGATGGCACCAGGGTTGGGGCTCTTGCGGGGGGTGGTTGTGGACCAGCACTTTGCCCAAAGGGGGAGGTTAGGGAGGCTGCTTGCTGCTGTGGCCCAATATCCTTATGTACTGGGTGTGGGGATCGATGAGGATACAGCTATTATCGTATCAGCAGAGGGAACCTTTGAGGTGGTGGGTTCACAAACAGTAACAGTTATCGACGGCAAGCAGATCAGAGAGACAAATGTTTCGGTAACCGCTCCCCAGGAACCGCTGGCTTTGACCAATGTGCTGCTCCATGTCCTCCCTGCCGGTTACAAATTTGATATCAAGAACAGGCATCCCCTGCCTATGAATAATCGGCACCTATAATTGCAAAAATAGGAAAGGTCATAAAACAGGTTCTTTAAGGAGGTTTCTCATTGTGATCATCCTCAAAACCCGGGTCATTGAAGGCCGGAATGTCTGGTGCCATTCTCCGGTTATAGTGGCCCGTCTTTATTTGGCCCCGGGGGAACGGAAGACAACAGATAAAATACCCGGCTTTGCCGAAACTGTTCTGAAAATGTTGCCGGGCCTTGCTGAGCACTGCTGTGGCCGCGGTTACCCTGGTGGCTTTGCTGAGCGCTTGCGGGAAGGGACTATGCTGGGGCATGTTGTGGAACATATCGCTATTGAGCTTCAGGTTGAGTCAGGCTTTCCTGTAAATTACGGTAAAACTGTTCGGGGGGACAAAGCCGGTATTTGGGAAGTGATCTTTGAGTACGGCACAGCTCAGTTGGGCAAGGCCGCACTGGAGACTGCTGTGGCTTTTGTGTCTGCTGTCTTAAAAGGGGATTCCTTTTGTGTGGCAGAAGCCCTGGAAAGGTTACGGGAGTTAGGTGCTGCAACAAAGCCAGGCCCCAGTACTGAAAATATTCTTAAGGCATGCAAGGAAAGGGGTATCCCGGTGCTTTCTTTAGGGGATGACCTCTATCAATTGGGATATGGCTGCTGTCAGAAGAGAATTCAAGCCACTATTACCTCTCAAACCTCTGCCTTGGCTGTGGATACAGCCCACCATAAGGAAGCTACCAGAAAACTTTTAAAGGCAGCAGGCCTGCCTGTGCCAGCAGGAAGGCTGGTATCTACTCTGCAGGAGGCTTTAACAGTTGCCCGGGAATTGGGATATCCAGTTGTGATTAAACCCTGCTGCGGCAATCATGGGAAGGGTGTTTTGCTGGATATCAAAAATGAGCAGGAACTGGAAACAGCCTTTAAGCTGGCGAAAATCCATGACAAGGAAGTTTTGGTGGAAAAATATATCAAGGGCAGGCATTACCGCATTCTGGTCATCGATGGGAAGATGGCTGCTGCAGCAGAGCGTTTTCCTGCTTCTGTGGTAGGGGATGGTGTTCATACCATCAGGGAGTTGGTGGAGATTGCCAACCAGGACCCTCGGAGAGGGAAAGGGCATGATCTGCCCTTAACCAAACTGGAGGTGGACCCCATCAGCATCCTGGAATTGAAAAGGCAGGGCTACCACCCTGACAGCAGACCTGAGCGGGGGGTTGAGGTATTTTTGCGCAGGAATGCTAATTTGAGTACAGGGGGCAGTGCTGTTGATGTAACGGACCAGGTGCATCCAAGGAATGCCTGGATGGCATGTAGAGCAGCAAGGATCTTGGGGCTTGATGTGGCTGGTGTGGATCTTGTAACCCCTGATATTCGAAAACCCCTGGAGGGCAATGGGGTTTTGATTGAGGTGAATGCTGCTCCGGGCTTCAGAATGCACCTCTCTCCAAATCAAGGAACACCCCGGGATGTGGGGAAGCAGTTGGTGGAATATCTTTTTCCCCCAGGCAGCCAGCTAAGCATTCCGGTGATCTCCATCACCGGAACCAATGGGAAAACAACAGTCAGCCGCATGCTTGGTCACCTTTTCCAACAGCAGGGGCTCAATGTGGGGATGACCACTACGGGAGGAATCTATATCAATAATACTTGCATCCGCAAGGGGGATACCACAGGACCGGAAAGCGCCCGTTCTGTTTTGCAGGACCCAACTGTGGAAATAGCCATCCTGGAAACAGCCAGAGGGGGGATCCTGCGGGGAGGTCTGGGTTATGATCTGGCTGATGTTGCTGTGGTGACCAATATCGCTTCTGATCATCTGGGGCAGGATGGTATTGAAAGCTTAGAGGATCTTTTCTGGGTGAAGTCATTGGTGGTGGAAGCGGTTAAAGATGATGGTTATGTAGTGCTTAATGCTGATGATCCCTTTGCTCCACGGTTGGCTGCTGCCTCTCGGGGTCAGGTGATTTACTACAGCCTCCATGAAGACAATGTTCTGGTACGCCGCCAGCTGGCAGCAGGGGGAAAGGCCGTCTTTGTCAGGAATGGGATTGTTTATTACGGCTGTGGTAAGGAACTGCTGCGTTTGATCAGGGTAAAGTCCATTAAAGCCGGTATGGGCGGCCGCGCCCTTCATAATCTGGAAAATGCACTGGCTGCAGCAGCCGCAGCTTTAAGCTGCGGCTTATCTCCAATCGCTATCAGGCGCGGTTTGCGCAGCTTTACTGACAATCCAGGCCGCTTGATGATCTATCAGCTAAGGGAGATTACTGTCATTGTTGACTACGGGCACAACGGGCCTGCTTTCCAGAGAGTTGCCGAATTTGCCAGGACACTGGGCCCCCGCTGTTTGACCGGTGTCATCGGAGTCCCTGGTGACCGGAGAAAGGACTTGATCATCCAGGCGGGGGAGGTGGCAGGTGCGAAATTTGATGAGGTCTATATCAGGGAGGACAAGGACCTACGGGGGCGTACCCCTGGTGAAACCGCCAAACTCCTTTATACAGGTGTCCGCAGAGCCGGCTTGCCCCCAGAGAAAGTCCATATCATCCCCGATATCATTGATGCCTTAAAGGAATCTCTCCAGGAGGCCAAACCAGGTGATGTTGTTGTGGTGTTTTATGAGGAACTGGAGCCTGTACTGGAGTTCCTGCGGACAGTGGAGCAACGGGATAAAAAGTATGCGGTAAAAGCCGCACTGGGTAGAAGTAATGGTTAGCAAGCTTCTTTGCGTATTGTTGTCAGTATTGGGAGTTGAGCATATCAAGATTTAGCAGTAAAATCATAATAAAACAATAAAGAGCTTTGAATAAACTTGTTATATGATTTCAGATAAGAATAAAAAGTGGGAAATCATCCTTACTTCATATGCCAAGATCAACCTTACCCTGGATGTGGGTGGTCTCAGACCAGATGGCTACCATGAGATCGCTTCTGTGATGCAGACCATCACCCTTGCTGATACTCTTTGGTTTGCCAGAATCCCCTCCGGCATTGAGGTCATCAGTAATAATTCAGAAGTCCCCTCCGGCTGTGCCAACTTGGCTTACAGGGCACTGGAAGTGATCGCTCACCAGCTCCCTGGTGGTGTCAGAGTGTTGATCGAAAAAAGGATACCCTGGGGTGCAGGCCTGGGGGGAGGAAGCAGCAATGCTGCGGCAGCTTTAAAAGGGGCTGATCTGCTTTATAACTGCGGCATGAAAGAGGATGATCTGCTTAAAGCTGCAGCAGAGGTTGGCTCTGATGTCCCCTTTTTTATTAAAGGGGGTACTGCTTTAGCTGAAGGAAGGGGTGAAAGACTGACAAGACTGCCCCAGTTGCCTGTTTTCTGGGTCCTGCTGGTCAAACCACCCTTTACAGTCAGCACAGCTAAAGTTTACAGCCTTTATCAGAGCAAAGGGGGGGAGCCCCACACACCGGGACTGATTGCAGCCTTGCAAAAAGGTGAACACCATAAAATCCCCGCTTTATTGGGCAATGACCTGGAGGGGGTTACGGTCAGCCTTCATCCGGAGATAGGGGAGATCAAACAGCAGTTGTTGCTGTTGGGTGCAGCCGCAGCATTGATGTCAGGCAGTGGCCCTACAGTTTTTGGTTTGTTTCATGATCAGGTGGCAGCCCGGCAGGCAGCGGAGAGAATAAGAAAAAAGGGCGGTTGGGATGTGTTTGTCTGCAGAACGTGCTCCCCTCCCCCTGATCGGCGGGATGATAAGGAGGTTTTTTATGGCTGAAAAAGAAGAGAGGAGATTGGTGCCGGTCAAATTGGACAGCTATAAGCCCCTGCGGGAGGTGGTTTTTGAAACCCTGCGGGAGGCGATAATATCCGGTGTCCTGCGCCCAGGGGAACGGTTGATGGAATCCCAATTGGCAGAGGAGTTGGGTGTGAGCAGAACTCCGGTGCGTGAGGCTATCCGCAAGCTGGAATTGGAAGGTTTTGTGGTGATGGTTCCCCGGAAAGGGGCCTATGTGGCAGGGATCTCTTTGAAAGATATCGCTGATGTATTTGAGGTTAGGGCTGCCTTGGAGTCTCTGGCTACTGAACTGGCTGCTGACAGAATCACTGAGGATGAGTTGGAAGAACTGGAACGGAACCTGGTCAGAATGTCGGAAATAATCGAAAAGGGAGAGATTGATCAGTTAGTTGAGTGTGACAAGAAATTTCATGACACTCTCTACCGGGCCAGCAGAAACCGGCGTTTGATGCAGATCTTGAGCAACCTCCAGGATGAGGTGCAACGTTTTCGTTCTGTTTCCCTGGCTTCCCCAGGACGGATGCGCACAGCTTTAGAAGAGCACCGTAAGGTTGTGGAGGCGCTGGCTGACAGGGATCTTGCCCGGGCTAAGGTTCTGGCCTGGAAGCATATAGAAAATGCGGAGAACAGCCTACTGGAAGCGGTGCGCAACAATGAGGAAGTAGTTAGTGAAAGGGAAGAATTGGTATAATTTCGATAGATGGGCAAAAGATCGAAAGTATTCGCAATTCTATTCTGAAAATATTTGAGCATATTTGAAAATAATTTATCAAAGAGGTCGGAAATGATGATTGAGAGAGTAGATGCAGTGATACTTGCGGGTGGTGGGGAGATAGAGCCGGGGACCGGTGTTAAAGGGATGCTTACCATCGGCTCCCGGATGATGGTGGAGTATGTAATTGAAGCCCTTTACAACAGCAGATATATTGATCAAATTGTTGTGGTCGGCCCTGAGGCAATCAAGGAGAACTGCATCAAGCAGGGATTGCTTTTTGCTCCGCCAGGAAATACAATTTTGGATAGTTTCTCCAACGGCTTGGAAGCTCTCAATGGCTCCCAGTCCTGGATACTGGCCTGTACTGGAGATATTCCTTTTCTGACCCCAGAAGCAGTAGATGATTTTATCGATAATTGTAGGGAAAAGGAAGCAGATTTTTATTATCCCATTATCAGGAAGGAAAATGCTGAAAAGCGTTTCCCCGGTGCTAAGCGGACCTATGCCACTCTGCAGGATGGTACTTTTACAGGAGGCAACCTTTTCCTATTAAAAAGGGAGATAGTTGAACGCTGTCTCTCTGTGGCTGCGGAATTTGTCAAACACCGGAAAAACCCTGCGGCTTTGGCCAAACTTGTTGGGTTCGGGATGTTATGGAAATACTTTTTTGGGCAGCTTACCATTGCTGAGGCGGAGCGCAGAGTGTCCCAGTTGGTAGGGGCCAGGGGTTCAGCTGTGATCACTCCTTATGCAGAAATTGGGGTAGATGTGGACAAACCTTCGGATTTAGAACTTGCTAAGGAGCTAGTTTGCGAATAATAACTTTATTTCTTATTTTTTCAGCAGGAATCTCAACTATCTTGGCGAATACACTTGGCAAATGATAACCGCACTAAAGGGGAGGTCAATAATTTTATGCAGGTTACAGAGGTGCGTATCCGCAAGGTGAACCAGGATGGGAGCAGAATGAAGGCTGTCTGTTCAGTGACCTTTGATGATGTTTTTGTGGTGCATGATATAAAGGTTGTCGAGAGTGAGAAGGGCTTGTTTATTGCTATGCCTAGCAAGAGAACACCTGCTGGGGAATTTCGTGATATTGCCCATCCCATCACATCTGAAGCCAGACAGTTTATTCAGGATGCTATCTTAAAGGCTTATCAGGAGATGGAATAGAGAAATTCTTTAGTGTTGATGAGTATTTGGAGGGGAATCGGGCATTCCCTTTTTTATTGTTTTTCCGTACTTAATTGCGTGCTGAATTGATTAAAGTCTGATTCACTCAGGGAGTGAAAAACTATGGATAATGTTGCAGCGGTGGTACTCGCAGCAGGCCAGGGGAAAAGGATGCACTCAAGTATACCCAAGGTGTTGCATCGTATAGCTGGCGCACCTCTGGTCCGTCATGTGCTGGATGCGGTAGAAGAGGCCGGTATCAAAGAGATCATTGTTGTGATCGGACAGGGTGCGGAAATGGTCAGGGAAACCCTGGGCACTGATTATACTTATGCTCTCCAGGAGAAACAGTTGGGTACAGGGGATGCGGTTTTAAAGGCCCTACCCTACCTTTCCGCTGATTGCCGGGATGTGCTGGTTGTTTGTGGGGATACTCCTCTTTTGACAGCAGATACCTTGGTGAAAGTGATCAGGGCGCAGCATAATACCGGTTCCGCTGCGGCGGTGCTCACCAGCATCTTCGATGATCCTAAAGGATATGGCCGGATTATCAGGGATCAGGATGGTTTTGTTGATGCCATTATTGAAGATTGTGATGCTACAGCTGAGCAGAAAGAAATAAAGGAAATCAATACAGGGACCTATGCCTTTACCAAAAAGGCTCTGGAAGACACTATTCATCGATTAAATCCCGATAATAAGCAGGGAGAATACTATCTGACCGATTGTATTCATCTGCTGCGCCAAGATGGGCAGCTAGTCACAGCAGTGGTTGCGCCTGCCCAAGAAACAAAAGGGATTAATGATCGGTCTCAGTTGGCAGTAGCAGAAAAGCTTTTGCGGCAGAGGGAATGCCGGCGCTTAATGGAAGCCGGTGTTACCATTTTGGACCCGGCAACAACTTATATTGATAAAGGTGTCAGGGTTGGCCGGGATACAGTGATTTATCCCTTCACTTTTCTGGAGGGAAAAACTGAAGTGGGCCCTAGGTGTACTATCGGGCCTGGATCCCGGCTGATCGATGCCAGGATAGGTGAAGGTGTTACTCTACAGTACTCTGTAGTGGTGGAAACAACCATCGGGGATCACTGCCAGATCGGGCCTTATGCCTATTTGCGTCCAGGTAACAAATTAGCTGCTCATGTCAAAGTAGGGGATTTTGTGGAACTGAAAAAGGCAACAGTTGGATCAGGGAGTAAAATACCTCATTTAAGTTATGTTGGGGATACTATAGTGGGAGAGGGTGTCAATATCGGTGCCGGAACCATTACCTGCAACTATGACGGTGTGAAGAAATATCAGACGGTCATTGAAGACGGGGTATTTGTCGGGAGCAACACCAATCTGGTGGCTCCTGTCCGTGTAGGTAAAGATGCGGTGATCGGCGCTGGGTCAACCATCACCAAGGATGTCCCTGCAGGGTCTTTGGCTTTAGAGCGCAATAAGCAAACGATCATAGCTGGTTGGAAGGAAAAAAAGAAGAGAAAAGGGGATTAAGGCAAGTGCAAGTGAAGGAAAGCAGTGGGAAAGAGGGGATCAGTTTGTTGCTTTATACCAAAAAGTTAAAGATTTTCACCGGAAACGCTAATCCGGAACTGGCGGAAGAGATCGCAGCCTACCTGGGTATCGAGTTGGGGAAATCCAAAGTTTCTTACTTCAGCGATGGGGAAATCTGTGTAGCCATTGATGAGAGTGTTAGAGGAGCCGATGTTTTTGTTATTCAACCAACCTGTCCTCCTGCTAACCAGAATGTGATGGAACTTCTGATCATGATCGATGCTTTAAAGCGCGCTTCAGCACGCCGTATCTGCGCGGTGCTTCCTTACTACGGTTATGCCCGTCAGGACCGGAAGTTAAAAGCACGGGATCCGATAACAGCCAAACTGCTAGCTGACCTGATCACCGCTGCCGGGGCTCACCGGGTTCTTGCCATGGATCTTCACGCCGGGCAGATACAGGGGTTTTTTGATATTCCGGTGGACCACCTCTTGGGTGTGCCCATTCTGGCGGAGTATTTCCAAAGCCTAGGTATTGAAGATCCTATTGTTGTTTCCCCTGATGTGGGTGGGGTTGCCAGGGCCAGAGACCTGGCCAGCCGCCTGGAAACGACCATTGCAATTGTTGATAAGCGCAGACCACAACCCAATGTTGCTGAAGTGCTGCACCTGGTAGGTGATGTGAAAGGGAGAACAGCAATTTTGGTGGATGATATCATTGATACAGCTGGCACCATCGTCAAGGCTGCAGAGGCCCTGCTGGAGCGGGGTGCGAAGGAGGTTTATGCCTGCTGTACCCACCCGGTGCTCTCAGGCCCTGCCAGAGAACGTTTGGAAGCCTCTCCCCTGAAAGAGGTTGTGGTGACCAATACAATACCTGTTCCCCCGGAGAAACGGTTTTCCAGATTGAAAGTGCTTACAGTGGCCCCTATCTTTGGCGAGTCTATTATCCGCATCCATGAGGATCTTTCGGTGAGCAAACTCTTTGAGTAATTGTTATGAAGTTGGTTCATCGTCTTTGGGGGGAGGTTGTTCCTGGTCATCTTCCTCCCCCTGCATCTTGGACTGCAGTTTGCGCGCTTTTTCTAGAAAACGGTTGGTGGTATTTTTTAAATTTTTAACCCCTTCTGATAGTTTTCCTTCACTCTGCTTCAGATTTTCCTCTGCTCCCTGACGCACCACAAGGACATCTTTGCCAATGGTGCGTACTTCAGATGCGGGGAGAAAGGCCTTTCCCTTCCAAAGGCTGGCAGCAGGGCTTGCGGTTACTTCGAAAGCTTCTATTTTGCCAGTTGCCGGGTCCACAAGATATTCAGCAACATGTCCTAGGGCAGTGCCTTCCTCAGTGATGACTCGGGAGCCTTTTAACTGGACATTTTCTTTGACCAGGTTAAGGATCTGGGG
This sequence comes from Syntrophomonadaceae bacterium, assembly GCA_012840405.1. GTDB lineage: Bacteria > Bacillota > DSM-12270 > Thermacetogeniales > Thermacetogeniaceae > DTU068. The sequence continues at coordinate 23,882 of DULM01000128.1, read as the reverse complement.
CAGGCTGGCAAGCCGTTCTGCACTGCTGGCCTTCTGTATGGTCAATGCATTATTGCCTACGCTTACTACCCTAGGGTAGGGGATTACCTTTTGTTCGGGAAAGATATGGCCGCGCTGCACGATCAGTGCTGCTATTTCCCCGGCCTGAGGGTTGACTACTAACCCCCTGATGCGACCGATCTCTTTTCCTTCCTCCAGTGTGACCACAGGTAGGGAAAGATACTGACGGCTTTTGCGCACAGGATATCGCCTCCTTGGATAAGCAAAAAATATGCATCTTGGCAGTAACTCTGTTAAAATATATTGGGCCAGATAAAGGGGTATGCCTGGAAAGTCTGAAGAGAGATTATTTCGGTTTTCACTTGATTTTTCTTTATTTTTCAGGCTAAACTAGGGTATGAACTTTTGCGTAATTCATGGATAAAATTTAGTAAACAGGAGTGTTTGTAAATGGAGACAGTCAAGTTATCAGCTCAATACAGGGAGCGCAGTTCCAAAGGGGCTGTACGCGCCCTGCGCCGCAATGGGGAAACCCCAGCGGTTCTTTATGGTAAGGGTGTAGGGAATATGTTGATTAAGGTTCCTACAAGGGAACTGGAGTATATCCTTAATAACCACATTATCGGCAGCACCCTGATCGATTTGGATGTGGATAAGGGGGATCAGAAAGAAAGCTATTTGGTCATGTGCCGTGAGATCCAGCGTGACCCAATCCGCCGGGAACTGCTGCATGCGGACTTTTTCCAAATAGAGCTCACCCAGGAGATTCAAACTGAAATCCCGGTTGTTCTCGTTGGAGAGTCCCAGGGTGTAAAGAAAGGCGGTATTTTACAGCACATGCTGCGTGAGGTGACTGTATCCTGTCTGCCCACCAAGCTGCCTGAGCATATTGAGATCGATATCAGCGAACTGGATATTGGCGAACAGGTTACAGTTGGTGATTTAAAGGTCCCTGAAGGTGTAGAGGTTCTATCTGACCCAGAATCGGTGATCGCTCTGATTGTTGCACCGACCCTTGAGGAAGAGGTAGCAGAGGGAGAAGAGGGAGAAGAAGGTGCTGCTGAGGAAGCAGCAGTTGAAACAGAACAAGGAGAGGAGTAAATGTTCAAGCGGCTGCGGGAGTGGTTGCGCCCGGGCGGCCGCACCGGGTCACCGGAAAAGCTGATCATCGGATTGGGAAACCCTGGCCACCGCTATGCCCGGACACGTCACAATGCAGGATTTACGGTTGTCGAAAGGATAGCCGGGAATAGCGGGGGATGGAAGGATTACCGCCGCTTGGCCAGCATCTGCCCTGAGAAAATAGATGGCACAGCGGTGATGTTAGTACGGCCCCTTACTTACATGAATCTCAGCGGGGAGGCTGTGGAGGCCCTTTTATCCCATTGGAATTTAGGTCCTGAAGACATACTGGTGATCCATGATGACCTGGACCTGCCTGTGGGCAGCATCAGGCTGCGGCCCGGTGGAGGCTCAGGGGGCCATAAAGGGGTGCAGTCAATTATCGACAGCCTCCAGTGCCAATCATTTGCCCGGTTGCGCATCGGCATTGGACGCCCCCCTGCAGGTGAGGATGTTGTGGACTATGTTTTAAAACCCTTTTCCCCAGAGGAGCGCATAGTATTAGAGGATGTTTGGAAGTTAGCAGCAGATGCTGCCTGCTGTTGGGTAAAGATGGGGATTGAAACAGCTATGAACCGTTATAACAGAAGAATCTGACTAAAATTTAATCTGCCATTCGAATAAATGCATGAATTCTCCTATTCTGGTTAAACTATGGATAATGCTTCCTGCTGCCAAACAGCAAGGGCATAGTTTGGCCAGGAGGGAGGTGACAGAATGGCAGATGAGGATAAAGGAATGCGCGGTGATACAGGTGCCGGAGCCACAGGTATGCTGAACCAGGGATGGTTGGCACACATTATAAGATTTATTGTGGCTGCGATCGTGTTAATGGTTGTGAGCTACATCACCCCCGGCTTTACCAGGCTGTCTTTCTGGCATGCTTTACTGGCAGCTGTTCTTATTGCAGTGATCGGATTTGCGCTGGAAACCCTTTTCGGCCGCAATGTTTCTCCTTATGCCCGCGGCGGAGTGGGTTTTGTGGTTTCAGCTGTGATCTTTTACCTGCTCCAGTTCATTATCCCGGATCTGAGGGTGACCATACTGGGAGCGCTTATTGCAGCTGCCATTGTCGGCATTATTGATATGTTTGTGCCAACAGGTATGCGCTGATCAATACGCAGCCCAAAACCCCGTCTTCTGCAAGGCGGGGTTTTTTATTGGTCCTTGGTGGTTGGTCATTAGTCGTTAGTCTCGTTGGAATTGGCTTGGGCATCGCCCAAATCCGACATCAGACTTCCTGCCTCTGACTTTTAAAGATGATGGCGTCATTATTTGCCTGTCAGCTGTCGTCTAGGAATCTTAGAGCTAGTTAAACCGAGTTCAGGAAAACATTCGGCAGGGATAAACCAGAAGATCCTGAAGCTTGCCTGATGTATAAAAGCCTTCTGGCGAATGATATAATGAACACTGAGGAAAGTTGCAAGGGGGGCTTTCCCTGGCCCTGCCTCATTTTTCATTGGTCTAAAATAGGTGGTTGTATGAACAATATACTAGAAACAATACCAGGCTTCCTGGAGGCTCTTGATGCTGTCAAGAAAAGAAAGCTGCCCCTGCTCATTTCAGGGCTATCAGGTTCTGCTGGGCCTGTTAGTGCAGTATCTCTCTTTTTAAAGGGTGGGTTTAAAGGTGCACTCCTGGTCATTGTGCCAGGGCAGGAGCAGGTAAACAGCTGGGCTGCGGATTTAGAGCAGTTGCTGCCTGAGAGAAGGGTTTTCGTTTTTGACCCTGCTGAAGCCCTGCCCTTTGAAGTGGTGGCTGCCAGCAGGGAACCAGCGGCTAGGCGCCTAGAGACTCTGGCCGCCTTGCGGGCTGGGGAAGAACAACTGGTGGTTGTTGCTTCCATTGAAGCCCTGCTGCCTAAACTGATCCCTCCTCTCTGCTGGGAAAAAGCTGTTATAACACTGCAGGTTAACCAGGAGTACAATTACAATGAGCTTCCCCTGCAGTTGGTCCAGGCCGGTTACGAAAGGTTGGATACTGCTGAAGCCCCTGGGCAGTTTGCTGTAAGGGGGGATATTGTGGATATCTATCCCTTTTACGGCTGTCCTGTCCGCATTGAATTCTGGGGGGATGAGGTCACTTCACTGAAAAGATTGGATCCGGAAAGCCAGCGTTCCACTGATAGCCTTGATCTGGTTAGGATCTGGCCGGTTCGGGAGTTTATCTATGATCCGGAACTGGCAAATAGGGCTCAGGAGGGGATCGAGCAGGCCTATAAAAAGAGGCGCACACAGCTGAAGGGGAACAAAAGCGTTCTTTTGCGCCTGCAGCAGAGAGCCAACAGGCTGCATGAAATGGCCAGGACCGGGACCGGTGGTTCTTTAAACTTGGTGCAGCCCTATTTTTACCCTGAGCAGGTGTCCCTTTTGGATTATTTGCCAGAGGATTCGCTGGTTATTCTGGATGACCCCGGCCGCTTGCCGGAACAGGCTAAAGGGCGTACTGCACTTCTAGAGTCCGATTACAGGCGCCTCTTTCAGGAGGGAGGCTCTTTCACTCCCTGGCAGGAATACTATTTCAGCGGGGAGCAACTCTTTGCCAGCATAAGAAACTTTCCTCTGGTCTGTTTTACCCATCTGTTGACTAGGGTGAGTATGATCGAACCGAAAGCCCTGGTCACCATCACCGTCAAGGAGATGCAGCCATTTCTGGGGCGTCCTGATCTGTTGGCTCAGGAACTGAAGGAGATGCTGGGGAAAAAAATGACCATTCTCCTGCTCACCGGTGCAGAGAGCAGTTTGAAGCAGTTGGAGAGGGAGTTAAGGGACCGGGAGCTCTCTTTTCTCACTGCGGACAAATGGCAGCAGGACCTGCTTAAAGGGCGCCTGCAGCTAGCAAGCGGTTTGTTGAGGCAGGGCTTTGAAGTGCCTGGGGTGTTAGCAATTATTACCGCCAAAGAACTGTATGGGCGGGGGAAGTCTAGATCACGGCACCGCCGGAAAACAGCAGGCCGCTTGTCGGATCTTACCCCAGGGGATTATGTGGTGCATGTTCACCAGGGGATCGGCCGCTTTATGGGCATCACTGAGAAAGAAACAGATGGCAGTAAAAGGGATTATCTGGAGATCGCTTATGCAGGGGATGCCAGGCTTTTTGTTCCAGTTGATCAGGTTGATCTGGTACAGAAGTATGTGGGCCCTGAAGGGGCTACACCTCGCCTCTCACGGATGGGAGGGGGTGAATGGACACGGCTCAAACAGCGGGTTAAAAAGCGGGTTAAGGAACTGGCTCAGGATTTGCTGGCTCTCTATGCGGAGCGTGAGCGGACACAAGGCTATGCCTTTTCTCCTGATACAATATGGCAGAAGGAGTTTGAGGAGCAGTTCCCCTATGAGGAGACCCCAGACCAGTTGGAGGCCATCAAACAGGTGAAAGCTGATATGGAAAAGCCCCGTCCTATGGACCGGCTACTTTGCGGGGATGTTGGTTTTGGTAAAACCGAAGTGGCTATCCGGGCTGCTTTTAAGGCTGTTCAGGATGGGAAGCAGGTGGCAGTGCTGGTTCCTACAACAGTGCTTGCCCAGCAGCATTACCTCACCTTTAAAGAGCGTTTTGCCCCTTATCCTGTACAGGTTGATATGTTAAGCAGGTTCAGGAGCCCGGCTGAGCAGAGGACAACCATTAATAATCTGAAAAAAGGATTGGTGGATATAGTTATCGGGACCCACCGCCTCCTTTCTAAAGATGTGGTTTTTAAAGACCTGGGACTGCTGGTGGTTGATGAGGAGCAGAGATTTGGTGTGGCCCATAAAGAAAAGATCAAAATGTTGAAAGCCAATGTGGATGTTCTGACCATGACCGCCACACCTATTCCCCGCACACTGCAGATGTCTCTAGGTGGGGTGCGGGATCTGAGCCTGATTGAGACCCCTCCTGAGGACCGCCTGCCTGTGCAGACCTATGTTTTGGAATACGATCCGGAAGTGGTGAGGGAAGCTATTCTTAAAGAGATTCAGCGGGGCGGCCAGGTTTTTTATGTTCACAACAGGGTGCAGACCATCTTTCGTACAGCTCAATATCTGCAGGGCTTGGTGCCTGAGGCAACCTTCAGGGTAGCACATGGGCAGATGAAGGAGGAGGACCTGGAAAAGGTGATGTGGGAGTTTCTTAACCAAAAATTCCACTGTTTGGTCTGTACAACCATTATCGAAAGTGGCCTGGACTTTCCCAATGCCAACACCCTGATTGTGGAGAATGCCGATTGGTTTGGCCTGGCTCAGCTTTATCAGCTGCGGGGGCGGGTCGGTCGCTCCAACCGTTTGGCTTATGCCTATTTTACCTTTAACAGGGACAAAGTGCTCACTGAACAGGCGGAAAAAAGGCTGCGGGCACTGCAGGAGTTTACTGAATTCGGTTCAGGTTTCAAACTTGCCCTGCGGGATCTGGAAATCAGGGGTGCGGGAAATATCCTGGGTGCAGAACAGCACGGCCATATGGCTGCTGTTGGCTTTGACCTGTACAACCAACTGCTACAGGAAGCTGTGAAAGAGCTGAAGGGAGAAAAGCTGCCTGAGAAAAGAGCGGCGGCTCCTCTTTTTGATCTGCGGGTTGACTCCTATCTGCCTGATGATTATATCAAAGATGGCAGGGAGAAGGTGGAGATTTACCGGCGCCTTGCCATGTCGGAAAGCATGGAGGAGGTAAAAGAACTGGCTGCAGAGGTGTGTGACCGTTTTGGCAGGATGCCTGAACAGGTTGTTTACCTTTTTGACCTGGCTTTGATCAGGGTCAGGGCTGCCCAATTGGGCATCAAGGATGTTCAGCATAACAGGTATACTATGGCAATACGTTTTGAGAGTGGCTCAGCACTGCAAGCTGAGCAGTTTGCTGCCTGGAGCCGCATCTTTGGGAAACGCCTCAGCTTTTCTACAGTGGCAGGGCTGGAGATCCGAATAGATACCAGAGGGCTGGCACCGAAAGATCTGGTGAAGAGCCTGAAAAAAGCGTTAATCAGCAGCTAGCAGCTTTTTCGCTCACTATAAGGGGTCAATCCCGGTTCTTTAACACTTTTCGGCAGCAGGAGATTTGTAGGGAGTGGCGAAGGTCTTTAAATGATCCGCAACTGCTAAAAAGATGCTGATCAGCTTATTCAGATGAGAATAAGCGGGAGAGGGGGGGCTGTTATGGGGCAGTCCCTGAAAACATTCTTTTAAGGCTATTATTTTTTTTATTATTTTTAAATCATTTTTTTAAAAATACTTTTTAAGTTTTTTAAGTTATTTTTTTGAGGAGGAAAGTTATTGGAAACAGCAGCAAAGAAAAGAAATTTTATTTCATATCTGCCCCAGATACTGGTGTTCATTCTCATCATTGCTGTGGGGGGTATTTGGGCCTGGCGGGTATACAGCGGTGACTGGATCGTCCAGGTCAACGGCGTAAAAATATCAAAGGCAGAACTGGATAGAGAAACAGCCTTGGCAGAGAAGTTTTTTGAGACCTACTATGGTGTTGATTTCCAGGGTGATGAAGGTGAAGTGCTGAAAAAACAGCTGCGGCAGCAGACCTTATACCAGTTGATCGATTATGCTTTGCTACAGCAGGCAGCGGTCAGCTGTGGCCTCCAGGTCAGTGAAGATGAGATCGATCAGCAGTTATTGCTGGATCAGATGCAGGCGGGAGGAGATGAGAAATTCCAGCAGATCCTGAAAGAAGAGGGAATGACCGAAGATCAGTACAGGGAAACACTTAAGAAATTGATGATGATCGATAAACTGCAGGATCACATAACAAAGGATGTGACCGTTGAGGAGAAATTAATCCAGGAGGCTTACCAGCAATATAAGGATATGCTGGTTATGCCTGAGCGGGCAAAGGTAGGCCATATACTGCTGGAAACAGAGGAAGAGGCCAGGGAGGTTATTGCTCAACTCAAAAAAGGAACCGATTTTGAGCTGCTGGCTGAACAGAAATCTATTGACCCCTCAGCCAAACAGAATAAGGGAATTTTAGGATATATCAGCAAAGATGATACTAGCATTGCTGAGGAGTTTAAAAATGCTGCCTTTGCTCTTTCTCCCGGTGAGTTCAGTCAGGAGCCGGTGAAAACTGAATTCGGCTATCATGTGATCTGCTGTTTTGATAAAAAGGCTGCTGGGACTGCCAGTTATGATGAGGTGAAGGATAGCCTTTCCCAGCAGTTGCTTGCTCAGAAAAAGCAGGAGAAGTTTAGAGAATATCAAGAAAAACTGAGAATGAACTGCCGGCTTTTCTGGCACCCTGATTATGAGGGTTAATAAAATAATTATTTTTACCTCTGTGTTTACCTTTTGGCTTGATCACCAGTTGGAGGGTGGAAAGGTTAAAATTATCAACTTAAGCATGGAAAAAAATGAATAAATCCCCCAATTTGGTTATATACTATTCCTGAAGATTCTTATAAAGGGGGGATAGAACTTGAAGGCTACAGGCATTGTTCGTCGCATTGATGATCTAGGTCGTGTTGTAATTCCGAAAGAGATTCGCCGGACCCTACGAATTCGGGAGGGGGATCCCCTCGAAATCTTTGTAGACCGGGAAGGAGAGGTAATTCTTAAGAAATACTCACCCATCAATGAATTGGGTGATTTCGCCAAGGAATATGCTGATTCTCTGCATGAAGCAATTGGCCATATCGCCTGTATCGCCGACCGTGATAACATCATTGCGGTAGCAGGTGCACCTAAGAAGGAGTTTTTGAATAAACCCATAGGGCCTGCGGTGGAACAGGTGATGGAGGAAAGGAAACCAGTACTGATTGCCAAAGCAGGAGAACACGCTGTTTGCAATATCTGCCTGACCGCTGATGAAGAAGAAGAGTGCAAATACTCCAGTGAAGTGATCGCTCCCATCATTGCTGAAGGCGACCCGATTGGTGCGGTAATCCTTTGCTCCAAAGAGCCAAATGTGCGCATGGGAGAATTAGAGATGAAGTTGGCTGAAACTGCCGCAGGCTTCCTGGCCAAACAGATGGAACAGTAGCAGTTAATAGGTGGCGTCAGCCGCCTTAAATTTTTTTAGACAAAATAAACTTATTCCGGTATATCATCACTCCTTGTTTCGTAACATCTAATGATAGCAAGCAGGACAAACAGGGGGCTGGAGATGAAACCGGAATCTTTTTTACGTGGGGCGGCTGTCTTAACTGTTGCGGGCCTAATTGTTAAGCTGTTGGGCGCTTTTTACCGCATTCCCTTCACCCGATTGGTAGGCAGTGAGGGTATAGGCCTTTATCAGATGGCCTATCCCATTTATACCACTCTCTTGGCTGTATCGACAGCAGGGATACCTGTTGCTGTTTCCTTTATGGTGGCAGAAAAGAGAGCTATGGGTGACTACCGGGGAGCCTGGGGGGTATTTTCCCTTTCTTTTGTTTTTCTGTTTTTTACAGGAGCCTTGATGTCTCTTGCTCTCTTTCTTATTTCCCCTTATCTAGCCCGGGAGGTCTTGGGTGATAGCAGAGCCTATTATCCCTTGATAGCTGTTGCTCCTGCGGTGTTTGTCATTTCTGTGACATCTGCTTTTCGCGGCTACTTTCAGGGCTGCCGCTTGATGTGGCCTACAGCCATTTCCGAAGTGGTAGAGCAGCTGATTCGGGTGGCAACTGTCCTTGGAGCTGCCTGGCTCTTGCTCCCTAGGGGTGTTGAGTATGCGGCGGCAGGCGCTGCTTTTGGAACCTTTACAGGAGGCTGTGCAGGCCTTTTCTTTCTCCTTTTGGTGCTCATGTTTTTCAAGGGGAAAGATGTGCAGCCTGACAGGCGGCGCCTTCAGTTGGGGGAAAAAATAAACATCTTAAAAAAGCTGATCCTTTATGCCTTTCCCATCTCAGCAGGTTCACTGGTTCTCCCTTTGGCACAGGTGATCGATACTGTGATCATCCCCCAGCGCTTACAGGCGGTAGGGCTGACCATACAGGAAGCCACCTCTCAGTTTGGCCAACTGTCAGGGATGGCTGGGACTGTTGTCTTTCTCCCTGCAGTTTTTACAGTATCTATTGCCATGTCTCTGGTTCCCCATCTGGCATCTTACCGCAGCAATCTCGTAGAAGTAAACCGAAGAATCAATTCCGCCTTGCGGATCACAATCATCATCTGCCTTCCTGCAGCAGCAGGTCTGATCATGCTAGCTGCACCGATTATGGATCTCTTGTTCGATGACCCTGGAGCAGGGCCGGTTACTGCCTGGCTGGCCCCTGCAGCCCTGTTCACCGGACTGCAGCAGACCACTGCAGGGGTTCTTCAGGGATTGGGGAACACCTGGCTGCCGGTTGTTAACCTTTTAGTGGGCTGTATGCTGAAAGGGCTCTGCAATTATTATCTGACTGTCATTCCGGGCTTGGGGATTAGAGGGGCAGCACTGGGGAGCACCCTCAGTTTTTGTTTGGTGTTCCTGCTCAATCTGTTATGTATCATTCGGCTGACTCATTACCGCTTTCCCTTGGGCTGCTTGCTCCGGCCCCTCCTGGCTGTTACAATAATGGTGATCATTATCCCGGCAGCCTATAATTTGCTTATTCCCTGGGGCAGTCTGGCTGCTACGGGGCTGACTATTATTCTTGGTGCTGCTGTCTATTTTGCTACCCTTTTGGTAACCGGGGAGATAAGGGTTTTGAAGATGCGCTATTTTTTCAGGAAATAGAAAAGGAGTCAGATCAGTTATGCCATCCAATGTTATTTATGTTTTAGGGTTGGGGCCAGGTGATATTTTAGACCTGCCAGCCAGGAACTTGAGCCTGCTGCGCAGTTATCCTGTTTATTTGCGCACAGAGAGGCATCCTGTTGTGGAATACCTGAAAAGGGAAGGGATCTCCCTTCATCCTCTGGATCATTTTTATGAGGAGTATGAGACCTTTGAAGAGCTTTATCAGGCTATGACCTGTTTTCTCCTTGATAGATGCCAACAGGAGGGGGTTGTGGTTTTTGCAGTTCCCGGCAGCCCTCTAGTAGGGGAGACCGTTGTCCGTCTGCTGCGGGAAAGTGCGCCCCAAAAAAATATACGGCTGGAGATACTGCCAGCCCCTTCTTTTTTAGAATCCCTTTATCCCCTGCTGGGGATCGACCCTGCTGAGGGCTTGCTCATCGCTGACAGTTTTTCCTTTTGCGGTGGTTTTGATCAGGGCTTGCTGCCTGGGACAGGCTTGATCATTATGCAACTCTACAGCCCTGCCCTGGCATCAGAGGTTAAATTAACCCTGATGGAGAGCTACCCTGATGACCACCAGATTATGCTGGTGCGGGCTGCAGGGGTCAGGGGGAGTGAGAAGGTGCTGACCATCCCTCTCTATGAACTGGACCGGCAGGAAGTAGATCACTTAACCAGCCTTTATGTGCCCCCCTTGACAGGGGGCGCTGTCCCAGTGGACTTGACTGGGGATGCGGTCCAAAACGAGCCCGAACAATTGGCTCAATATCCTTTGGATCCCCTGGTGGAGGTGATGGACAGCCTGCTCAGCCCTGAAGGCTGTCCCTGGGACCGCAAGCAGACCCATCAGACTTTGAAAAAATACCTGATAGAGGAAAGCTATGAGGTGCTTGATGCCATAGATGAAGGGAATATGCATAAACTCTGTGAAGAATTGGGAGACTTATTATTACAAATAATCTTTCATGCAGCACTGGCAGAGCGTTCCGGTAAGTTTACCATATCTGATGTGATTTCCGGGATCACTGAGAAAATGATCCGCCGGCATCCCCATGTTTTTGGTGATACAAGGGTTAATAGTGCTGCTGAGGTATTAAAGAACTGGGAGTCCATCAAACAGGAGGAAGGGGAGCCAAAATCTATGTTGGCAGGGGTTCCCCGCTATCTGCCGGCATTACAAAGAGCCCAAAAGGTACAGGGGAAGGCAGCTTTGGTGGGATTTGACTGGCCTGAAGCAGAAGGCGCAGCACTGAAGGTGGAAGAGGAGTGGAAAGAAGTCAAAGAGGCATGGGAGAGAGGGGATAGACAAGCCCTACAGAGTGAATTGGGAGATTTCCTGTTTGCTGCAGTAAACACATGCCGGTTGCTGGGTATCGATGCAGAAGAAACCCTGCGCCAAGCAGTGGACAAATTTTCCCAGAGGTTTTGCGCTATGGAAAGGAAGGCAGCAGAGCGGGGATTGCGCTTGCAAGACCTATCGCTGGCAGAACTTGACGGGATCTGGGATGAAGTTAAAGCAAGTGAAGAGAAAAATCGATAATTTTTTTGTAAAATAATCATGGATAAGCAGGAGTTTCAAGGCTTTCGGCGAATTAGGTAGCCGAACCAGAAATTTCTTTTTAGGAGGGATCTACTTGAACAAGGCAGAACTGATTGGCAGTGTGGCGGAAAAAGCGGGAATGCCCAAAAAGGATGCGGAAAAAGCTGTAAATGCTGTACTTGCATCTATTGAAGAAGCGCTGGCTAAAGGTGATAAGGTACAGTTGGTAGGCTTTGGTACATTTGAAGTCAGGGAAAGGGCAGCCCGTACAGGTCGCAACCCTCAGACCGGTGAAGAGATCCAGATCGCTGCCTCCCGGGTGCCGGCTTTCAGAGCTGGAAAAGCTCTAAAAGATTCAGTTAGTTAAGGAACCTTTCCCCTGTTTCAAGCAGAAGAAAGGATAATACATTTAACGCCTGTGGAGCAGTCACTGCTATGATACAGGCTTGATGTTTTTCCTCCCGAGCGGTGCCCAAAATTAGTCGTTGGAATATTAGTGGTTGGTCGTTCGTCGTTGGTCGCTGATCCACTATTCTCCAACAACCAACCACCAACTAGCCGGGCTTGCCTTTTTGCTTTATTTAGCAACCGATCTCTTTTCAGACATCTGACCTTTGGCAGCTAACTAGCCATGTGGATTGTTCCGCGGCAGATCCGACGACTATACGTATCTTTTCTCTAACCTCAGACTTCCGGCTTCTGGCATCTATTCCCGCCAGGCTTGCCTTTTTGCCTTATTTAAAGCAGCGAATCACGCCTGACCTCCATTTCCTCCAAGCTCGTTTTAGATCAGTAAGTCACCCATTCAGTTTTATTGTTTTCTGGCATCTCACCCCCATTTTTATTGACCTGCTCTTTTGATGGTGGGATTAAGCTATGGACCTGATACTAGGTGCGCAATCATGGTATAATTTACTGTAGTTGAAAAACAGATAAAATAAGCTTTATCAATTGAAACCCGATTAAAAGCCTATCGGCTTAATAAACATTAGGGAGAGCATATAACCAGTTGATTGCCCTATCTAAAGAGCTATTGCCATTTTTATGGCAAAAGCAACTCGGGCTACGGTTGAGCTAAGTTTAAAAGGGATAAAAATGAAAGGGGTAACAGTGTGCGACTGGATAAATATTTACAGCTGAGCCGTTTGATCAAAAGGCGCACCAGCGCTAAAGAAGCCTGTTTGGCGGGACGGGTCCAGATCAATGGTAAAATCGCCAAAGCAGGGAGTGAAGTAAAAGAGGGGGATGAAATTACACTGACCTGGGGAAATAGGCTGACTAAGGTTAAGGTGGTGCAGGTACCCCTACGCAATGTTCCCGCAGCTCAGGCGAAAACCCTTTATCAACTTTTGGAGGAAACAACCATCAGAACAGAGGAGTAAAGTTATTAGGTGTTCATGGGAGTGTGTCTACGCATACAATAATTCCCCCCTGTTCATACTAGGACCACAAAAGAAGAGCAGGGGGAATATTAATTATGAAAAGGCCATTTTTCTGCTTTTTGCTTACATTGTTGCTGATAACTCTGTTCATCCCCGGTGGGTGCAGAGAACCTGAAAAAAAACCGGTTAAAGAGTATCGCTATCAAGAACCAGAAATAACCTTATACGACAACAATACTGGAGAAAAAAAGAGGATTAAGATGGAGGAATATATTGCTGGGGTAGTGGCAGCAGAAATGGAACCATCCTGGCCTGTAGAGGCTCTGGCTGCTCAATCTATCCTGGCACGCACCTTTACCCTACACAAAATTAAGTATGAAAAAGGTGTTCCCCAGCGGGGAGCAGATGCATCTACCAGTACAGAGGAGTTCCAGGCTTATGACCCCAGCCGCATTACCCCCCGTGTGCGGGAAGCAGTAAAAAGAACCAGGGGTGAAGTGATCAAGTACAAGGGCAAATATATCAGGGCCTGGTTCCACTCCAATGCAGGGGGAAAAACAGCGACTGCAGAAGAAGGGTTAGCCTTCAAAAAAGAAGCGACTCCCTATATACAGAGTGTAACTGATCCGGGGCAGAAGGTGGCTGACCCCGATGATCAAGAGTGGACGGCCACATTTACCTTGGATGAGGTGCGCTCAGCAGTGATCAAGCAGGCTGGCAAGGACCCGGGCCAGATTAGCAGTGTATCCATTGTCAAAAAAGGTCCCTCTGGCCGGGCAATGACCGTACGCTTGGGTAATGTGGAGATCAGCGGACCTGCACTGCGGTTGGGACTGGGGCCTGAGCGCATGCGCTCAACTCTCCTTGATCGCATTGCTGTAGAGGGAGGCACACTGCAGATGGCTGGACGCGGTTTTGGTCACGGTGTAGGCATGAGTCAATGGGGAGCTTATTATATGGCCAAAGAGGGAAAAACTCATACCGATATTATCCACTATTATTTCAAGGATGTGGAAATAGAGAAGATATGGGAATAAAAAAATAGAACCCACAAACCACTGACCACCAACCATTAATAGAAGTCGGAAGCCAGAGGTCGGATGTCGGAATAAACTAAAACCCAGAAGCTTGATGTCAATAGTGACAGCGTCATTAACCCACAAACCACTAACCACCAACAACTAAATAAGCAGGTATTTGACCTAATTGTGTAGAAAAAATGTCGAATATTAGGTTAATAGGGAGAGGAGTATTTTGAATCACAGGGATTGGGAAGAAACTAGGGAATGGAAGGCGATCAATGTCTTGCAGCCTGAGCCGAGGATCGGGAGGGTGAAACGGTCCCGTTCTCGGCGGCCTATTGGCTGTGGTTGTCTAGTTTTTATACTGCTTTTTCTGCTGGCTGCAGCAGTGATCACAGCAGGGCTGTGGGGGTTGCTCAGGAATATGCTGACCCCTGCTGAGGATAGCAGGGGAGTGCTACCTGTGTTGGTGATGGGGATTGATCGGGAGAATGAGAATGAGCCCGGTAGGTCCGACACAATGATTGTTGCTTTTCTTAATACCAGGGACAAAAAAGTTAATTTACTGTCCATACCCAGGGACACTTATACAGAGGTACCGGCTCGCGGTGGAAAAGATAAAATCAATTCCGCCTATGCCGCAGGGGGGCCGGAGGCAGCTTTAGAAGCTGTCAGCCTGTTATTGAACCGGGAGATCAAATACTATTTGGCAACAGATCTGCAGGGCTTTGTAAAAATAGTTGATACACTGGGTGGTGTTACTGTTGAGGTTGATGAAGCAGCCAGTAAAGGATTAGGCATCCCTCCGGGAACTCACCGTTTGCAGGGGGAAGAGGCCCTGCGCTTTGTTCGCTACCGTGGGTATCCTATGGCTGATATTGAGCGGATTAACCACCAACAGATCTTTTTGCGGGCTCTGGTAGATGAGGCTCTGCAGTTGCGCCATCTAGCCAAAACACCTGCATTGATCAGGGAAAGCCAGAGTGCTGTGGATACCAATTTAAGCACTGTACAAATGATGGATTTGGCCATGGCTTTCAAAGGGATGGGCAGTTCTCAGATGGAGTGTAAAACCCTACCTGGTACCCCCAAGTATATAAATGGGATCAGCTATTGGATCCCTTATACCGACCAGATTGAACCCCTGCTAGAGGAACTTTCCCAGGTAAACGGTTCTGAAAGCTGAGGAAGATCCGATATATCGGTTTACATGGGCTCAGTGCAGGTATAAAATATTAAATCAGGACTTAATATTCTTTTTCGGTTATGTTTTGAAGGTTGCTGAGTGGTATTATATCTTAGCGGGAAGTCATATTATCTAATAAACTTTGGGAGGTTGGAGAAATGAAGGAAAAACATATTAAAACTGTGGTGAAAGGGACTTTGAGAAAACCTCACTTAAAGAAAGGTTGTGGGGAATGCCAGGTTTCCTGTCAGTCTGCCTGTAAAACATCCTGTACTGTGGGGAATCAAGCTTGCAGCCTCAACAAATAACTGATCTCATCTCTCGAGTTCACCTGATCCAAGCCGACGGCTTAAATATTGTTTTTGATGTTAACAGCGGTTCTCTCTACACTGTTGATGAGATCGCCTGGCAGTTGCTGCTGCACTACCTGGACTGTGGTGACTGGGAACAGGCAAGAGAAAGAATGGGCAGGCTTGATCAGGAGGAAGTTGAAGAAGCCTTTAATGAACTGCAGGAATTGATCAGTGAAGGGGTGCTCTTTTCCTCAGGTGAGCTATGGCCGGAATTCGTTCCTGGCAAGGAACTGGGGATTAAGGCTCTTTGTTTGAACATAGCCCACAACTGCAATTTGGCTTGTAGGTACTGTTTTGTACCAGAAGCTATTCGCTGTGAGGAGCAGATTATGTCCAGGGAAACCATCAAAAAGGCTCTGGATTTTTTGCTGGAAAATACACCTTATGAGTACCTCACAGTGGATTTTTTTGGAGGGGAACCCCTGCTCAATTTTGAGGGGATCAAATTTGCGGTTGACTACGCTCTGAAGCAGGGTAAGGAGAAAAAGTGGAAGTTTACAGTGAGCACCAACACCCTTTTGCTGGGGGAAGAGGAGCTTTCCTTTTTTAAGGAACATAACTTCAGTTTTGTTTTGAGTTGTGATGGCAGGCCTCAAGTCCATGATTTATACCGGGTCACAACTGGTGGCCAGGGTAGTTCTGCAGTGGTTACCAGGCGGATCAAGGAGTTCCTGGAGAGAGGGGCAGCTGATGAGTACTATATCAGGGGAACATTCACCAGAGACAACCTGGATTTTACCAATGATGTTCTTTACCTGGCATCCCTTGGTGCAAAGAGCATTTCAATGGAACCGGTTGTAGCACCCGAGCAGATGCCTTATGCCCTGAAAGAGGAGGATATCCCGGAACTGCAAGAGGAGTACTATAGATTGGCCCGGGTTTTGTGTGAACTGAATCGGAAAGGGTGTGGTGTGGACTTTTACCATTACAACCTTGATCTGACAGGGGGGCCTTGTGCTGCCAAGCGTTTGACCGGATGTGGTGCAGGTTACCACTATCTAGCGGTTACTCCTGCTGGAGACTTGTACCCCTGTCATCAATTGGTAGGTAACAGAGAGTATTTGTTGGGTGATGTGGAGCAGGGCATTACCGCAGCTGAACTGCAGGAAAAATTTCGGGAGTCACATATTTTCCGCAAAAAGGAATGCTCCTCCTGCTGGGCACGGTTCTTATGCGGTGGTGGGTGCCATGCCCAGGCTATAGCACAAGGGAGAAGTCTTGAGCGCCCTGCGCCATTGGCTTGTGCTGTGATGCAGGCACGCCTTAATGGAGCGCTTTATTATCTGGCGCTCAAGGAAAACACTGTTGAAACTGTTTAATATAAAATGTGGAAAAAAAGAAAAGCAGCCCGAGGGGGCTGCTTTTTTCGATCCAATTATAACATTTTGATGAAGGAATTATATAATGGCTGTAGAACATTATATGTATTTATAAAAAGAGAGCACACCTAGAAGCAACATTAGATTAGAGACAGTTGCTGAGGTGTAAAACAGCTCACAGCAAGGGGAGAAACCGTGGATAATAAAGAAAGGGAGAAAAAAGTATTATTTTCATCGCGCCAACTTACTGACTACCGAGAGTTTGTCTCTGAATCGATCCACAAGCTTGGGCCATGGTGGATTGAGCGTATCAACTGGATAAAAAGCGATCTGGGAAAGGGCAGAGATGCTTTTTGCTGTCTGTTGGATAATCTGCGAACCGGCCGGTGGAAGCCGGATCGAAATTTTTGGAAAAGCCCCTATCTGATTACTGCAGTTATTACCGGAATGGTACTGGTGGGCAGTAATCTATATCTACAAAAAAATCAACTGGCTTGTGCTGCATACTACAACGGACAGAGAATAGCTGTTGTAGCCTCCCAGCAGGAGGCAGAAAAGGTCCTGGCCAGTTTTGAGCAGAAATTGGAAGAGGCCATCGGTCAGGATGTTTTTTTAGATGAGTCTGTTCAATTTAAGATGTGTATGGTACCTAGAAGTGAGGTAAAGCCTGCAGACTATTATGAGACCATCCTCAAACAACTTCCCTGGACTGCTGATGGTGTGGAACTGTGTATAGATGATCAGCCTATAGTGGTATTGGCCTCTCAAGAAGTGGGGGAAGAACTCCTTGAACGCTATCAAAATGCTATTATCCCAGATGAAAACAAAGAAACCATCGAATCTGTCCGCTTTGAGGGGAAGATCACTTTCCGGAATAAGCAGGTAGCAGTTGAGGAGATAGTACCCCTTAGTGATGCCCTTCAGTTGCTGCTGGGAGGGGGACTGAAAGAGAAGAGCTATACTGTGCAGGAAGGGGATACCCTCTGGGATATTGCGGCAAAACACAACCTGCAGGTTGATGAACTGCTGCAGGCTAATGCACATCTCACAGCAGAGAATTTGAAACCGGGCCAGGAGATAAAGCTAATTGCATTTGAACCACTGCTCAAAGTGGTGATCACCAGCAATCTGGTTACCAATGAGGTACTTCCCTATGAAACCAAAACAAAATATGATTCCAATCTTGACAGCGGTAAAACCAAGGTTGTTCAAGAGGGGAAAAACGGGGAAGCCAGGGTTGTTTACCGTATTGTGCGGGAGAACAGCAGGATAGTGAAAAAACAGGAAATTGAGCGCACTGTTGTAAAAAAACCTGAGGCAAAGGTTGTGGCCAAAGGCACCCGTACCATGCTGGCCAGCAGGGGGTCCAGCGGGGGCTCCGGGGGTGGTACACTGCGCTGGCCTGTAGGTGGGGTGATCACCTCCCGCTATGGATACCGGGGAAGTGGGTTCCATACAGGGCTCGATATCGGAGCAAATCATGGTGCTGCGGTAGGAGCAGCCGCAAGCGGGCGTGTTACATCAGCCGGATGGTATGGGAATTACGGCTATATGGTGACCATTGATCATGGTGGTGGATTGGTTACACGCTATGCCCACCTTTCTCAGATTAATGTGAGCAGTGGCCAGAGTGTGAGCAGTGGACAGATAATCGGTCGGGTTGGCTCAACCGGTAGGGCTACAGGGCCTCATCTACACTTTGAGGTTTTGGTAAATGGTTCCCAAAGAAACCCGTTAAACTATCTGCGCTAACATTTTTCAGCAGCACCTTGCCGCTCATGCCCGGGTTTTTTATGTTATAATGCTTAAGATCGACATGCTTGTTTGCACTTTAACCTGGGAGGCGATTATGGTGTCCGCGTTGCGCAAACAGCGCCCTATTGTAAAAATAGGGCTTTGGGTCCTGGTAGCAATGATTGTAGTGGGGCTTTTAGGCACAACTGTGGCCTGGTATTTAGATGATGCAGGGAAAATAAAACCATCTGATAGTTCTACTTCTTCAACAGAAACAGAGAAAGAGGATCTCCTTTCCCTTGAGTTGAAAAAGCAGGAGGAGTTAAGGAAGCAGTATGAAGGGTTGCGGGCTAGTGACCCTGATGATCTCGCTGTTCTGACTGGTTCTGCCAGGGTGGAACTGACTCTGGGAGCCCTTTATCTGCAAAATGACAATAAAGAGAAGGGAAGGGAGGCATTCCAGCGGGCAGTGGGGTTTTACCAGCAGGTTCTGGAGCAGCAGGAGGACCCAGAACTGCGCCTGGAGTTGTCCAGTGTTTACCAGTATATGGAGGATTATGAAAATGCGCAGGCACAACTGGAGATGGTTTTAGACCAGAGCCCCGGGAATATAAAGGCTTTGACCCAGTTGGGTATGCTCTTAGAGGCTAAGGAGGACTGGAAGGGCGCGCTGGAGATTTGGGAGCAGGTGGCATCTTCAGATGATGTTGAAGAACTTACCAGGAAGTTTGCCAAAGCTCGGATTGAAGAGATAAAAAAGAAGAATTAGAGAGTGATTAGAGAAAGCCAGCTATAAAAGAGGGCTGGCTTTTTTTGTATCTTAAAATACCTCCTCCTTCATGTATAATTGATCAAGGAGGAGGACTGGGGATGGAGCGTTTAGCTGCGATCCTGATCATTTTTTGTTTATTACTGCTGGTCACACTACCCAGCCCTATTTATATTCTGGGATCTGGTGTGGTGCATGTTGTTCATCAGCTATTATTCGCCTGGGAAACGAGGGCTTGGGATACGGTTGAGAGTGACCATTTTTTGGTTAAATACCAAGAGGGTGATGAGGAGATCGCATTATTGACCTTAAATGAAGCGGAACGGGTTTACTATCCTTTAGGACAGTACTTTGATTGTTTTCCCGATAAAAAAGTCCCGATCGCCATCTATCGAGACAGGGCTTCTTTAAACAGGGTTTTCGGTTGGGGAAGTGATGAAGGGGCTATGGGTGTGTACTGGTCTGGAGTGATTAGGCTTCTTTCTCCAGATGAATGGCTTGATGAAATGCCATCAAGAGAGCGGGAGGTGCTATTCTCTCAGCAGGGCCCTATTGCCCATGAGTATATCCACCTCTTAGTGGATTATCAAACCCGTGGCAACTACCCCCGCTGGCTGACTGAGGGATTAGCTCAGTTCGGGGAGAAGCACTTGGTGGGTGTCCAAACAGAGGAGGGTGTTGCTTTTCCCTTGCAGTTCTCCCTTGACGAACTGAACAAGAACTTTGACGATTCCCAGTGGCAGGACTATTGTTATGCGGTATCAGAGGACCTGGTGGGGTTTCTGATCAGTAATTATGGCTCAGATAAAGTTCCTCTACTGCTCAATGAGTTGGGCCGGGGTGCTGATCTTAATCTATCTTTCAATAGGGTTTATGGGATGGATACCCATGCTTTTATTGAACAATATCAGAGCAAAATTAAACAAAATGTATAAAAAATGTAATTTATGCTTTAAAATAGTTTTTAAGGAAAGAGAGGAATATTTATCTCTTAATAGAATAAGGTACGAGAAAAGGTGTTATTTTGCGAAAGTTTTGCTGTTGAATTGGAATCTGTTATCATACAAGACTTCACTACTATATTGGGGGAAAGATTATGAAATTAGTTGTTCAGGGCGGCACACCGCTTAAGGGTAGGGTCCGAATCAGTGGAGCAAAGAACTCTTCACTGGTACTGATCGCTGCCAGTGCTATCAGCAGTGGAGAGGTTATTCTTGATAATGTACCAAGGATTGCTGATGTAATAACACAGTTGGAGATTGTGCGCACACTTGGTGGTCAGGCTATTTGGGAGGGAAGAAATACCCTGCGTCTAAAATGGCCTGAGCGGCTTAATTGTGAAATTCCATACAGCTTGGCAAAAAAAATCCGGGCATCCAATCTGTTTTTGGGTGCTTTAGCAGCTAAAAGAGGAGGGGTTAAGATACCTCTTCCCGGTGGCTGTAATATCGGGTCCCGGCCAATGGATCTGCACCTCAAAGGTCTCAGCATGCTGGGCTTTGATGTTAGTTTGGAACATGGTTTTATTGAAGCCATTCCCAAAAAGGTGGAGGGCTGCTCAATCTACCTGGACTTTCCCAGTGTAGGGGCAACTGAAAATATTATGATGGCAGCAGCCGGTGCACCGGGCACTACTGTCATTGAAAATGCGGCTAAAGAACCGGAAATAGTTGACTTGGCCAATTTTTTAAATGCTATGGGAGTAAAGGTGCGCGGGGCCGGCACAGATGTGATCAGAATAGATGGCACACAAGAGTTTCAAGGAACCAGATTCAGTGTTATACCAGACCGCATTGAAGCAGGAACCTATATGATCGCCGCTGGTGTGAGTGGCGGAGAAGTGACAGTGGAAAATGTGATTGTTAAGCACCTGCAGCCGGTAATAGCTAAACTACAGGATGTGGGGCTTGAGGTGGAGGCTAATGAGGACAAGATAACAGTGAGACGGGTGGGGGATCTGACCGCCACCGATATCAAAACACTTCCTTATCCTGGTTTTCCTACAGACCTGCAGTCTCCCATGATGGTTCTCCTTGCTTTGGCCAAGGGTACAAGTGTGATTGTGGAAAATGTTTTTGAAAACCGCTTTCAGGTGGCAGATGAACTAAAGCGCATGGGTGCCAAAATACAGGTTAAAGGCCACTCTGCTGTGATAGAAGGTGTTGATCATCTTTCCGGAGCCCAGGTGAAGGCTTCGGATCTGCGGGCAGGGGCCTCCCTGCTGCTGGCAGGTTTTGCTGCTCAGGGTGAAACAGAAATCTCAGCTGCTGAATTGATCACTAGGGGTTATGAAACAGTAGTGGGCAAATTCAGCGCTATGGGTGCGAAGATCAAGGCATTGGCTGAAGAAGGTGACGGTCTGGGGATTTGTGCAAGCCTTACAGGTTATGAAGAAGACCAAGGCAATGATCAGACCGAACGCGCCAGTTCCTGATTTTATAAAGGGAAGGATGAACTAGGAGATGACCGGAACCGTTATGTCCATCATTGCGGGACTGGCCAGAAGACGCTTGTTTTATCTGGTGGCAGTAACGGGCTTATTGCTGTGGGGAGGGTTGCGTTTTCTGCCGCTCCTTTCCAGTGACCGTTTTATCTTATCCAGTTTGCTCAGTGTGGTTTGTACCCAGGGGATGAAACCTTTTACCATCAAAGGGAAGGGAATCTGCTGGCGTAAGTTGTTTCAGTGCGGAGGAATGCCCAGTTCACATTCAGCAGTTGCTGCTGCTCTCACCACCGCAGTTGGTCTGGAGTATGGCTGGAGTTCTTCTCTCTTTCAGATCAGCGCAGTACTGGGTGGTATAGTTATTTATGATTCTTTTACTCTGAGGAGAATGGTAGGGGAGCATTCCCGCGTCCTCGGAGAATTGCTGCGGGAAAAATCCAGGCATTTCCCCCTTTTAGGGGAAAGGATGGGGCATACACCTCTTGAGGCCACCTGTGGTGTCCTTTGTGGTGTTCTCTGCGCGCTGCTTGTTGTTTATGTATAGGGATTCCGTTTGTGGGCAGTGCTCAGGGATGGGAAATTAGTTTAGAATTTAAGCATTGTTTTGAGCTTATAGGGAGGCTATATGATAACTACCAGAGAAATTGGCTTTCACTTGCCGGGCTTGGACCTTTCCCTTGAGATCGTTGCCAATGTGGAGGATCTGGTCACGGACCCGGAGGATGATGATCAGATCCCCTATTGGGCAGAACTCTGGCCTGCCGCCAGGGGGCTCGCCCAGTATATTTGGGAGAGAATCGATTTTCAGGGTGCCACCGTCCTGGAACTAGGAGCCGGCCTCGGGTTACCTGGCCTGGTTGCTGCCTTAAAGGGCGGTGTGGTTACTTTTTCTGATTACAAAAAGGAATCCCTGGATATGATCGCCAGGAATGTGCAGCGCAATGGGATCCAGCATGCTGATTACCTGCTTGCTGACTGGCGTGATTTCCGATGTGAAAAGAAATTTGATTGGATTATCGGCTCTGATGTGCTGTACAATCCCAGCTTAAACCCCTATGTTGCCGCTATTCTGGAGCACAACCTAGCAGAAGGGGGACAGCTGCTTTTTGCCCATCCCTCCCGTCCGGTGACTAAGAAGTTTCTTGATGAGATCAAGGGATCTTTAGGTTTACAAGAGGAAATAACCATTCAGGTGGTTACTGTGCAGGAACCTGGTGTGCCTGAATTCAATCAGGGGATAGATATTCATCATTTAACCAAATAAAGGATTTGGTGTTGAAGATGCACTTTTTCATCATTGCTGTCGGGCAGATGAAAGAACCCTTTTATCTCGCTGCCCAGGAGGAGTACTGCAAAAGGCTGAGCAGGTATGCTCGGGTCACTATCCAGGAGGTTGCTGATGACCCCATTCCTCGGGGGGAAAAGGATCGCCTGTCTGTAAAAGAACGCCAGGGTGAGAGGCTGTTGAAAAAAGCACCTGGCTGTTTTGCTGTTGCTGTGGACCCCCGTGGTAAGGCCCTTTCTTCTGAGGAATTGGCTTCCTGGATGGGTGAGCAGTTTAATTCCGGAAGGGGTGATCTTGCCTTTTTTCTTGGGGGTACCCTGGGTCTGCCTGATTCTGTTCTGCGTCATGCTGATTATATCCTTTCCTTATCCCGCCTTACTTTCCCCCATCAACTGGCCCGGATAATTGTGTTGGAGCAGTTGTACCGGGCACTGCGCATCCTCAACAATGAACCCTACCATTATTAGAGGTCGGAGGCCGGAAGTCAGAGGTCGGAAAATAGGTCGGAGGCCGGAGGTCGGAGGCTGGAGGTCAGAGGTCGGAAAATAGGTCGGAGGTCGGAAGTCGGAAAAGATGTTAGAGGTCACAGGCCGGAGGTTGACAAGCCGGAAAAGAGAACAGAGTTCTAATGTCAGATAATGTTATTATTGTCTGAGTATGGAAACAATAAAAATCAGATTACCAGATCGATCAGTATGACCGCCCCGACGGGTGGTTCTGGTCCTTTGTGCAAGCGGCAAGAAAAGACCGATCAATAGAGCATTTCCCTAAACAGGAACTCTCTCCTTTTGACCCCAAAATTAATATAATATGTCTTCCCTGGAAGGGTTTTTAGAACTATTGTCGAATATGCCAATTTTAGATGATCGTGGAAAGGGATGGCTGATTTGGCGAAAATCTGCACAGGGATCAAAGGTTTTGATAGCCTATTTGATGGTGGGATCCTTGAAGGCAGCACTGTTCTGGTTGAGGGGATGCCTGGGGCAGGGAAGACCACCCTGGGTGTGGAGTTCATCTACCGGGGGATCAAAGATTATGGTGACACCGGGCTGATCATAACCTTTGAACAGTTCCCAGAAACACTCTACCGGGATGCTTTAAGTTTGGG
>DULM01000015.1 GCA_012840405.1 Syntrophomonadaceae bacterium | reverse complement strand
CCCAACAAACTGAGGCTATTGAGGTTAATTTAAAGGTGATCCAGTGATCAAGTGGATCAGATTCAAAAGATCATGGGTGGATCACTTTCACTGATCAACTGGATCAGTTTCGAGTTGACGTTCGCACATGTCTCATTTCTCTGATCATAGAAGAGTTTATCCCTGTTAGCGTAGAAGTATGCCCATGTTGTTAACTAGAACCTTGTAAGAGAAGATGGGGTCGGCGACAGACACCTAATTCTTCTTCGTCAACACCTATTACCCTCTGATTCTAAAAGCAAGGGCGCCGTAAGGTACAATGTGCTATAAAGAACAAATCTTATGTATGTTAAACGGAGCTTAAGCTGTGAGCGTGGGGAAAAGCAATCCAAGTTCAACAGGAATTAAGCCTACCTAATAGTTAATAGGAAGTTTATGTGTTAAATCAAATTAATTGCTCTCTTTATCAGATTGTGCTATTTTGTAATCGTATCTGATATTGCTTATCTAATGACGCTCTCTCATATATAGCTAGGTTATGCACAAAGGGAGGATTATAACAAATGAATATGCGGTTGGTCATCAATTTAATGGGAAAGGCTTTGGTGTTGCTCGGTTTATTTATGATTCTGCCGCTGCTGTGGGCTCTCTACGACCAGGGGCCTGACCGAGCAGCTTTTATTATTTCTATTTTGATCACACTTTCCAGTGGCTTGTTGATCATTTGGTTGGTGCCAGGTGGTGGAGAAATCAGATATAAGGAAAGTTTTGTCATAGTTACTGTGGGATGGGTGCTGGCTTCTCTTTTTGGCTCTCTCCCATATCTGCTCTCAGGTGTGTGTAACACTTTTTCCGATGCTTTTTTTGAGACGGTTTCAGGGTTTACTACCACGGGGGCGAGTATTTTTACTGATGTGGAAATACTGCCAAGAGGAATTATCTTCTGGAGAAGCCTGACCCACTGGTTGGGTGGAATGGGAATTATTGTTTTTTTGATTGCCCTTCTTTCTAACCTGGGGGTGGGAGCAAATCGGATCTTCCATGCGGAAGCACCAGGGGCAGTAACCTCAAAAATTATGCCCAGGATAAGTGAGACAGCTAGGATCCTCTGGATTACATATCTGGTGATGACCGTCATTGAGACTGAATTGCTGTGGTATTTCGGGATGCCTTTATTTGATGCTCTCTGCCATGCATTTGGCACTGTGGCCACCGGGGGGTTTGGTATCAAAAATAAAAGTGTTGGTGCTTATCCTGAAGCAGCTATCCAATGGGTGATCATTGTATTTATGTTTTTATCTGGTGCTAATTTTGCACTTTATTATCAAGCTCTGAAAGGCCGGAGTTTGAAAGTCTTTTGGCAGAATGAGGAGTTTCGTTTATATACAGCAATTATTTTGCTGGCAACTATTGTTGTTGCTATCAATATTCGTCACTTATTTAGTGGGGAAGAGTTGATCAGAACATCGTTGTTTCAGGTGGTTTCTATCATCACAACTACCGGTTATACTACCTCTGATTTTAATTTGTGGCCTTATGCAGCCCAGGCGGTTTTAGTCACTTTGATGTTTATTGGAGGATGTTCAGGATCCACCACTGGTTCCATCAAGGTAGAGAGGATCCTGCTGCTGTTGAAACAGGGGTTGGTGGAGATCAAGAGGATGGTTCACCCCCGCATGGTTTTGTCTTCTAAACTTGAAGGCAATCATATATCTTCTGAACTGGTAAGTAATGTACAGCAGTTTTTCTTTTTATATATTGCTATTTTTATGATTTCCGTTATAATCATAACTTCTATGGGAGTTGATTTAGTCAGTGGATTTACTGCTGTTGCTACAACACTTGGCAATGTGGGGCCAGGCTTAGGGGAGGTGGGACCTGCTGGTAGTTTTGCTCATATTGCCAGCCAGGGAAAGATTTTGCTTAGTGTGTTAATGCTATTGGGGCGTCTAGAGATTTATACAGTGTTTGCTCTGTTTTCAGCCGGATTGCGGAGATAAGATGTTATTTATGAATTTTATTTGCATAGCAAATATGGTAAACTGTGCTTAGTCATCAGTAGATGGTAAGGAGATGCGAAAAATGAGAGCAGTAATTGTTGGGGCGGGAAAAGTTGGGTTTAATATAGCCCAGATGTTGTCAAGAGAAGGGCATGATG
>DULM01000014.1 GCA_012840405.1 Syntrophomonadaceae bacterium | reverse complement strand
TATGCCTCCTTACCTTAGTTTTTTTCAACCTACACAGATTGGGCAACGCCCTTTTCTTGCACAGCCAGCTCATTAACCACATTTTTTATCCACCGCTTTGATAGCAGCCTGAACATAACGGCAGTAAACTTTGCCACTTCCTCAGCCATAACCAAGGCTACAACCCATTCCACAGGGAGATGAAGTACAAACGCTCCTATAAAAGCCAATGGTACACCAATACACCACATTGTAAAACCCTCAGCGATCAAAGCAAAGTTTACATCTCCCCCTCCCCGCAAAACCCCCACAATATGCACAATATTAAAAACACGGATTGCCATCACCAGGCAAGTAATATACTGAATGCGCAGTGCGCTCTGATAGACATTCGTTGAAACATTGAAAAGAGATAAAATGGTAGGAGAGGCTGCTGCCATCAATCCCCCGATCAATAGACCTCCTAACCAGGAAAGAGCGGAGAATCGCCAAGCATAATTCACTCCATCCTCATTATTTCCTGATCCGATCTTATGACCTACCATAACAGAGGCTGCACTGGCCATACCATATACTGCCACCAAAAATAGGTTTTGAATGGTATTGGTGATTTGGACAGCGGCAAAAGCCTGGGTACTAAGCCTTCCATAGGCTACAGAATATAATATAAAAGCCAGAGCCCAGAATCCATCATTTAATATTACCGGTAGAACAGTTTTTATTATTCTGACCACATATGCTCTCGAGATTCCTCTCAAATTAACTAAATGAACTCTGAGAACCTCACATCTATAATAGATAATTAATATGAAAAGCAGCATCTCTAAAATCCGGGCAACAACAGTGGCTATAGCTGCCCCCTCCACCCCCAGCCGTGGTGCACCAAAATTACCGAAGATCAGCACGTAATTCAAGAATGTGTTGCAGCCCAAGGCCAGCGCACTGACCAACATAGGCAGCAGGGTATTTCCAATGCTGCGGGAAGCCATAGCAAATCCAAAGCTAATAGCGGTAAACACGTAACTGATACACACCACTTTGAGATAAGAAGCGCCTTCCCGGATTACCTGCGGGTCATGAGAAAAGATATGGACAATGACTTCCGGGTAAAAAAACGCGATTACAGTAAAAAGTAGCGATATGATCACAGATGCCAGCAACCCAACCAACAGGACCTTGCGAATCCCTTCCTTTTCCCCTTTGCCCCAGAACTGGGCAATAAACACTGAACAACCGCTGTGGATGCCCATGATCAGAAGGTTGTATAACAGGAAAAACTGATTGGCTAGACCGACAGCTGCTATTTCAGTTTCCCCTAAACGCCCGATCATAACAGTATCAACCATGTTTAGGGATGAGGAAATGAAGTTTTGGATGATAATAGGTATGGCAATAATCAGCAATTGAGAGTAAAAATCTTTTCCGCTAAACAGGTATTTCTTGGCAAGAGTCTTTAGCGTGAACAAGCTTCATCCCTCATTTTACGCAAAAAAATAGAACCACCCCGAAGTTCTCAAGTGGTTGATCCGAACACATGGTTATTATAGTTTATCTAGCGAAGATTAGCAATCATTGAAAAAAGGACG
>DULM01000127.1 GCA_012840405.1 Syntrophomonadaceae bacterium | reverse complement strand
TTTGTCAGTATTATACGGCTTTGCCTGCCGATTTTATTTGTCAGAGGACAGCTATGTAGTGTATATTTAAGAAGGCTTATAAACAATGGAAAACCGGGTGAAAGAAGGATGTCCAGATTCCTGGCTTATTTTAACTACTTAGATCTGCGCACATTTATTGATATACTAATTGTTGCTTTTGTGATTTATAAGCTGCTGCTGTTAATCAAAGGTACAAGGGCTGTCCAACTCCTTAAGGGGTTGGCGGTGCTCTTAATTGCTTCTGCGGTGAGCGCACAGTTTCATCTCTCTACCATCAGTTGGCTGCTGGGCAAAACATGGACTGCCCTTGCTGTAGCACTGCCTGTTGTTTTTCAGCCCGAACTGAGACGAGCCCTGGAGCAGTTGGGGAGAGGCAGTCTTTTTGGGAGGCGTTCCCTGCTGGCAGAGGAGGAGATCAGGCGTGTGGTCAACAGCGTAGCATTGGCGGCAGAGAACCTTTCCCAGCGGCGGGTAGGAGCACTTATTGTTTTTACCAGGGAAACAGGGCTTTTAGAATATGTGGAGAGTGGAGTAAAACTGGATGCCCTCGTTTCTGAAGAAATGATTATCAATATTTTTGAGCCAAACACCCCTCTCCATGATGGTGCCATCATCATCACTGAGAACCGGATTGTGGCTGCTGCCTGTTATCTCCCTTTGACTGAAAATCCATTTTTAAGCCGCGAGATAGGAACCAGGCACCGGGCTGCCATAGGCATAACCGAACAGAGTGATGCTGTTGCTGTGGTAGTATCTGAAGAAACGGGGATTATTTCTCTGGCTAAAAACGGCAAGCTGGTGCGCGGTTTGAAAAGGGGTGAACTCGAAAAGAAACTGGCTTATCTGCTAGGACCAGTTAAGGAAGAGGAAAGATATGAAAGACATGAAAGACAGTAG
Organism: Syntrophomonadaceae bacterium; assembly: GCA_012840405.1. Lineage (GTDB taxonomy): Bacteria > Bacillota > DSM-12270 > Thermacetogeniales > Thermacetogeniaceae > DTU068. Next base: position 4,201 of record DULM01000127.1, on the reverse strand, counting down.
GCTTTACAAATGGTTCAACCGCAACAATATCGGTTATAAACTGCTGGCAATATTGGTGGCAGTTGTGCTCTGGTACTATGTGGCTGGGCAACGTGACCCCATTATCGAACGGAATTTTACAATACAGGCAGCAAGCAGGGGGCTTTCCTCTGAGCAGGTATTGATCACATCACTTCCTGAGGTCAAGGTTACAGTAAGGGGTCTGCAGAGCATTGTGCGTAATGTCAAGGACAGCGACTTAAGAGTCTATGTTGAGATAGAGGAGGGGGCTGTGGGAGAAAAACTCCTTCCTGTTAAGGTAGAAGCTCCCTTTGGTGTTCAGGTTGTAAAATGCGATCCTGAACAGATCAAGGTGGACATCGATAGGGTGGCAGAGAAAAGTGTTCCTGTGCGTGTCCTAGTACGTGGGGAAACAGCGGCAGGGTTTACTTACCAGGATCCTGAAGTTGATCCAAATGAGGTCACAGTTAAAGGCCCCAGCCGCTTTGTTGCTGAGGTACAGGATGTGCAGGCGATATTGGAGTTGAATAATGCCAGCAGCAGTATCGGCCGGCAGGTTAAAGTGCAGTTGCCTAGTAACCTTCATGACAAAGTAACTGTAGAGCCGGGCTCTGTTAAGGTCAATCTGACTGTGGTGACCAGCGGGCCCATCAAATATTTGACAGTGGTTGCACCACTGCAGGGTAATCCTGCTGAAGGATATACTGTAAAAAGCCAACAACTGGAACCCAACAGACTCCAGGTAACCGGATCTGCAGGACTTCTCTCCAGTATCAGCGAACTGCGTACTAAACCAATTGATATAACCGGTGCAAAAGGGAATATCAGCAGGGAAGTGGAAGTGATACTGCCAGAGGGGGTTATCCCTTTGGCGCAAAGAACAGTAAAGGTCACTGTTGTGATCGAACCCCTGCCGGTAGAGAATGAGGAACCACCGGATCAAAATCATAATGAGCAATTACCAGGTTGATAGAATAGTGATATAATACATGGGTGTTATTAAACCGATGTGTAGTGAGAGGAGGATGCTGAAAGGGATGGCTAAACTTTTCGGTACAGATGGGGTACGGGGTGTTGCTAACAAGGAATTAACTCCGGACCTGGCATTTAAGCTGGGCAGGGCCGGTGCTTTTGTTCTTTCCCGGCAGGGAAAACGTCCCAAAATAGCTATCGGCAAGGACACCAGGATCTCCGGCGATATGCTGGAGGCAGCTTTAACTGCTGGTATTTTGTCTGTGGGCGGAGACTGCCTGCGGATGGGAGTTGTTCCCACACCCGGCCTGGCTTACTTGACCAGAACATACGGCTGCTGTGCTGGGATCGTTATTTCTGCCTCCCATAATCCGGTAGCAGATAACGGTATCAAGTTTTTTGCCGGTGACGGTTTCAAACTGCCTGATGCCGTAGAGGAAGAGATCGAAAACTATGTATTAAATGATTATGATTTTCCCGCTCCCACAGGAGCAGATGTGGGCCGTATCTACGATGAGGCAGCAGCCTCTGAGCAGTATCTCCGTTTTCTGAAAGAGGAACTATATGTGGATTTAAGCGGCCTGAAGATCGTGCTGGACTGTGCCAATGGCGCCGCCTCCAGAATTGCGCCCCAACTTTTTAAGGAACTGGGGGCATCTATAACAGTGCTGCACGGTGAACCTGATGGAGTCAATATCAATGATAACTGCGGGTCCACCCACCCTGAGTCACTGATGCGGGAGGTAGTTGCCCAGGGAGCAGACCTAGGGTTGGCCTTTGATGGTGATGCCGACCGTTTGCTGGCTGTTGATGAACAGGGGAAGCTGGTAGATGGGGACCAGATCATGGTGATCTGCGGTCTGAACCGCAAACGCAAAGGCACACTGGATAAAAACAAGGTCACTGTCACAGTGATGAGCAACCTGGGACTGAAAGAAGCATTCCAAAAGGAAGGGATCACAGTAGCGGAAACAAAAGTGGGCGACCGTTACATCATGGAGGAGATGCGCCAGAACGGCGGTATACTGGGTGGAGAACAGTCTGGCCATATCATTTTCCTGGACCGTTCTACAACAGGTGATGGTTTGATTACAGCGCTGGAACTTCTGCGGGTGGTTCGGGAAACAAATGAGCCATTGTCCCGTTTGGGTGCCCAGATGAGGCGTTTCCCCCAGCTTTTAGTCAATGTGAGAGTAAAAAACAAAGAAGCCTTAAAGACCAATGAACGGGTTCAGGAGGCCATTAAGAAAGCTGAAGAGAGCCTTCAAGGGCAGGGAAGAATTTTGGTGCGCCCCTCAGGAACAGAACCGCTGGTTCGCGTTATGGGGGAGGCATTAGATGAGAACAAACTCAAGGAGGTGGTTAATGAACTAGCAGAATCTATTAAACAAGAACTTGCTTAATTAAAACTAAACTATTTCCCACGAAAGAACTTAACCCTAAAAGGATGAAATCCTTAGCGCCTGGGCCAGTTTGATAACTGGTTGACGAGGAAGGGGTTAATCGAAGGATTCGGCGGATGCCCCTCGGTGTGCCACCACCGTAAGGATACCCTCAAAAGCGGAGAGCAATTTCCGTCACAAAGGGGTATTCAGTGGCAGCCGCGTGGGAAAACAAAAGGAGGAGCAGTAAATTTGAGCGGTATTGTTGGTTACGTTGGTAACAGAAACGCGGTTTCCGTTATTTTTGAAGGTCTGAGAACACTGGAATTCCACGGCTATGATTCTGTGGGCTATGCTTTGATTAGTGATGATTCTCTAGTTATAAATAAAAAGGCGGTTAAAATTGCAGATCTGGAAAAGGAAATTGATCAAAACTGCCATTCCCAGGTCGGTGTCGGCCATATCCGTTTGGCCACCCATGGTTCACCTGTTGACAGCAATGCCCATCCTCACTGTGACTGCACAGGGAAGTTTGCGGTAGTGCACAACGGGATCATCGAGAATTTCCATGAACTGCGCAGCGAGCTGGAAAAGAAAGGACACCGTTTCACTTCTGAAACAGACACTGAGGTGATCCCTCACCTGATAGAGGATGCCTATCAAGGAGACCTGTTATCCGCTCTGCGTAAGGCACTGGAGCAGGTGCGAGGTTCCTATGCCCTTGTGGTGATCAGCAAAGACCAGCCGGACCGGCTGCTGGCAGCCCGCAAAAACAACCCGATTATCGTTGGGCTTGGGGAAGGGGAAAACTTCCTGGCATCGGGTATCCCAGCCCTGCTTCCTTTTACTAGGGATGTTTACTTTATTGATGACGGGGAAGTAGTGGAAGTCACCTCAGACAGTGTGCGGGTCTTTGATAAGGAAGGCAAGCCTGTGCAAAAAGAAGCCTTCCATGTGGACTGGGATGTGAGCGCAGCGGAGCGGGGCGGCTTCCCGCACTTTATGCTCAAAGAGATCCACGAACAACCACAGGTGCTGCGGAACATGCTGGGGAGCCTGATTACCCCTGCTGGGGATGATATTGTTTTAAAGGACCTCAAACTGACCCCAGAGGAAATCCAGGGTATTGCCAAGATAGTGATCACTGCCTGTGGAACATCATTTCATGCAGGTTTGGTTGGTAAACAACTCTTTGAAAAGTGGGCGAAGATTCCGGTTGAGGTGGAACTTGCCTCAGAATTCAGATACCGGGACCCGCTGGTTGGCCCTGACACCCTGGTTATCGTGATCAGCCAGTCTGGTGAGACATCAGATACATTAGCTGCCCTTCAAGAAGCCCGGGATAAGGGATGCAGAACCCTGGCTATCACCAATGTGGTGGGGAGCACCATCACCAGGGAAGTTGATGAGGTTATCTACACCTGGGCCGGACAGGAAATCGCCATTGCCTCCACCAAGGCTTACACAGCTCAAGTCCTGGTACTGTACCTGCTGGCTATGCTCTTTGCCAGAGAGAGAAAAACAATGGCCAATGAAGAACTGAAAGGGATCATTGCAACTCTGCAGCAGGTGCCCGGCTGGATCGAGGAAATTCTGGAGCAAAAAGAGGCAATTAAAGAGATCGCCGCATGCTACCATAACTGTGAGAACATGTTCTACTTGGGGCGCGGTCTGGACTGGGCGGTTGCTCTAGAAGGGGCACTCAAGCTGAAAGAGACATCTTATATACATGCAGAGGCCTATGCAGCAGGGGAACTGAAGCACGGACCCCTTGCCCTGATTACAGAGGAAGTGCCTGTGCTTACCCTGGCCACCCAGGAGGCCCTCCTGGAAAAGACGGTCAGCAA
>DULM01000126.1 GCA_012840405.1 Syntrophomonadaceae bacterium | reverse complement strand
TGAAAAGGTGTTAATTCACGATGTAGTGTCTGTAATACTTTGCAGCTTATTCCCAAACCAGGTGTCTGCTTTTCAGTAAACCATAACTCCATATCTTGTCTGCTCCTTTTGCTTAACTGGTTTCTTCACCACTTGCTTATTTTTTGTACCAGAGCGGGATACCAGCGAAAACACAACCACACTTTTCAACACGGTGTTCAACGCTGACCGCTTTGATCTCTTTTAATTCTTTTCCCCGGTACCGAAAAGCCTCAATCACCATTTGTTTAACCTGATTCTCTGCTTCCAGACCTGTGCAGCAGCCGGAATATTCCATAATAACCCCATATTCATTGCTTTCCGGCCCAATCCCTACAGCAACAGCTGCAGCTATCAATGTCCCTGGTTCTGAACTGTTGAGTGCTGCATAGGCTATAGGTAATAGAGAACCAGGGGGTATCTCCAGTTTTTCCACAAACTCTGCACCGGGAGGCAGGATACTACTGACCCTAATTAGATTAACATTTCCCACTCCTGCTTTAAGCAGTGCCTCATCAAATGCGTTGAGTTCTGTTTTTCCTTCTGCTGCTGCATAAACAAGTGAATATAATTGCGGTGTTGGCATCATAACCAGTTTCCCCCCATTTCCTCACTAGTGTAAAAACTAGAGTGATTATAGCAACAAATTAATGCCGGGTCAATTTTAAAAGTATCTTTTTCCCTTCCTCAACTGTGCAGGGAAGGGGTAAGTCATATTTTACAGCTGTCTCTCGAAAAACCTGGCTTACCAGAGGGAATCTTAAACCCGCAGCCTCTACCAAATCCTGTTGAACAAGAAGTTCAGTACCCCCTTGAGCCAGAACACGGCCGTCTTTAATGACAATAATCGATGTTGCCCATTCTGCAGCCATATCCACATCATGTGTGGCAATCAGAATGGTCTTCCCTTCCTTGTTCAGATCATCCAGAATCCCAACAAGATTGCTCTGACCCACCGGGTCTAGAAATGCTGAAGGCTCATCCAGGACGATTATTTGGGGATCCATGGCCAAAACCCCGGCAATAGCCACCCGTTTTTTCTGTCCATAGCTAAGGTGGTGTGGGGCACGATGGCGATACTCCCACATACCCACAGCCTGCAGGGCATCAGCAACCCGCTTCTCAACCTCCTGCCGCTGCAGGCCCATGTTTAAGGGACCAAAAGCCACATCATCCCAAACAGTAGGAGCAAAAACCTGGTCATCAGGATCCTGAAAAACCAGCCCTACTTTGGACCGTACCTGATGCTCATTACTGCTGTTTATTTCCACACCATTTACACGCACAACCCCCTGCTGAGGCAGATGAATACCGTTAAGATGAAGCAGCAATGTAGACTTCCCTGCTCCATTGGGACCTAAGATCGCGACCTTTTCTCCTTTCTCTATACTCAAAGAAACCCCTTTTAACGCCAGGGTGCCGTCATGATATTTAAAATAAAGGTTCTCTATTTCCAAACAGCCGGCCATCCCCAACCCTCCTGATCAATTATCAGGCTTAATACCCCCAGCAGTATGATAAGAAAAGCAAAAACATAATCTTTAACCCTGATCTGTGGGTAATCCAGCAGCCTTATTTTTCCTCTAAAACCTCTGGACATCATAGCGAAATATACCCTTTCCCCCCGCTCATAGGAGCGGATAAATAAAACTCCGATCATCCCCCCGATAATACTCAGTGTCCGTCTGCTAAAGATATGCTTTGCCGGTTTAAAGTTTCTGGAACGCCTTGCCCGCTGCATGCGGGTCACCTCATCATAAAGCACAAAAAAATAGCGCAAAGCAAATTGAATTAACTGTGTAAAGATTTGAGGTACTTTTAAATCTGATAAAGAGTGGAGCAGGACATGTAATGGGGTTGTAAAGGTTAACAAAATCATCAGCAGTGCAGCACAAGTAATCCGGAGAAGGAAAAGGATGCTCGCCTGTAAACCCTCTTTTGTAAAGTTCAATTGACAGAAACCCAGATCAACAGAAAACAAAGGTGTCCCCAGCTTCACCACAGGTAAAAAAATTCCCACCATGAGCACAACCGGTATGATAAACCCCAATCTTTTCAATATCCGCCTAACCGGTAGCTGTGCACCGCGGATCATTAAGCAAATACCTATCAGAGCAACAGCAAGACCTGCCGGGGTTTTCAAAGAAACAGCAATCACCAATAAAACCAAACAACTCACTATCTTAGCACGGGGGTCAAAGCGGTGAAAAAATGTTCTTAAATGGGCGAACTCGTCAAGATGTATGTGTTCGGTATCCAAAGAACATCCCGTCCCCTTTGTTCCAACAAGGCTAGTCGACAAAACTTATCTGCAGCAAAATAAAAACCAACATCAGTCCATACTTCTCTATCTCTTGGTTATTCATTGTCATCAACAACAAACTCTGCAGCTGCCTTAAACCATTCAGACACTGCCTCACTCAATATTTTTTGGATGTCAGCCATCACTTGTCCGAACCGGAACTCAGCCATCAGGTATTCCTGTACAGTAGGGTTGGCACTGACCAGTTCAGCCAGTTGTGCCATCCTGCGTTTTGTTACTTCATCAATTTCTTTTTGAAAGGCTTTAGCTTTTTCCATCTCCCACTGGCAGCGCCGGAAGTCCAAAAGCATTTCCTTATTCTTTGGATCGGCCTCCAGTTTCTTTTTTGCCTCCAGCAGACCCTTATATTCACTGGATTCTTTTAAAGCACGTGCCAGGTTATGGGCATGATCGTATGGATTCATATTATAACCTCCTTTAACTTAAATTATTGCCCTCATACCCTGCAGAGAGAAGTATAAAGCAAGAATCATCATCAATGCACCGCAGCCAACAAGGATCCACTTATAGATAGCAGCTGTTAGAAACTTTTTTCCTGTGGCAGTAATAACAGCAATCAGGACATACCAGACATAATCAGCCAGTATATGCCCTGTATAGAAAAAGCCAAGCCCCAACCACCCGTATTTTAAAGCTTCAGCAACATACATCACACCGATGGTCAGCCACCAAATAATCCAGTAGGGATTGGCAGCACTGACAATAACTCCTGCTCCTACAGCGCGTCCTATCGATTTCGCTGTCACCTGCCCGGTTGGCTTGTCCCCACCATTGAGATCTAAACCAACCCTGTTCCGTATGGCTCCCATCAGCATGTCCAACCCCATGATGAATAAAACAAGGCCGCCTATGATGCCTACAACAGCTGTTACCCACTGAACTTTGATCACTGTGCCCAACCCCAGGGCAAAAAGGCATAAAAGAGCAATTTCAGCTGCGGCATGCCCTGTGGTAATAAAAAAGCCAGCGGGCCAGCCCTGTTCCAGGCTTTCCTTGATTGTAACCGCCAACATCGGACCGGGCATCAAAGCACCGGACATAGCTATAAAAATGCAGAACCAAAAATAAACACCAGCTGCATCCTTTTACTCCTCTCCTCATTAATGAAGCATTAACCATACAAAAACTGCATAAAACAAGCCACCTATCAAAAGTGTAAAACAATTAAGCTTTTTCCTCAACAACAGTGATGTATAAACAAGCCCTACAGATAGATAAGTTATGACAATTGGGACTACTGATCCTGCTACAATCTGCCAATCTGTGAATATAATGCCGATGCTCGGGAGCAAAACACTTTGAAAAACCATGGCCCCAGTTATATTACCCAGCGCCAAAGTGTCCTTCCCCTGGAGCAGCCAAATCACACTGTTGAACTTTTCCGGCAGTTCTGTGGCTACAGGAGCAATGAGTAAAGACAGGATAAAGGGATGAACCCCCAATATATCTGAAATAACTTCTACATTTTCAACAAAAAGATTAGCCCCTGTAATCAATAAAGCCAGGCCTACAATTACCTGAAAAATAACCAACCGAAGGCGGGGATTGTGTTTGGATCTACTGAAATAGAGAGGGCTCAACTCGGTACTGTGTTCAATTTCAGCTCCAATGTGCAGTGTAAGCCAAACATATAAACAGTACCACACTATCAGAAAAACAGCGATCAAGTAAACAATCAAACTATTTTCGATAAGAGCAGCTGATAAACCTAAACTGTAACCTACAAAAAAGAAAAAAAAGTCCCTTTTAATAACCCGTTCATCCACCCGCAGATGAGGAAAATCAAATCGCCTGCGGGCTTCTAACACCACCACCATGCCGCTGATAAAAAAGCCCAATGTGCTCAGCATAAAAGGTGCCCCAATGATGGCTCCGATTCCGATCTGATGCTGCTCCACACCACCGCCTGTGACAAAAGCGATCAAAGGGATCAAGGATTCAGGCATCGCCGTACCAACAGCAGCT
>DULM01000125.1 GCA_012840405.1 Syntrophomonadaceae bacterium | reverse complement strand
GGGCAGTTACCTTATCTCTATTTGCCCGGTTTTGGAGAAGGTAAGGTGCGGGCTGTTTTTACAACCCGCCGCGGTGGTGTCAGCAAAGGCCCCTATTCTTCCTTAAACCTGGGGTATCATACAGGGGATGATCCTGATGCTGTGACAGCTAACAGAAGGCTTGTTACTGATGCTCTCAATATTGAAGAGGATAGGTTGATCACACTTAATCAGATTCATAGCGACCGGCTAGTGGTTTTGGAAAGGGAAGAAGATTTGCTGCTGAAAAAAGGCAGCAGTGGAGATGGTTTGATCACTCATTTATCCAATGTGGCTATTTCTATTCTCTGCGCTGATTGCCAGGCAATTTACCTTTATGACCCCTGTAACCGTGTGATTGCTGTTGCCCATGCGGGCTGGCGGGGTGCTGTAGCAAAAATAGCTGCCAGCTGTCTTCAGGAAATGTCTAAGGTTTACGGGAGCAGACCAGTGGACTGTTATGCTGCCCTTTCCCCTGCAGCAGGTCCCTGCTGTTATGAGGTAGGTGAGGATGTTTACCAGGCTATTCAGGAGGCCTTCCCAGAGGCCTTTAGGAATCTGCTGGAGGAGAAGGGGAATGGTAAGTGGTTTTTCAATATTTCTCAGTCGAATTGTTTGGTTTTGCAGGATGCCGGTGTCCTGAGAGAGAATATCTCTATTAGTAGTTTTTGCACTATCTGCCGCCAGGATCTTTTCTTTTCCTATCGGGGCAGTCAGGGGGAGACTGGAAGGATGGCGGCAATCCTGATCCAATAGTGAGGTGATAAAATGTGTTCTCACTGCAGCGGCGGCATAGACCAGCCAAGGGAGTTGACTCTTAAAGTTGCAGGTATGAGTTGTCAGCACTGCCAGCAGGCTGTGATCAAAGCCCTTATGGGTCTGGATGGGGTCCAGGATGTCCAGGTGGATTTAAAAGAAGGCCTGGTCAAGGTAGTATATAACCCCATCGAAGCCGGCTTGCCTGACTTTAAAGAAGCTATTGAGGATGCCGGATATGAGGTGCTCTAGGTGCATAAACAGGTGGTGCAGTTTAAGCGATATAAACTGAAAAAAACCTGGAATAAAAAGATCAAGATTATTGCCGGCAGGCTGGTTCTTTTTTTTATAGCTCTGGCTGTTGTCATCTGGTTAGGAACACAGTTATTCTATTTCTGTGTTTTTCATGCGATCAGGACAATACCAGCAGAGTTAGGAGAATTGAGGGAGTCCACAGTTGCGAAAGCTGTTTTATTAATGAATGAAAGAGTGGTGAGAGCGCCAGGCACAGGTAAATTACTGCCTGTTGTTGCAGAGGGTGATCGGGTTCCGGTGGGAACCCTGGTTGCTCAGTTGGAGTTGATGGCTGACCCTGCAGGGAGCAGTGGCAAGATTCAGATCAAGAGCCCAAGCACCGGTATTATTTCATATCAACTGGATGGATGGGAGAGCATGTATGATCGATACTCTTGGCAGCGTGTTGACCCATCTGTTATTTTTGAAAAACTGGAAGAGGGAAACAATATTGTCAGCGGTGTGAGGGAGGATATCAAGCAGGGTGAACCTGTGTTTAAGGTGATCGATAACCTGGCTAACCCTTTCCTTATTGTGCAGTTTCCTCAAGGGTTCAAACCCCATATAGAACAAAATGACCAGTTGACACTGACCTGGGATAAGGAAGGGACTGGAAAAGCTCTGGTGATTGCTCATCATAAAAAGGGCGATCATTATTATGCTGTTGTTGAACTGAAACAAGCACGTCCTTTTCCTTCTCAGCGCAAGCTTGACCTACAGCTAATGCATATTTTAGGGGAGGGGATCATCATCCCTGAATCCGCACTTGTTGAACAGGAAGGGCAAACAGGTGTCTACATTATGTCTGTTACAGGTCCGAAATACAGAAAGGTTGAAGTGACTGCTACCCTCAATGAAGAGGCAGCAATACAGGGAATAGTCCCTGGGGTAGAGGTTGTTACCAATCCTCGTTTGGCGGAAATCATCTGCAATAAATAAGAAAAGGGATTAGTTTTTTGTTTTAGTTAGATATATAAACTTTGGGAAAATATCTGAGAATTTATTGTGGAACCCAGAGGGATGGTGTTGGCGAAGGAGGAATCCAATTGTCTGGTACCTTAGAAGAAAGAATTGAAAGAGTATACCAGCAAATTGAGCAGGCATGCCGCAGGTCAGGCCGTTCCTCATCTGAAGTGAAACTTATTGCTGTGACCAAAATGGCAACAATGGAAAAAATGAAGGAAGCACTGCAGTATGGGCTGTGCAGTTTCGGGGAAAACAGGGTTCAGGATTTCTTAAAAAAGTATAAACTGTTCGGTCAGGATGTGGAGTGGCACATAATCGGCCACCTGCAGCGAAATAAAGCAAAACAGTTGGTGGGTAAAGTGGAGATGATTCATTCTTTAGACAGGCTCCCTCTGGCACAACTCCTTGATAAATTGAGCAAGGGTCAGGGTTATCCCTGGAATGTTTTAGTGCAGGTTAACATATCTCAAGAGGAAACAAAATATGGCCTGTCGCCCGATGAGCTTCCAGAGTTTCTTGATGCTGTTCAGGATCTAGATGGCATTAAGATATGCGGATTAATGACCATTGCTCCCTTTGAGGAGGATCCGGAGAAGACCCGCCCTGTTTTCAGGAAACTGCGCCAGTTGCGGGATGAGATGGCTAGGACAAGGCCGCATTTAGATTTAAGCCACTTATCGATGGGAATGACCAATGATTTTGTGATAGCTATTGAAGAAGGAGCCACCATGGTTAGAGTGGGGAGTGCTCTTTTCAGTGAAGATGAACAATAAATGGGGGTGTTCTTTTCTTGGCTCGCGGTTGGTATGATAAGGTTCTCAATTTTTTAGGATATTCGGATCAGGCTGATGAAGATGATAGCTTTGAATATGCAGATGATACAGGACCAAAGGGGCGTAGTCGCACACCAGTGATCAGTCTGCATACTTCACCTGAGGTTAGAATAGTTGTGCTGACCCCTGTCAGCTTTGATGAAGTAGAGAAGATTGCTAATCAATTGAAAAGCAGGAAAACAGTGGTTGTCAACCTTAGTAAAACCACAAAAGAGCTTTCTCAGCGAATTCTAGACTTTTTGGGAGGCACTGTTTTTGCTCTCAATGGAAGCATGCAGAGGGTGAGCAGTGACACTTTTATGTTTGCTCCCAGTAATATATCTATCCAGGCGGAGCTCCCAGAGGGACTTTCGCAAGAAAAGTTTTTACAACAAATACGTGAGGAGGGCATCAAAGATCGTTAACAATAAAAAGATCGGTGTCATCGGTACTGGTGCTATGGGAAGCGCACTGATCAAGGGTTTCCTGGAGGTTGGCCTTGTGGAGCCCTGTGATCTGACTACAAGTGATATAAATATTAATACTCTACAAAAGTTAAAAGAGCAGTTTTCTGTTAATACAGCAGAGAATAACCTGGAAACCGCCCGGAACAGCGAGATCGTGATACTTGCAGTTAAGCCCGGGCAGGTGAAGGCTGTTTTAAAGGAAATTGCACCAGCTATTACAGCTGATCATTTAGTAATATCGGTGGCTGCGGGTATCAAGATTTCTTTTTTAGAGGAGCATCTGCCTGCGGGCACCCCTGTGATCAGAGCAATGCCCAATGTGCCCGCTTTGGCGGGAGAGGGGATGAGCGCCCTGGTTATGGGCAGCAGTGCTGTTGAGAGTCATCAAAAGGCTGCAGAGGCACTTTTTGCAGCTGTAGGCCGAGTGATTATTGTATCAGAAAAAGAAATAGATGCTGTAACAGCGGTCAGTGGTTGTGGGCCGGCTTATCTGGCAATTGTGCTGGAAGCCCTGGCAGATGGCGGTGTGAAAATGGGATTATCCCGGCAGCTTGCCTTGGAACTGGCTGCCCAGACCATGATCGGTACAGGGCGTATGGTTCTCAATGGTGAGCACCCTGCTGTGCTTAAAGATAGGGTCTGCTCACCGGGAGGGAGCACAATCAGCGGTGTCCATGTATTGGAGAAGGGCGGTTTGCGGGGTGTTTTGCTCAGTGCTGTGGAAGCCGCGGCCAAACGCTCCGGAGAACTGCAGTGAACTTGAGGGGCGGGAGGTTAAGGGATGGATTTAACATTTATTATTTCGATTATTTCCTTGGCTATTGATATTTATTTTTGGCTGATTGTGGCCAGGGTAATCATATCTTTTATCAGGCCCCGCACCTATCATCCCATTATCAGGTTCATCTATGAGATAACTGAACCACTGCTGTCCCTTTGCAGGAGAGTGCTTCCCGGTACTGTAATGAATATTGATTTTTCTCCTCTGTTGGCTGTAATCTTTCTGGAAGTGGTTAGAGCTCTGCTGATAGCACTGGCCAGATCATTGATGTAATGGTGAGCAAAATGCCCTGGGTGACCTCTTCTAAAAATGGGGTGAGAATTCAAGTGAAGGTACAGCCCCGCTCTTCAAAAAATGAGATTATCGGCGTTACAGGTGATTTTCTGCGAGTTAAGTTAACTGCACCACCTGTTGAAGGGGAAGCCAATAAAGCCCTGGTAAAATACCTGGGTCAGCTGTTTGGCTGTGCTGGAGGAAGGATTAAAATTTTAAGGGGTGCTACAGGGCGCTGCAAACTTGTTGAGATCACAGGTCTTACAGAAGAAGCGGTTAGACAGCAGCTTAAGCCAAAGCTGCCGGAATAGAGTATAATCAACCCCTTTCTCACCCATAATAAAGGTACCAAAACTGCAAAGGAAGTGGGGTTGTTGGCAAGAAAGAAAAGAAAAGTAGGCAAGGCAAAGTACAGGTTGAAAATCCGGCCGGTAGATATCGAAACAGCAGGGGAATATGCTACGATCGATGATCTGAAGAAACAAGCCGGGATTGATAGGGGGAATAAACTACCCTAAATTGCAGAGTTTCTTTGCAAAGGTACCTTTTGGTGCCTTTTTTTCTTTATGATGAATAGGCTATCAAAAGAATAGGCGATAAAGACTGATTGTTCAAAACAAATTGAGGATTCACTGCATTTTGCCAAATTATCTTGACATTGTCTGAGGAAATACCTATAATGACTACAATATTTTAGGATCGTGGGCAAAGCGATGACCGGGACGAGTATGTTGTTTTTGTTCTTACAGCGAGTTGGTGAGGGTGGAAGACCAGCAGACAAGAACAGCAAAAAATCACCCGGGAGTGCCTGATGAAAACCCAGTTCAGTAGGTGAGTAAATCAGGACGTCTAAGGAACGTTACTCCTTATAAAGAGCCTTCTTTTTATAAAGAAGGAATTAGGGTGGTACCGCGGGAATTCTCGCCCCTCAGATGAGGGGTTTTATTATTTTTATAATATAGTTTTTTGAGGTGATCGGATTTGGATTATAAAAAAACATTAAACTTACCACATACCGGGTTTCCAATGCGGGCGAATTTGGCGCAAAGGGAACCAGAGATGCTGCGCGCCTGGGAAGAGATGGACCTTTATCAACGAATTGTTGAGCAGGCTAAAGGGAAACCCAAGTATATCCTGCATGATGGACCCCCTTATGCCAACGGAAACATCCACCTGGGGCATGTACTGAACAAGGTGCTTAAGGATATCATTGTTAAATACAGAATAATGGCCGGATATGATGCTCCCTATGTTCCTGGTTGGGATACCCATGGGCTCCCAATCGAACAGCAGGTGATCAAAACCAAAAAGGTTAATCGTCATGAGATGGATATTTCAGAGTTCCGCCGTCTTTGCAAAGAATATGCCTTAAAGTATGTGGAGATTCAAAAAGAGGAGTTTAAGCGGCTGGGAGTTATAGGAGATTGGGAGCACCCTTACCTTACCCTTACTCCCCAGTATGAGGCTGTGCAGATCGGCATCTTTGGCGAAATGGCCAAAAAAGGCTATATCTACAAAGGCTTAAAGCCGGTTTATTGGTGTATCGATTGTGAGACAGCATTAGCTGAAGCAGAGGTAGAATATCAGGAGGATGAAAGCGATTCCATTTATGTGCTCTTTCGGGTAAAGGATAGTAAAGGGCTTTTTCCTGTTGATCAAGATACCTATGTTCTGATCTGGACCACTACCCCCTGGACCATTCCGGGAAACCTGGCTATCTCTCTGCATCCCAATTACCGGTATGTTCTTGCTCAATTGGATGGGAAGAAGGTGATAGTAGCTGAGGAACTGCTCCCTCAAGTCGCTGCTCTTAAAGGGGAAAAACAGCCACCGATCCTGGGTTCCTGGAAGGGTGCTGAACTAGAGGGTATCCGCTGCTTCCATCCCTTTTATGAGAGGGATTCATTGGTTATCCTGGGAGAGCATGTGACTTTGGAACAGGGTACAGGAGCTGTCCATACAGCACCTGCACATGGTACAGAAGACTTTGAGGTTTGTCAGAAGTACGGAATTCCAGTGCTGTCTTTGGTTGATGGTCAGGGCAGGTTTACCTCAGAGGCAGGGATCTTTAGCGGGATGCTGGTCTGGGAGAGCAATGAACTGGTGATCAATGAGTTGGAGAAGCGAGGATTGCTTTATGAGAAAGGGAAGATAACACACCAATACCCCCACTGCTGGCGGTGTAAGGACCCGCTGATTTTCAGAGCTACAGAGCAGTGGTTTGCCTCTATTGATGGTTTCCGGAAAGAGGCTCTGCAGGCCATCGAAGAAGTTCAGTGGATTCCCTCCTGGGGGAAGGAACGGATTCATAATATGATCGCTGACCGCAGTGATTGGTGTATTTCCCGACAGAGGGTCTGGGGCGTGCCGATCCCTATTTTCTATTGTGAGGATTGTAATGCTACTGTTGTTAATGATGAAACCATTTCCTGGCTGCAGAAGTTGATCGCAGAGAAGGGTAGTGATGTTTGGTTTGAGCGCCCAGCAGACCAACTGCTGCCCCCTGGTTTCAAGTGTCCCTCCTGCGGCAAGCAGAACTTCCGCAAGGAAACCGATACCATGGATGTTTGGTTTGATTCCGGTTCCAGCCATATGGCTGTGCTGGAACACCGGCCAGAGTTGAGGTGGCCTGCAGACCTTTATCTTGAGGGAAGCGACCAGCACAGGGGATGGTTTAATTCTTCACTATCTACCTCTGTTGCTGTGCGGGGAAGAGCCCCTTACAAAGCTGTGCTGACCCATGGCTTTGTGGTAGATGAAGAAGGAAGAAAGATGTCCAAATCCTTGGGGAATGTGGTCTTACCCCAGGATGTGATCAAAAAATATGGTGCTGATATTTTAAGGCTCTGGGTCACTTCGGCAGATTACCGGAATGATATGGCTGTATCTGAAAAAATTCTGGGACAGATGTCAGATGCCTACAGGAAGATACGCAATACTTTTCGCTTTTTACTAGGAAACCTTTATGATTTTGATCCGGAAAAAGACGCCCTGCCCTATGACAAACTGTCTCTTGTTGACCGCTGGATTCTGTTCAGGCTACACAAATTGATTCAGAGGGTGACCAGGGCCTATGAAGAGAGTGATTTTCATATTGTCTACCATGCGATCAACACTTTCTGTGTCCTTGATTTGAGCTCTTTTTATCTTGATGTTACTAAAGATACCTTATACTGTTCTGCAGCAAACGCTCCAGAGCGGCGCAGCATTCAGACTGTGCTTTATGAAGCATGCAGTGTTCTGGCACGGCTCTTAGCCCCTGTTTTGGCCTTTACCACAGAGGAGGTTTGGGGTTATCTGCCTGGGGCTAAAGAAAAATATGAAAGCATCTATCTGGCAACGATGCCTACAGTAAACCGGGACTATCTGGATCCCGACCTTGAAGCATTGATGGAGAAGGTTCTCCAGTTGAGGGATGAGGTTGCCAAAGCTCTGGAGGCTGCCCGCCAGCAAAAGATCATCGGTCCAAGTACAGAGGCGGATGTTTCTCTTTATCCAGAGGATGAAGAAAGCTTTGCCTTTTTGCAAAAGGTTGAAAAGGAATTAGCTAGTATATTTATCGTCTCTGGGGTAAAGGTGAATGAAGTATGGGCGGCTGCACCTGAAGGAGCTTTTAAAACAGAGGGCGCTCTTTCCGCAAGTATAGTGGTAGAGCCTGCCCATGGGAAAAAATGTACCAGGTGCTGGCTGTATAAAGAATCTGTGGGCAGTTTTGCTGATCACCCTGAACTCTGTGAGCGCTGCTATGATGTGGTCAGCCTGTGTGAAACAGATGGAGAAAATCAATGATAACATAGAAAAGTACATATTAATTTAATAAAATAAACCAAGATCACTGTTTTGGTATTTGTTGTCTGACTTCTGATAGCTATCTGATATCTGGCTTCAGACTTCTAATATCAGACTTCCTAATGTCAGACTTCAGACTTCCGATTTCAAATATCAGACTTCTGACATCTGATTTCTACTCTGGCTTCGGATTTCAGACTTCAAATATCTGAATTCTGACTTCTGACATCTGACTTCCAACTTCTAAAAAGGTAGGTGTGATTATGCCTGAAGTAATAACGAAAGATAAAATTGCTGAACTGCCAGACCGTTCCCAATTAAAGGTTGCGGTGGACACCATTATTACCCGGGCAGCCAGGGAATTGATCAAGAAAAAGAGTATTGAACTGCAGTTAATAGAGGAAAACGGGTCACAGAAAGAGGAAAAACAAAAAAATGACCAGGACGCAGAGAGAGGAATTGTAACTGTAGTCGGCCGTGATCGGGTCGGTATAATTGCCCGGGTGGCGGGAATACTGGCCGAATCAAATGTGAACATTCTGGATATCAGCCAAACTGTTCTCCAGGGTTTTTTTGCTATGATTATGATCGTTGATCTTTCCTCTTCCCGGAATAATTTTTCGGAACTGCGGCAAAAGTTGGAGGATTCTGGTGAGGAAATGGGCTTGAAGATTACCCTCCAGCATGAAGATGTATTCCGGTATATGCACCGGGTATAGAAAGGGTGGTCCTATGCCGTTTTCTTACACAACAGATGAAGTATTAGAAACAATTCGTATGGTGGAATTGGAGAACCTGGATATCCGCACCATCACCATGGGGATCAGTTTGCGGGATTGTGCGGACCCAGACCTGAAGGCAGCGGGAAAAAAGATATATGAAAAAATTGTGCGGACAGCAGGGAATTTGGTGGATGTGGGAGAGGAGCTGGAGCGCAAGTTTGGGATCCCAATTATCAACAAGCGGGTTGCGGTTACACCTATTGCGTTAATAGCTGAAGCTGCAGGAGAGGATGATTACTGCTATCTGGCACAGGTATTAGAAAAAGCAGCCGTTGAAATTGGGATCAACTTTATCGGCGGTTATGCTGCATTGGTACATAAGGGATTTACACTAGGGGATCAAATAATGATCAATTCTATACCGACTGCTCTTGCGGAAACTGAGCATGTCTGCGCTGCGGTCAATGTAGGCACAACTAAAGCCGGGATCAATATGGAAGCTGTTTATACCATGGGTAAGGTGATCAAAGAGACTGCAGAGAGGACCGCAGACAGGAACGGTTTAGGCTGTGCTAAACTGGTGGTTTTCTGCAATGCCCCTGAAGATAATCCTTTTATGGCTGGTGCTTTTCACGGTGTTGGGGAACCGGACTGTGTGATCAATGTTGGTGTCAGCGGGCCAGGGGTTATTCTGCATGTGGTGAAAAACAACCCTGAGGCAGACCTAGGCACACTGGCTTCACTGATCAAACAGACAGCCTTCAAGATCACCCGTATGGGTGAACTGTTCGGGAGAGCCGCCTCAAAAAAACTGGGTGTGCCTTTTGGTGTTGTGGACCTTTCTTTAGCACCTACCCCTGCTGTTGGGGACAGTGTAGCAGATATCCTGGAGGCTATGGGTTTGGAAAGGTGTGGTGCGCCAGGCACTACCGCAGCGCTGGCTGTTCTTAATGATGCTGTAAAAAAGGGAGGGGCTATGGCCTCCTCCTATGTGGGTGGTTTAAGCGGTGCTTTTATCCCGGTTAGTGAGGATGAGGGGATGTCCCGGGCTGCAGCTGAAGGGGCATTAACCATTGAAAAATTGGAGGCTATGACCTGTATCTGTTCTGTTGGTTTGGATATGATAGCCATACCGGGAGATACCAGTGCGGAAACGATTGCAGCGATTATTGCTGATGAAGCAGCTATTGGGATGATCAACAAAAAGACAACAGGTGTGCGCATTATACCTGCTCCTGGTAAGACTCCAGGGGATTATGTGGAGTTTGGCGGACTTCTGGGGAGGGCACCGGTGATGGCTGTTAACCAATTCAGCCCTGCTGCTTTTGTGCGCAGAGGGGGGAGAATCCCAGCGCCGCTACAGGCCTTGACCAACTAATTTTAGATTCATGGTTAAGTGAGTTTTGGGGAAAACTGAAAACCAGGGGAATAAGATGCGAGTGCCTAGTGGGGATCTCATTGAAGCATTAAAGGAAAAAGTAGAAGAACTCTCTTTAAACCTGGAACGCATGAAACTGGCCGAGTATGTGGAGTTGTTGAACAACCCCAAGAGGCTTCTCTTTATCAACTTTGTTTCTGGACTGGCCAGGGGTTTGGGTATAGCTGTGGGGTTCACACTGCTGGGTGCACTGGTGCTCTTTATCCTGCAGCGTCTGGTTGTGCTCAACTTGCCTGTTGTGAGTGATTTTATCGCTACTCTGGTGCACCTGGTGCAGTTGCAATTACAGGGGAAGGTTTAATGACCAATAGGGAGGAATTATTGGTGGAGCAAGACAGGTTATCTTATTTCCGCTGGTTGTTAGAAAATGAAAAAAGGAATGTGCTGAACAGCCTCGCCTCACTTGAGGAAGCGGAAAAGATCGGTGGACTCAGAGACTCACTTCAAGAACTATCTATGTATGACAACCACCCTGCTGATATCGGCACTGAAAGCTTTGAACGGAGCAAAGATATTGGACTTAAAGATCTGGCTGAAAGGCGTTTAAAAGAAATTGATGAAGCTTTAAGCAGGATTAATCAGGGTGATTATGGTATATGTAAAGAGTGCGGCAAGGAAATCCCAGAGGAAAGATTGGAGGCTGTGCCTTTTACTGATCTCTGCTATGATTGCCGCAAGATGCAGGATGATCAGGTGACCCCCTCCCGGCGTCCGATAGAGGAGGGGGTTGTCATGCCTCCCTTCGGTGGTTTTGCAGAGGATCGTCTCTCTTCATCTGAACATGTTTTTTTTGATGGAGAGGATTCCTGGCAGAGTGAGGAACAATTTGGAACGTCTTCTGATCTAGAAAATCGCAATGAGGACGGGGGAACTGTAGAGGATGTTGAGGGAATTTCGGTTTATAAGGATGAAGAGGGAGTGTACTACCAAAAATTTCGTGAGATGGATGATTGAGTGCGTCCGGATGAATAGCAATGATTAAGAGGCCTTTGAAAATAGGTTTTTTTTCCGATAGCTACTATCCCTATGTCAGCGGTGTGGTGCTTTCCATAGAAACCTTCTCCCGGGAACTGGCCAGGCTGGGACATGAAATCTATATTTTCGCACCTGAATACCCTCAGGTGAAAGGGCAACAAGAGGATAGTATTTTCCGTTTTCCTTCTTTTCATACCCCTTTCAATCCTGAGTTTTATATAGCTTTGCCCTTGACCCGAACCGCCAGGAAATTTGTGTCCGATATCGGTTTAGATCTGATCCATACTCATTCTCCTTTTACCATGGGGCAGGTAGGGAAAAGGATAGCGCGCTATCTGGGGATTCCTCTGGTTTTTACCTATCATACTCTTTATGACCAATATGTGCATTATGTCCCACTGATAGGGCAGTTAACGAAAAAGGGATTGATCAAATATACGAGGAATTATTGCAACTCTTGTGACCTGGTAATTACACCCACTGATGTGATCAGAGATATGATCAAAGAGAATGGGGTGACAACTCCAGTCCTGGCGATCCCAACAGGTATTTATCCGGAGCGATTCCAAAATGGTGATCCCACCTTTTTGGAAGAAAAGTATGGTATACCCAAGGAAAAGAAGGTGCTGCTTTTTGTGGGCCGTATCGGCAAGGAGAAAAACATCGTGTTCCTCTTGCGGGCCTTTTCTTATATCGCAAGCCAGGAAAAGGATGCGGTATTGGTAATGGTTGGCAGCGGTCCAGAGGAAAAAACAGTGCGTTTGCTGGCAGAGGATTTAGGGTTAAAAGAGAGGGTGATCTTAACCGGAAGAATTCCACCAGAACTGATCTCAGGTGTTTATAGATCAGCGGATATTTTTGTTTTTCCCTCTGTAACTGAGACCCAAGGCCTGGTGCTGGTGGAGGCGATGGCTGCCGGTATGCCTGTGGTAGCTAAGGCGGCCTTCGGTTCACTGGCTATGGTCCGGGATGGGATAACAGGTTATCTTTGCAGGGGTGATGAAGAGGAATTCGCAGAAAAAACCTTAGCATTGCTTAAGGATCCGGATTTAAGAAAATCTATGTCTCTTGCTGCTGCAAAAAGAGCTGAGGAATTGTCCGCTGATAAGATGGCACTACGGTTAGAGAGTGCTTACTATGGATTGATCAATAGAAAAGGACAATAAATAGGGGAGAAAGTGTGTGAGAAAGGGAGTAATAAACGGGGTATTATTTGTTTTTGTTACTTTGATAGCTGTGGCAGTTGATCAGTTGTCAAAGGCATATATCGCTAGATATATGCAGCCTGGTGATTCAGTGGCTATTATACCTGGTGTCTTTCATATCACTTATGTTCAAAACCCGGGAGCAGCCTTTGGCATTTTTGCTTATCGTACCGAATTCTTTATAACTACAGCAATTCTTTTTCTATTTGTTGTTCTGGTATTGCTTTTTTATCTTCCCACAAACCCAAAAGTGACAATTCCTATGTCTATTCTGACCGGAGGGGTCCTGGGCAATATGATCGACCGGCTGCGTACCAGGTATGTGGTTGATTTTATAGATTTCCGTATCTGGCCGGTTCTTAATCTTGCAGATATTTTTATTTTTGTTGGAGCTGTGTTTATCTTTATCTATCTTTTCACCAAAGGGGGGGTAAAGGAGATTGGTTGAGGGACAGGAATACCACTTAGAGGTGCCTCAGGAAGCTGAGGGACAGCGTTTGGATCAATTTCTGACCAACCGATCTCTTTATTTGAGCCGCTCAAGGGTTCAGCATTTGATTGAAAGTGGCCAGGTTCTTGTTAATAACAAAACCAGACGCTCCAGTTACAGGGTGCGGACTGGAGATGTGATTGAAATGCACATACCACCCCCTGAGGAGACCACACTTGTACCTGAAGAAATACCACTGGATATTATTTATGAAGATGAGGATCTGTTGGTAGTCAATAAACCACAGGGTATGGTTGTTCACCCTGCTGCCGGACATTGGAGGGGCACTCTGGTGAATGCCCTGATCAATCACTGTACTCAGCTCTCAGGTATCAACGGCTGCCTGCGGCCTGGTATTGTGCACCGTTTGGATAAAGATACCACAGGTTTGCTATTGGTGAGTAAGACTGATCTGGCCCACCAGGAACTGGCACGCCAATTGAAGGAGCGGAAGATTAAAAGGATCTACCTGGCACTGGTTGTAGGTGAGGTGAAAGAGGAGAGGGGTATGATTGATGCTCCCATAGGAAGGGATCCACGGGAACGCAAGAGAATGGCTGTGTTGAGTCCAGCGACGGCAGGGGCAAGGGAAGCCCGGACCCATTATTGGGTAAGGGAAAGATTTGACGGTTTTACACTTCTGGAGGTTGCTCTTGAGACCGGGCGTACCCATCAGATACGGGTTCATCTGGCCTATGCCGGATACCCGGTAGCAGGTGACCCAGTTTATGGACCCCGGCGCAATCCGCTCAGTCTTCCGGCACAGGCCCTCCACGCTTATAAGATAACTTTTCAGCATCCCAGGACCGGTGAGTTGCTTAGCTTTGAAGCACCACTTCCTCAGGTATTTGCTGAAACCCTAGAGCAGTTGCGCAAAAGTTAAAATATAATAAACAATTGATTATGGCCCTTTTACATTGAACATATTAAATATTATATTAAATATTTATTCCAAAATTCTTGACATGAGTTGTTCAGTGATCTATTCTAAATTGAAGGTCCTTTAAGCTGGTCCTGTGAGGCTGGCAAGGAAGAATAACCTTTACTGCCACACCTGCTGACAAGGTACCTTGAAGCGGGTTTTTTTATGAGTTGATAAGGAGTGAACAAAGTTGTCCCCACGTGAGAAAGTTCAGATCATGGATCAGGAGGGGATAAGAAGGGCTTTAACTAGGATTGCCCATGAGATTCTGGAGAAAAATGCAGGAACGAAGGATTTGGTGTTAATTGGTATCAGGCGACGGGGAGTTCCTCTCGCTAGTAGACTTTCCGAGAAAATAAAGGAAATTGAAGGAACTTCAATACCCCTTGGTATTCTGGATATTACTCTTTACCGGGATGACTTAAGCCAACTCGATTACCACCCGCAAGTCAGAAAAACCGAAGTCCCTTTCAGCATTACAGATAAGAAGGTTGTCATGGTTGATGATGTGCTCTATACAGGTCGAACGGTCAGAGCGGCTATGGATGCTCTGATGGATCTAGGCAGGCCTAAACTTATTCAACTGGCTGTATTGATCGACCGGGGACATCGAGAACTACCTATCAGAGCAGATTTTGTGGGTAAGAATGTACCCACATCACGCAAGGAAGTAATACAAGTGAGTTTACTTGAAATAGATGGCGAGGATAAGGTAACCATAGTAGAAAAAGATACATGACCAAAGAGAACCCTTTAAATCTAGTCCAGAGAGGCTAGCAAGGGGGAGAGAAGGTTGTTAACCTCTTTGTTAGCCTGTAAATGGCAGCAAAGAGGTTTTTTTAATAATAGCAAGGGGGTAATAATAAGACTATGAAGTTCAAGCGCAAGGATGTCCTCGGATTAGAGGAGCTAACAGCTGAAGAAATAACCTTGATATTGGATACAGCAGAGCCTATGAAAGAGATTATGAGCCGGGACATCAAAAAGGTGCCTACTTTACGCGGTCGTTCAGTTATTACGCTATTTTATGAGCCCAGCACTCGTACCCGCTCTTCTTTTGAGTTGGCAGCAAAATACCTAGGAGCTGATACCTCCAGTATTGCTATTGCAACCAGCAGTGTGCAGAAGGGTGAAAGCCTACGGGATACTGCAAGAACATTGGAAGCAATGGCAGCAGATGTAATCATTATCAGGCACAGTGCTGCTGGAGCCCCCCATCTCCTAGCCCGCTGGGTAAAGGCCAGGGTGATCAATGCAGGTGATGGAGCACATGAGCATCCCACTCAGGCTCTATTGGACATGTTTACAATTCGGGAGAAAAAAGGTGGATTTAAGGGGCTCAAAGTGGCAATCCTGGGTGATATTACCCACAGCAGGGTGGCCCGTTCCAATATCTGGGGTTTAACTAAAATGGGAGCGGAAGTAAGGGTGGTGGGTCCTGCCACATTGATACCTCCTGAAATTGAAAGATTAGGGGTAAAGGCTTATTATGACTGGGAGGAAGGGCTTAAGGATGTAGATGTGATCAATGTACTGCGCATACAGTTGGAGCGCCAAAAGAAGGGCCTCTTTCCCAGTATCCGCGAATACACTAAGCTTTATGGATTGGATCAGCAGAAACTTCAGGTGGCCAAGCCTGATGTGCTGGTGCTGCACCCGGGACCTGTCAATAGGGGTATCGAGATCAGCCCAGATGTTCAAGATGGACCCCATGCAGTTATCAATGAGCAGGTGACCAATGGTGTAGCAGTGCGCATGGCACTCCTCTATCTGTTGATGGCCGGAGGTGAAAAAGATGAACTATCTGCTTAAAGAAGGGATTGTTGTTGACCCTGTATCAAATAGTGCAAAAAAACTGGATATTCTTATCGAAGGTTCCAAAATCACTGCAGTTGCTGAGAATTTGGATTGTAGAGGCCTTGAGGTGCTGCATTTAAAAGGCTGTTATATCTTCCCCGGTTTTGTGGACATGCACTGCCACCTCCGGGAACCTGGTGAGGAATTAAAAGAAACCATTCTTACCGGCACGAGGGCAGCTGTTAAAGGAGGCTTTACTGCTGTTGCCTGTATGGGAAATACCAAACCACCAGCAGACAGCAGTTCAGTGATCACTCTGATCAAAGAAAAGGCCCGGCAGGCATCTTTCCCTGTTTACCCGGTGGGCTGTGCCACCAAGGAGATGGCTGGTAATGAGCCGGCCGAGATTGGGGATCTGGTAGAGGCAGGGGCTGTTGCTATCTCTGATGACGGGAATTCAATTATGAATGGAGAGGTACTCCGCAGGGTAATGGAATATGGAAAGATGTTTGATATTCCCATCATCAGCCATTGTGAAGATACGAATTTAAGCGGAAATGGCGTAATGAACGAAGGCTTTTATTCCACACTGCTGGGTCTGCAGGGGATTCCTAATGCTGCTGAGGAAGTTCATGTAGCAAGGGATTTGATCCTTGCGGGCCTCACCGGGGCTAGGCTTCATATCGCTCATGTCAGCACTGCCGGTTCTGTGGCACTGATCAGGGAGGCGAAAAAACGCGGGATCAGAGTTACAGCTGAAGTAACACCACACCACCTCTGTCTGACAGATGAAGCGGTTAAAAGTTTCGATACCAACACCAAGGTTAAGCCACCACTGCGTTCTAAAGAGGATCAGGAAGCTCTCTATGAAGGGCTCAGGGATGGCACTATCGATGCCATAGCAACTGACCATGCACCGCACCGCAGGGATGAAAAGGAGACCGAATATAATGTTGCCCCCTTCGGCATCTCTGGTTTGGAGACTGCTGTTCCCCTTGTTTGGGAGCATTTGGTAGAAAGCAAACTGTTGAGTCCTGTGGAATTGGCACAAAAAATGGCATGGAACCCTGCTCGTATTTTAGGGCTTCCTGAGCGGTTGATCGAAGTTGGCGCTGAGGCAAACATCACAGTGATCGACCCCAGCTTACAACAGCCAGTCAATGTTGGTGAATTTGTTTCTTTAGGCAAGAACTCTCCTTTCGATGGTTGGGTCCTGCGGGGATGGCCGGTGATGACTATTGTTTCAGGTGAGATCAAGTATTCCCGTCAACTGCAAAATATATAGTGAAACTCGGATGCGGAAAGGGGTACGGAGTTGAATTCCTACTTGGTATTAGAGGATGGTACTTTTTATCAGGGGCAAGGCTTTGGTGCCAGGGGAACTAAGACCGGTGAGCTTGTTTTCAACACCAGTATGACCGGTTATCAGGAGATACTCACTGATCCCGCTTCTTATGGGCAGATCGTGGTTTTTACATATCCTTTGTTGGGGAATTATGGGATCATGCCAGAGGACAATGATTCTGTTTCTGCCATTGCACAAGGCTTGGTAGCTAGAGAGGTATGTGCCCATCCCAGCAACTGGCGGAGCATGATGAGCCTTGAGGATTTTTGCAAGGAAAAAAATTTGATCGGTCTGTCAGCTATTGATACCAGAGCGCTAGTCAGGCACTTGGTCAGGAATGGGAGTATGTATGGAGTGATCACAACTGAAGAAGATGATATAGAAAAACTTGTCCAGATGGCCCGGGAAACTGCTGCTGCAGAGCGGGATTTAGTGAGGGAGGTTTCTACAAAAGAAACTAAGGTTTTTGGCCAGGGAAGCAAAAAGGTGGTTGTAGTTGACTTGGGTGTGCGGCAGACCCTGATCAACTATTTGCTTGAGCATAATTTAACTGTTGTTCTAGTATCAGCTCTATCAACTGTTGATGAGATCCTCAGCTATCGTCCTGCAGGAGTGGTTTTTGCTGGAGGTCCAGGTAACCCCCAGCTTATTCCTTATGTTGTAACCAATGTACAGCAATTGTTAGGGAGAGTTCCCTTGCTAGGTATTGCTTTAGGACACTTAGTTCTAGGGTTGGCCTGGGGAGGAAAGGTATTGAAGCTGAAAGCTGGTCATTGCGGTGGTAATCAGCCGATACGTGACCTGGAATCAAACAGTATTTTTGTTACATCTCAAAATCATCATTACTATGTGGATAGAGACAGTTTACCTGAAGATGTGATAGTAACCCAGGTTAATTTACATGATGGCACTGTAGAAGGAATGAAACACTGTAAGTTACCGGCCTTTGCCTTCCAATATTACCCTGTAGTCAATCCAGATGTTTTTGATATCAATCGATATTTTGATGAATTTTTGGTTATGCTGTGATAAATATACTGCTCAGCAACTTTAGGAATGTATGAACAGATTATAAGTCAGTAGTTATTGTCTGTTTTTTTACGAAGCTAGGAGGGAGAATATGCCGCGGATTCCGGATTTGAAAAAGGTAATGGTGATCGGGTCTGGCCCAATTATAATTGGACAGGCTGCAGAATTTGACTATGCTGGAACACAGGCCTGCCGCTCCTTGCGAGAGGAGGGTATTGAAGTTGTACTGGTGAACAGCAATCCTGCAACTATCATGACTGACCGGGAGATAGCGGATAAGATATATATCGAGCCATTAACCCTGGACTTTGTCAGGAGGGTGATCGAAAAAGAACAGCCTGATGGGCTCTTGCCTACCCTGGGAGGACAGGTGGGGCTCAATCTGGCGGTACAGCTTTCAGAGGCGGGAATTCTTGAACAAAATGGGGTGCGCCTGCTGGGTACACCATTAGAAGCCATAAAAAAGGCTGAAGATAGGGAGCTTTTTAAGGAAATGCTCCGGGAGATTGGTGAACCTGTTCCTGAAAGTGAAGTAGTGGAAAGTGTTGAGGAGGCCCTGGCCTTTGCTCAGGAAGTGGGCTACCCGGTTGTGGTGCGGCCGGCTTACACTTTAGGTGGGACCGGTGGCGGTCTGGCTACCGATGATGATGAATTGGTAAGTGTGGTTAGACGGGGGCTTTCCTTCAGCATGATCAACCAAGTGCTGGTGGAGCGCAGTGTGGGTGGTTGGAAGGAGATTGAATATGAGGTTATCCGGGATGGTGCTGATAACTGTATAACGGTCTGTAATATGGAAAACATCGATCCTATGGGGGTTCATACAGGGGACAGCATAGTTGTGGCTCCCACCCAGACCCTGAGTGATG
This sequence comes from Syntrophomonadaceae bacterium, assembly GCA_012840405.1. GTDB lineage: Bacteria > Bacillota > DSM-12270 > Thermacetogeniales > Thermacetogeniaceae > DTU068. Next base: position 31,919 of record DULM01000125.1, on the reverse strand, counting down.
AGGAGACCAGGATGCTGCACACAGCTTCTTTGAAGATCATCAGGGCACTGGGGGTTGAGGGTGGCTGTAATATCCAATATGCTCTGGACCCGAACAGCTTTAATTATTATGTTATTGAGGTCAACCCCAGGGTCAGCAGGTCCAGTGCACTGGCCTCCAAGGCTACAGGATACCCCATTGCCAGAGTTGCCACCAAAATAGCCCTGGGTTTGCGGCTGGATGAGATCGAAAATGTTGTGACCGGCAAGACCAGTGCTTGTTTCGAGCCGGTTGTGGATTATTGTGTAGTTAAATTTCCTCGCTGGCCCTTTGATAAATTCAAGGATGCAGATCGCTCTCTGGGTACACAGATGAAGGCCACCGGAGAGGTGATGGCCATTGACCGCACATTTAGCGGGGCTCTGCTGAAGGCTGTCAGGTCACTGGAGATAACAGCTAATGGCCTCTCTTTCCCTGGGCTTGAATCCTGGGATACAGAAAAGCTCCTGCACAGGATAAAAGTAGCGTCTGATGAACGCCTTTTTTTGATTGCTGAGGGTTTTAGGCGCGGTTTTTCAGTAGACAAAATGGCTGAGCTTACCAAGATTGACCCTTTCTTTTTGAGGAGTATAGAGGAAATAGTCAGTATGGAAAGGGAGCTGGCCGCTGTCAAAAATGTACAAGACCTAAGCCCTGAATTGCTGAAAAGGGCGAAGAGAAAAGGCTTCAGCGATAACTTGATCAGCAGTCTGACCGGTATCAATCAGCAACAACTCAAGAATCTGCGCCAACAATTTGGGGTTTTACCTGTTTACAAAAAGGTTGATACCTGTGCGGCCCAGTATGAGGCGGCTACCCCTTATTATTATTCCACCTATGAGGAGGAGAATGAGGCAATACCCACTGATCGGAGGAAAGTGCTGGTCATCGGATCAGGGCCCATCAGGATCGGCCAGGGGATTGAATTTGATTACTGCTCTGTGCAGTCGGTCAGAGCTTTGCAAAGTGAAGGGATTGAGGCACTGATCATCAATAATAATCCAGAGACGGTCAGTACAGATTTTGATACCGCTGACCGGCTCTATTTTGAGCCCCTGACATATGAGGATGTGCTCCATGTGGTGGAATTGGAAAAGCCGGATGGGGTTATTGTTCAGTTCGGAGGGCAGACAGCCATCAATTTGGCTGGTCCCCTTCACGCAGAAGGTGTAAAGGTTTTAGGTACCTCTGTGGATATGATAGATGAGGCTGAGGACCGGGAGCGTTTTGAAAAACTGGTTGATAGATTAAATATACCTGTGCCTCCTGGTCGTGGAGCCACATCTCTGCAAGAAGCACTGGCAGTTGCCCGGGAAATCGGTTTTCCGGTTTTGGTACGCCCTTCTTATGTTTTAGGCGGCCGGGCCATGGAAATCGTATATAATGAAGATGATTTAGCAGATTATGTGGAATCTGCGGTATCGGTTTCCCAGAACCACCCCATTCTGGTAGATAAGTATTACCAGGGTCAGGAATTGGAGGTTGATGCCATCAGTGATGGGGAGGATGTGCTGATCCCTGGTATTATGGAGCATATCGAGAGAGCAGGTGTCCATTCAGGGGATAGTATTGCTGTTTATCCCGCCCAGATCACAGATGATGTGCGGGAGACGATGATCGATTATACAACCAGATTGGCGCGAGCCCTGCAGATAAAGGGCTTGCTCAATATCCAGTTTGTCTATTATCAGGGACAGATTTTTGTCCTGGAGGTTAATCCTCGGGCCAGCAGGACTGTTCCCTATTTGAGCAAGATTACAGGTATCCCGATGGTCAGTTTGAGCACTAAAGTGATGCTTGGCAAGACCTTAAAGGAGATGGGATACAAAAGCGGACTGGTAGAGCCTAATTCTCTGGTGGCTGTTAAAGTGCCGGTCTTTTCTTTTGGCAAACTGAGCCAGGTGGACATTTACTTGAGCCCTGAGATGAAGTCAACAGGAGAAGTGATGGGTGTGGATTACTCTGTGCCGCGAGCCCTCTATAAAGGACTCCTGGCAGCAGGCAGTTCAATACCCCTTTCCGGTGAGATTTTGGTAACCATTGCGGACCGGGACAAGGAGGAGGCATTGCCGATCATTCAGAGCTTGCAGCAAATCGGGCTGAGTTTTGTGGCCACACCGGGAACGGCTCGCTTTTTACAGAAACACGGAATAGAAGTAAAAGAGGTCAATAAAATTGAAGCAGGTTCCCCCCATGTGGTGGATCTGATCAACTCTGGAAAGGTGGGCTTTGTGATCAACACCCATAGCGGGGGAAGGGGAGCTGTGAGGGATGGCTTCCAGATCCGGCGGGCAGCAGTAGAACGGGGTATACCCTGCCTTACTTCCCTGGATACAGCCAGAGCAATGATCGACTGTATAGACTTTGTAAAAAGCGGTGAGGAGGCTGCCATCATTCCGCTGGATGAGTATACCAAATAATAGTTGACTTAATTTTGAATTGATTACAAATGTACAACTTGAAAAATGAATGTGAATGAAGACTTAATGATCAATTGTTAAGTGCTATCTATACAGCAAAAAAGGAGTAGAAGAAATGAAAGGACCAGAAGAGTTTAGCTGCAGGGTGATAGAACAGGATGCACTAGCCCCTGACTATTACCTGTTGAAACTGGAGGCGCCGGAACTGGCCCGGAATTCCTCCCCAGGCCAGTTTGCTATGCTGCGCTGCAGTGAGGGCTATGACCCTTTTTTGCGCCGCCCTCTGGCGATCCATCAGGTGGATAGAAACAAAGGGCAGGTGTTATTTCTCTACCAGGTCAGAGGGAAGGGGACAAAATGGTTATCAATGAGGTGTCAGCATGATAAGCTGTCCCTTTTGGGACCTCTGGGGCGGGGCTTTAGCTTTAGCGCTGCCGGTGGTAGAGCGATGATCGTTGGCGCAGGTGTTGGTGTAGCCCCACTCCTTTTCCTGGCCTCAGAGTTGAGAGCACAAGGATGGGATTTGGTAATCCTCATGGGAGCCCGCAATAAGTCAGGTATCCTGCGCCCTGATGCCTTTAGGGAGTGTGGTGATCTAATAATCGCTACAGAAGATGGAAGTTGTGGGGAGCAGGGCACTATACTGGACTTGCTGTCTAGGGAGTTGGCAAAATCCTCCTTTGATAAGTTATTTGCTTGTGGGCCCCTGTCTGTATTAAAAGGAGTACAGACGATGAGCAGGGAAAAGGGGATAGCTGCAGAGCTGTCATTGGATGAACGGATGGCCTGTGGAGTAGGGGCCTGTGTGGGGTGTGTTTGCCAGGGGCATGATGGATCATACCTCAGAGTCTGTAAAGAAGGCCCCGTTTTTTCAGCTGAGGAGGTGGTCCTGGGTGAGTGACCTTACAGTGAATTTGGCAGGAATCAAGATGAAAAACCCGGTGATGTCTGCTTCAGGAACCTTTGGCTCAGGTGTTGAATATGCATCTGTTTTTGATGTGAGCAAGATGGGAGCACTGGTGACCAAAGGACTGACCAAAGAACCCAAGGCAGGGAACAAATCTCCCAGGATCTGTGAAACCCCTGCTGGGCTCCTAAATGCAGTAGGGCTGCAGAACCCCGGTGTTGAGGTCTTTATCAGGGATTATCTTCCCGAAATGCTGGAGTTTGGGGTGCCTGTGATTGCCAATATCGCCGGCAGTACCGGTGATGAATTTGTTTATCTGGCTGAGCGTTTAACCCAGACAGGGGTTGCTGGCTTAGAAGTCAACATCTCCTGCCCTAATGTAAAAACCGGGGGTATGGCACTGGGTACTGTGCCTGAAGTGGCAGCTGAAGTGGTCAAGGCGGTTGTCCAGGCAACTGATTTGCCGGTTATTGTCAAATTAACCCCTAATGTGACCGATATCAAAGAACTGGCCCAAGCAGTGGCAGCAGCAGGGGCAGATGCCATCTCCTTGATCAATACACTGGTGGGTATGGTGATCGATGTAGACAAAAGAAAACCCTTTTTGGGTAATTGTATTGGTGGACTGTCTGGGCCAGCTATCAGGCCTGTGGGTGTGAGGGCTGTTTGGGAGGTATCCCAGCTGGTGGATTTACCTGTCATCGGCATGGGAGGGATCACCACTGGCAGGGATGCCCTGGAATATATCATGGCAGGTGCCTCAGCTGTAGCTGTAGGATCCGCCTTCTTCTATGATCCGCTGGCTGCTGTGAAGATCATCGATGAACTGGATCAGTACTGTACTGATCACGGTGTGGAAAAGCTGCAAGATCTTGTAGGAGCAGCCTGGAAAGAAAAATAGTTGGAGTGATTTAGATGCAGGCAAAAGATAGATTGATTGTGGCACTGGATGTTCCTGAACGAGAAAAGGCACTGGAACTGGTTGCCCTGCTTCATGACTGCTGCGGTATGTTTAAAATAGGTTTGGAGCCCTTCTGTAATTTCGGTCCCTCCTTTGTAGAAGAGATCCAGCAAAAAGGGGGAAGGGTCTTTTTGGACCTGAAATTTCATGATATACCCCGAACAGTTGCCCAAGCAGGGCGTGCCGCTGCCAGGTTGGGTGTTGAAATGTTCAATGTGCACGCAGCAGGCGGCAGGGAGATGATGAAGGCTGTAGTGGATGCTGTAAGGGAAGAGTCTGCAGGTAAGAACCCTCCTAAAATACTGGCTGTTACAGTCCTGACCAGCCTCGGTGCTGAGGAATTGCACCGGGATCTGGGGATCAACAGGTCACCCCTTGAGCAGGTGATCTTCTGGGCCGAACAGGCAGAGGAGTGCGGGCTCTCAGGTGTTGTGGCCTCCCCTGTGGAGATCACAGCAATCCGCCAGCACTGCGGCGGTAATTTCCTAATCGTTACCCCAGGGATCAGGCCTGCGGGAGCAGGAGCAGGTGATCAAAAAAGGATCAGCACACCTGCTGACGCTGTAAAGGCCGGGGTGGATTACATTGTGGTGGGGCGTCCTATAGTGCAGGCACCGGATCCCCGTCAGGCGGCTTTAGAGATCGTAGAAGAAATGGAGGAGGCATTAAAATGAAAGAACAGGAACTTGTTGAGCTTTTTAAAGAGCGAGGAGCTCTTTTAGAGGGGCATTTTCGTTTGACCTCAGGGCTGCACAGCAACCGCTATGTCCAGTGTGCCAGGGTCTTGATGTACCCTGATCTGGCGGAAAAATTAGGGCAGAGAATTGCTGACAAGTTCAGAGATCTAGATCCTGACTTAGTTGTGGGCCCTGCCATCGGGGGTATTGTTATCGCTCAGGAGGTAGGGCGAGCCCTGGGAGTTAGGGCTATCTTCTCAGAGCGGGAAGAGGGAAAGATGACCCTGCGCCGTGGATTTGAGATCGAAAAGGGAGAAAGAGTTTTAGTGGTGGAGGATGTGGTAACAACCGGCGGCTCCACTAAAGAGGTGATTAACATGGTAGAGGGATATGGTGGAGTAGTTGTAGGTGTCGGCTCTCTGGTAGATCGCCACAGTGGAGAGCTGGATTTTGGTGTGCCATTTCATCCACTGCTCAAACTTGATATAGAAACCTATGCTCCTGATGACTGCCCCTTGTGCCGGGAGGGTATTCCGGTAGTAAAGCCTGGGAGCAGGAAGGAATAGTGGTTGGTGGTTAGTCGTCGGTGGTTAGATGATTGGTTATAGGTGATTAGTGGTTATAAGTTAGAATAATTGATAAGCAAAATGATTATTAAGGGTGGTCCGACACCCTTTTCTTTTTTATCAGGTGAAGCAAGCTAAAGAGCACAGTCTTCTATCATTTTAGGTCAACCAAGGATATGTGATATATATTTGTGCCATACTACCTTGACAGACATAGTACTATGTCTTATTATGTATGTGAGGGGGCGATAGGATGAGCGGTATGATTTCCACAGATCTGATCAGAGGCCATACCGATACAATTATTCTCAATATACTTCGCCAGGGTGACAGCTATGGCTATGAGATCTATAAAAAGATCATTGAATTGAGCGGCAATCAATATGAACTCAAGGAAGCGACCCTCTATACAGCTTATCGCAGATTGGAGCAGGAGGGATTAATAGTTTCCTATTGGGGTGATGAAAGCCAGGGGGGCAGGCGCAAATACTATCGCATAACAGATAAAGGCAGAGAGCGCTACGAAAAAAACAGACAAGATTGGGACTTTGCCAAAGAGGTATTAGAAAGATTGATTAAAGGGGGGCTTGATGATGGGAAATAATGAACAAACCCTAGATTTAAAAGTGAACAAATATATTGATCATCTGTTCTCTGATGTGAAGCCAAGTCAGCAGCTCTTTGACTTAAAAGAAGAACTTGCCACTAATTTAAAAGAGAAAATTGAAGACTATATTTCCCGGGGTATGGATGAGGAACAGGCTTTTAAAGAGGCGGTGATTACAATTGGTGATTTAAGCGGCTTGGTAGAGGAGATGCGCAAATATGGAGACAGTGGTGTACAGCATCCTGTATTTTCTACATGGAGGGAGCGAATATCTACAGTAGGGATTGTGGCCGGTGTTCTGCTCTCATTGTTCGGGCTCTTTACTGTTGTCATGCTGTATTATATGAAAATGCCCGGAGAATCAGTTGTGGGCTCTGGGATCTTCACAGTTGCAGGAGGGGCACTGCTTACCTTCAGTATCCTGATCAGAGAAACACGCCAAAGGTATGGGATGAATATGATCCGGGCTGCTATCTATGGTTTATCTGTAGGGGTATTGCTCTTTGGGCTGTTTTCAGCGGCAATAACCCGATTTTCAACAGGTGAAATGTTTATTTCAGTTGGCACATTAATGGTGTTTACTCTGATCGGTGTGGGGGTTTTGTTATTCCTGATCCTCACAGAAAAGGACCGCCGTAAAAGGGGAAGACCTTCATAAAAGGTTAAGCTGTTTTTCCATAAGCGAAAAAGATATTGGATTGTTCTGGTATAGAGTAAGACCGGTGCGCGGCCTATTCAGGAGCTTTTGGATTGACATAAAAGGTTTCATAATTTCTGTAAATGACAAAGCCAGGCCGCGCACCTGCAGGCTTGCTGACATTTTTTCTCTTAGTACAATCAACAGGCACTTTCGATGAATGCCTTGCTTCACTGAAATAGGCAGCCAGCCCTGCAGCCTCCTCCAATGTGGTAGGGGGTACCTCCTGGCCGGGCTTGCTTTTGACTACCACATGGGCTCCGGCGCTCTCTTTTGCATGGAGCCAGTAGTCCTCATCCTTAGCAAGGCGCATGGTCAAATAGTCGTTTTGTTTATTATTTTTACCGATGAGGATGGTAAATCCGTCCTGGGATGTTATTTGTTTGATCTGAGGAGCTTCTTTTTTTTGCAGCTTTTTCTTATCCTTATTTTTTTCTTTGCTATGCAGGTACCCTGCTTCCACAAGTTCGGCTTGAATCTCATGGAGCTCCTTTAAGGTATCTGCCTCTTCCAGGGCAAATTGAATAGTGCTCAAGTAGCGAATCTCTGCTATTGTCTCTTTTTTATGCTTCTGTAAACTTTTTAGTGTGTCCCGGGCCTTGTTATATTTGTGAAAAAGCCTCTGGGCATTTTGAGCAGCCGATAATGATGGATCCAGCGTAATTTTTATCGGTGGGCTCTCGGGTTCATAAAGGTTGGGTAGGGTCGCTTCCCGGGCACCTTTTTCAATGGTATGCAGGTGAGCATAGATCATTTCCCCCTGCAAGCGGTATTTCATTGCTTTTTGTGCTTCAGCTTCATCCTGCTCTTGTGCCAGGAGTTTTTTGTTTAAACGGGAAAGCTCATGTTTGATCAATGCTGCTAGATGGGCTTTAGTCTGCTGGAAGGTGTTGATCTCCAGACGAGCTTGGTAAAACTTATCTAAAGCCTCATTAACCGAACTGCAGTGTGTTAGTGTCAGGCCCTGGTATTGGGTAAAGGGACAGGGAGTATAAAAAACTGGCTGTTTCCCCTCATAAACCACGACCGGATCCAGCATTTTGCCGTTGAGGAGAGGGAATAAAAAATTTAGTAATGACCGCCAGAGGGACCGCAGTTCATGTTCCCCACAGTACTCCAGCCTCAGTTCAGGTTCAATTCCTGCCTGCAGGACTATTTCCTTTGCCAGTACAGGGCTCAATCCTTCGATCTGCTGAAAAAGGATTGCTTGAAGGCTCTTCTCTAGTGGCTGACCGATCATCAGCTGTACAAATCTATCTTCAGAAAGATCCAGTGGGTGCACCTTGTTTTGCGAGGGTGGTGCCACATATTCACGTCCCGGCAGAACCTCCCTGTGTCTGCTCAAGGTATGAGAGTAGCGTTTGATCCCATCTATGATCCGGTTGGAGGGATCCAGTAGGATGATATTGCTGTGTTTCCCCATGATCTCCACCACCAAAACAAGATCCTGAAATTCACCACTTTCCGCAATACGGGAAAAGGTTATGTTCACAACCCTGTCCAAACCCTTCTGCTTAATAGCGGTCAGTCTGCTTCCCTCCAGGTACTTTCTCAGCACAGTGCAGAAAAGAGGTGGTGTGAGGGGGTTTTTCTTTTCTTGTGTTGTCAGATGTAGGCGGGCGTTTTCAGCCTGGGCGGAAATCAAAAGCCGGTGGCTCTTTCTTGAAGAGCGCAAGTTCAAGACAATTTCTTGTTTTTCCGGCTGATAGATCCGTTCAACCCTGCTTGGTATAAGCATTTCCTGTAGTTCTCTTATAATCAGATTTAAGGTTATACCATCTGGTGACATGATTAATACCCCTTTAAAAAACTTGCATTGTTATTGTAGCATTATGTTTTTCAGTGATCTACTACCGAGATCTACTTCCGAAAAGCCTTACCGAGCTGTTTGTTAAAAACAGACCTTGTGCTACTCATTTCACTATTAATACTTGCTGATTTGATGGAGATGGGTTAATCTATTTACAAGTGTTTTATGCTTTTTGTGCTTTATTTTTCATTAAAGGAATGATGGCCTTGTTGTTCACCAAATGGCACGGTTTAGGTAATGATTTTATAATAATGAATATCTCTCCTTTTTCTCTTCCTGAGGAAAGGAGATCTATTTTTGCCCAGCGGGTTTGTGACCGAAATAAAGGGATCGGTGGGGACGGCCTGGTTTTTGTATTTCGGGATGACCAGGGAGAGTTTAATATGCGTATTTTCAACGCAGATGGCTCAGAAGCGGAGATGTGTGGAAATGCTATTCGCTGTGTAGCCAAATATCTTTATACCAGAGGCTTGGTAAATGATAGATCATTTTCTATACAAACAAAAGCAGGAATGAAGATACCAGAGCTGATCCTTGATCATGGAAAGGTTAAAGCAGTGAGGGTGGATATGGGAGAGCCTATTTTGGAGAGGGATTTAATCCCTGCAGTTGGTTTTGCTGGGTCTAGGCTCATCAATGAAGAAATTGAGATCGACGGCCAGCCCCTGAAGATCACTGCTGTTTCCATGGGCAACCCCCACTGTATCTTGTTTGTTTCAGATGTTGAGCAAGCTCCAGTAACTAGCCTTGGCCCCCGCCTGGAGTGCAGCCATTTCTTCCCGGCGAAAACCAATGTGGAGTTTGTGGAAGTGTTAAATCCGGGGAGTGTGCGCATGCGGGTATGGGAACGAGGAGTAGGAGAAACCCAGGCTTGTGGGACAGGTGCCTGTGCTGTGGCAGTAGGAGGCTCTTTGAGCGGTTATCTGGATAGGCGAGTGGAGGTAAACCTGCCTGGTGGCAGGCTTTTAGTGGAATGGGAGAAGAATAACCACGTCTATATGACCGGACCAGCTGAAGAGGTTTTTGAAGGGAAATTGACACCCGATTTTTGGGGGAGTATAGATGAATAGATGAGAAACAAAGTTAAGGAGATGATGAAGATGAAAATTGCTGACCGACTGACAACCCTACCACCTTATCTTTTTGCCCGTATTGAGCAGAAGATAGAGGAATTGAAAGCAAAGAAGGTTGATGTGATAAGTTTGGGGATTGGGGACCCTGATCTTCCCACACCCCCTCATATTGTACAGAAGTTGATAGAGCAAGCGAACAATCCCGAAAACCACCGTTACCCTTCTAGTGCTGGAATGTTGGCTTTCCGGAAGGCTGTTGCGGATTGGTATCAGCGTCGCTTTCAGGTTAACCTGGATCCGGCATCTGAAGTTGTGACCCTGATCGGATCCAAGGAGGGGATTGCTCATATCTCTTTTTGCTACCTGCAGGAGGGTGACGTGGCCCTGATCCCTGACCCGGGATACCCTGTCTACGGCATCGGTGCCTCTCTGGCTGGGGCTGAAAATTATTTATTACCCCTTAAAAGTGAGAATAATTTCCTCCCTGACCTGGGCAGTATCCCTACTGATATAGCAAAAAAGGCTAAACTGATGTTTATCAACTATCCCAATAATCCCACTGGAGCTACCTGTACCAAGGAGTTTTATCAGGATGTGGTAGCATTCGCCCGTGAGTATGACCTGATCGTCTGTCATGATGCAGCTTATTCTGAAATTACCTTTGATGGGTATATTGCTCCCAGCTTCTTAGAGGCCGCTGGTGCCAAAGATGTAGGAATTGAATTCCACTCCCTCTCTAAAACCTATAATATGACTGGATGGCGTATAGGGTGGGCAGCTGGTAATGCAGAAGTTATCAAAACTCTCACCACCTTAAAGTCCAACCTTGATTCCGGTGCTTTTCAGGCAGTGCAGTATGCCGGAATTGCGGCTTTAGAGGGATCCCAGGATTGTGTGGAAAAAATGCGGCAGATATATCAAAAAAGGCGTGATCTGGCATTAAAAGGTTTTGCAGATTTGGGATGGAAAATCAACTCTGTTCCGAAGGGGACTTTCTATCTGTGGTTGCCTGTGCCAGAAGGTTTCACTTCTGCTGAATTTGCGGAACTGGTATTGGAAAAGACAGCAGTTGTGATCACACCTGGTACCGGTTATGGCAAATATGGAGAGGGTTATGTCAGGGTTTGTTTGACCTTGGAGGAGGAGCGGTTACAGGAGGCCATTGCCAGGATGAAAAAGGCTTTTGGAACATTTAAATTCTGATTTATGCCGGAAGGAAGTTCCGGGAGCTTATTAGGAGGAAAAAAAGTGATCAAAAGTATGACTGGTTTTGGCCGGGGTGAATGTGATTTAAACGGACTGCATGCTGTGGTAGAGATCCGCAGTGTTAATCATCGGTTTCGTGAAGTAACAGTGAGGATATCCCGTTCCTATTTCCAATTAGAGGAGAGGATCAAGAGTCTGATCCATGACCATGTGGTCAGAGGTCATCTTGATGTGTATGTTAATATTGAGGATCGCCGTGAAAAGAAGCGTAATGTCAAGCTTGACAAGGAATTATTGATTGCCTATGATAAATGTCTGAGAGAAATGGCTGAAATTCTCAATATTGAGTATGAAATTGAACTGGATGACCTGTCCAGATTTCCCGATGTCCTGGTGGTAGAAGAAAAGGAAGAGGATATTGAGGAGGTCTGGGCAGTGGTGCAGCAGAGCCTCCAGAACGCAATAAAAGAGATCCTTGAGATGCGTGAGCGGGAAGGGGCAAAATTATACGAGGATTTTATCCAACGCAAAAAATACATCTCCGAGCTGTTGGATAAGATCAAGGAACGTGGACCTCAATTAAATGAAGAATTAAGAGTACGCCTGAAAAGTAAACTTCACCAGTTATTGGATGACCATGAGATCGATGAGTCACGATTGGCTACAGAAGTGGTGCTATATGCTGAAAGAAGCAGTATCACTGAAGAGCTTGTGCGCCTGAGCAGTCATCTGGAACAACTGGAGGAAAGCCTGCGAACTGGTGAGCCAGTGGGGAGAAAAATTGAGTTTATCTTGCAGGAGATGAATAGAGAGGTCAATACAATTGGTTCAAAAGCAGCAGATTTAGTCATATCCCCTTTAGTTGTGGAGATAAAAAGTCAGATTGAAAAAATGAGGGAACAAGCACAAAATATTGAATGATTCCAAGGGGAGGTTTGACATGGAAATTAAATTGGTGAATATCGGTTTTGGGAATGTTGTATCCGCTAACCGGATTATAGCTATTGTGAGTCCTGAATCAGCCCCCATCAAGCGTATTGTTCAGGAAGCAAGGGAGAGGGGCATGCTGATCGATGCTACTTATGGAAGAAGAACCAGAGCGGTAATCATTGCAGACAGTGATCATGTGATCCTTTCTGCAGTGCAACCTGAAACAGTGGCCAATCGTCTGACTGCGAAAGAAACTGTTGCAGTTGTTGAAGAAAAGGAATAATTTCCATCTTTTTTTAAATGTAGGGGGATGTTTGTTGTCAGCACAACCAATACTAATTGTAGTATCGGGCCCTTCAGGTTCCGGTAAAGGCACAATCTGTCAAATGCTGAGAAGAGAACTGCCTGATCTAGTTTATTCTATATCGCTTACTACAAGGCATCCTCGTCCCAATGAAAAAAACGGAGTGGATTATATATTTGTTTCCCGTGAAGAGTTCCAAAAACATATAGATGCCGGTGATTTTCTGGAGTGGGCAGAGGTGTATGGGAACTATTATGGTACTCTGCGCTCAACTGTAGAAGAGAACTTGCAGGCAGGAAAGGATGTTTTACTGGAGTTGGATATTCAGGGGGGCCAACAGGTAAAGAGAGTTTTTCCTGATGCAGTGCTGATCTTTATTATGCCGCCATCTTTAGATGAACTCAGCAAACGGATCATCGGCAGAGGAACTGATGATGAAAAGACTATTAATCTGCGTTTAAGTTGTGCACCGGATGAATTACTGGCAGCAAAAAAATACGATTATGTAGTTTATAATGATGTCATAGAGAGGGCTGTCCAGGAACTGCTTACTATTATTAGGCGGGAAAAAAGCATTCGGGAGCAGGACAAGGGGGTATGAACATGAGAGAGCCCAGTTTTGACTATTTACTACAGAAGGTAGAAAGCAAATATGAGCTGGTGGTTGCAGCAGCTAAGAGGGCACGTCATCTAACAGAATCCTGTACTGTTGGTGATGATCTCTATTCACAAAAACCGGTAACAGTTGCCCTGACAGAGATCGCCGAGGGCAAACTGATTATTGAACGCCCACAGCATCAGAGTAAGATAAAATGAAGAATATAGTTTTGGGTGTTACAGGGAGTATTGCTGCCTATAAAGCTGCTGATATTGCCAGCCGGCTGAAAAAAAGGGGTTTTAATGTGCATGTGGTGATGACACCAGCTGCTGCAGAGTTTATTACACCTTTGACTTTGCAGACTGTATCAGGAAATCCGGTGCATCTGGAGATGTTCCGCACAGTGGAGAAGTGGGAAGTGGAGCATATCAGCCTTGCCCAGAGAGCAGACCTGGTTTTGGTAGCCCCGGCATCGGCCGATATAATCGGTATGGTTGCCGCTGGGCTTGCCAGTAATCTGCTCACAACAACTATCATGGCTACCAGGGCACCGGTGGTTTTTGCCCCTGCTATGAATACTGGGATGTATGAAAACCGGGTATTTCAACACCGGATGAGTTTTCTTAAAAGTATGGGCTACCTCTTTATCGAACCGGAAGAGGGGCATTTAGCCTGTGGTGCAAGTGGTAAGGGAAGATTGCCTGATCCTGAAAAGATCGTTGACTTTGTTGAGCAGATTCTCTCTGGTAAACAGGATTTGAAGGATAGGAAGGTACTTGTCACAGCAGGCCCCACCCGTGAGCATATAGATCCTGTAAGGTTTATCACCAATCACAGCTCAGGAAAAATGGGCTTTGCCTTAGCTCGGCGAGCAAAGAACCGGGGTGCTGAGGTGACCCTGGTCAGCGGGCCAACCGCTATCAAACCACCTGATGGTGTACGGCTTATTCCAGTAGAAACTGCACAGGAAATGTTTGAAATTGTAAAAGAGCTTTTCACAGAGATGGATATTGTTATTAAAGCAGCTGCAGTGGCTGACTATAGACCGAAGGTTAAGCAATGCCAAAAGATTAAGAAGAGTTGCTCAGATCTAGTGCTGGAACTGGAAAGAACCCCGGATATTCTTGGGTACTTGGGAGAGCATAAGGAACAGCAGATATTGGTGGGTTTTGCTGCAGAAACCGAAAAGCTTCTGGACCATGCTCGCGAGAAACTGCTGCACAAGAATCTCGACCTGATCGTAGCCAATGACCTCACTATGGAGGGAGCAGGTTTTGCAGTAGAAACTAATATAGCGGTGATGATAAATAAGAATGGAGTTGTTAAAGAACTGCCGCTGATGACCAAAGATAAGTTGGCAGATGTGATTTTAGATGAGGTTGTTCAAATATTAAAGCAGCGAAAGGAGGCTAAATAACTGTGTCAAGATATTTATTTACATCTGAGTCTGTTACTGAGGGCCATCCGGATAAGGTGGCTGATCAGATATCTGATGCGATTTTGGATGCTATCCTGGAAAAGGATAAGATGGCCCGTGTGGCCTGTGAAACAATGGTGACAACCGGTTTGGTGATGGTCGCCGGTGAGATTACTACAGAATGTTATGTGGATATCCCTCACATTGTCCGCTCCACATTAAAGGATATCGGCTATACCAGAGCCAAATATGGTTTTGACAGTGCAACCTGTGCTGTATTGACCTCTATCGAAGAGCAGTCTCCTGATATCGCACTTGGTGTAGATCAGGCTTTGGAGGTTAAGACCGGCGAAATTATAGACAGGTGTGAATTAGGTGCAGGGGACCAGGGGATGATGTTCGGTTATGCCACAGATGAAACACCTGAGTTGATGCCCCTTCCCATAAGTCTGGCCCATAAACTGGCACGCCGTTTAGCTGAAGTAAGAAAGAAGAAGATTCTACCTTACTTGCGCCCTGATGGCAAAACTCAGGTGACTGTGGAATATGATGGTGACCGCCCGGTGCGGGTGGATGCTGTGGTTATTTCAGCCCAACACCGTCCAGATATCAGCCTTCAGCAGATCAGGGAAGATATTATTGAAAACGTAATCAAGAGCACAGTGCCGGCTGAGTATATTGATGACAAGACAAGGTTTTTTGTGAATCCCACCGGGAGATTTGTCATCGGAGGCCCTCAGGGTGATACCGGGCTTACCGGAAGAAAGATAATTGTCGATACTTACGGAGGGGCAGCCAGGCATGGAGGTGGGGCCTTTTCAGGAAAGGATCCCACCAAGGTAGACCGCTCTGCATCATATTTTGCCCGGTACGTGGCCAAAAATATAGTAGCGGCAAAACTTGCCCGCAGGTGTGAACTTCAGGTGGCCTATGCCATTGGTGTGGCTAACCCGGTATCTATTCAAGTGAACACTTTTGGTACAGGTGTGCTTCCTGATGAGGAGATCTGTAAACTGGTCAAAGAGCATTTTGATTTCAAACCAGCGGCGATCATTGAAAAATTGGATTTGAGAAGGCCAATCTATAAGCAGACTGCTGCCTATGGCCATTTCGGACGCCAGGATCTTGATTTGTCTTGGGAAAAAACCGATGCTGCAGAACTGTTAAGAAAGGCAGCGGAAAAGGTGACTACAGCAGGTGTCTGATCTCCTCTTATTGAAATATTAATAAACAGAAAACAGAACACCGTTCAGTTATAGCTTATAATTGGCGGTGTTTTTTAATGCTTTTTTGTAGTACAATTCTAAACTAATTGTTCTGTTATAATGGAGGAAGAATTATCTGGAGAGTTGAGCAATGGGAGAAGAAGCTGCTGAGGTTGTTGTGAGAATAAATCATCCCCGATTGGACAGTGTATTTCACTACCGGATCCCTCAAAAGATGGATAAACCTCAGTTGGGAATGAGGGTTAAGGTTCCCTTTGGTCCCCGTATAGTGGAGGGATGGGTGGTAGGTTACAGTGAACCAGAAGAGGGGATAATTTTGCGTGAAATTGCAGAGATCACCGGCACAGAACCGGATTTTACAGAGGAGATGCTTCAGTTGGCACACTGGATGGCCGGTTATTATATGCATCCTCTCAGTGAGATCCTTGAACTGATGTATCCCCCAAAGAAACCGAAGCGTCCCCTTGAATTGACCATAACAGAGAGCCCTCCCCAGCATTCAGCTGAAGGAATTGTGCTGACTGATGAGCAGCAGGCTGCCTTAACAAAAATAATGGATGCATTAAACAGGCAAGAGGGCAGCAGTTTTTTGTTATATGGAGTGACCGGCTGCGGCAAGACAGAGGTTTATTTGCGCGCAGCGCAAGCAGCTTTAAAGCGGGGATGTCAGGTGCTCTATCTAGTACCAGAGATCGCTCTTACACCACAGATGGTTGCCATCTTCCGGAGTTGGTTTGGGGAAGAGGTGGCTGTATGGCACCACAGACTGAGCGGGAGGGAGAAATATAGAAGCTGGGAGGGTATCAAAAGAGGTCTCTATAAGGTATTGATCGGCCCCCGTTCTGCTGTTCTTGCTCCCTTTAAAGCCCTTGGCCTGATCATCATCGATGAAGAGCATGATCCGGCCTATAAGCAGCAGGAAAAACCCTATTACCATGCACGCCAGCTTGCATTATGGCGTGCCCGCTATAATAAGGCTGTGATTGTGCTAGGGAGTGCAACCCCATCTCTGGAGAGCTATACCGCAGCAGTTGCAGGAAAAACACAGGCGTTGACTATAAAGAACAGGCCACCAGGGCGTTATCTGCCGAGGGTCAGTGTTGTTGATATGAAAGAAGAGGTTAAGGAGGGGAACCTTTCCTCACTGAGCAGATACCTGCTGGAACAGATCAGCTTGCGTTTAGCAAAAGAGGAGCAGGTCATCCTGTTCTTAAACAGGAGAGGATATGCTCCATTAGTTTTCTGCCAGTCTTGTGGTGAGGTTCTCAAATGCAGGAATTGTTCAATATCCCTAATTTACCACAAGCAAACAAGGGATTTGCGCTGCCATTACTGTAACATCAGAAGAACAGTCCCTGAGGTCTGTCCTTCCTGCGGCAGTAGGCAGGGGATGCGTTTTTTAGGAACAGGAATACAAAAGGTGGAAAAAGAACTGAATGAAATCCTGCCTGATTGCCGGGTGGTCCGGCTGGATTATGATACCACCCGCAAAAAAGGGTCCTTCCAACGGATATTGGGAAGCTTTTACCGGAGGGAAGCGGATATTCTGCTGGGAACACAAATGGTGGCCAAAGGGCATGATTTTCCTGGTGTAACTCTGGTGGGTGTCCTCAATGCAGATCTTTCTTTGAATTTGCCCGATTTTCGGTCTGCTGAGCACACCTTCCAATTATTGACCCAAGTGTCAGGTCGCGCAGGCCGCGGCTCTCAACCTGGTGAGGTGGTGGTACAGACCCTTTACCCTGATCACTACAGTATTACCGCTGCCTGTCGTGGGGATAGCCATTATTTTTACAGGGAAGAGATGCGAAGGAGGCGTTCTTTAGGATATCCGCCTTTTGGTGAATTGATCAGGGTGCGGCTGACTGGGGAAGATGAAGAAAAAGTTATCAGCCTTTCTGCTCAGATGGCTGATGAACTCAGGAATGTATTAACTTCAGACCAGATCGCCGTGCTGGGGCCTGCTCCCGCATCTGTTGTGCGGGTCAAGGGGTATTATAGATATCAGGTGATGCTGAAAGGAAAGTGCAGACAGGCCCGTAGAAAAATCAGAGAATGTCTGGGAGTTTATCAAAAAAATAATAGTGTTATAATTAGTATTGAAGTGGATCCTTTTGGTTTTTAATAGTAAAGGAGGCAGTATTTGATGTCATCCCGCAAAATTGTGAAAGTCGGGGATCCTGTTCTGCGGCAGCAAGCTAAACCGGTTACTGTAATCAATAAGAAAATAAAGAGGCTGTTGGATGATATGGCTGAAACCATGTATCAAGCCAGAGGTGTAGGGTTGGCAGCCCCACAAGTAGGCGTTTCTAAGAGAATAATTGTAGTAGATGTGGGAGAAGGGCTCTGGGAGTTGATCAACCCGGAAATTATATTTCGTGAGGGTGAAGAAGTAGACCTAGAGGGTTGTTTGAGTATCCCCGGTGTGACTGGAGAGGTTATGAGGGCCTCCCGGGTTCGGGTCAGAGGGTTAAACCGGAATGGACAGCAGCAGGTGATCACTGCAGAAGGGTTTGGAGCCAGGGCCTTTCAGCATGAAATCGATCACCTGGACGGTATTTTATTTATCGATAAAGCACTGAGGATCATCAAACAGGAATAAAGGGGGAACAGGTGATGAAAATTCTGTTTTGTGGTACCTCTCACTTTGCACTACCTGCTTTAAAACAGATACTTGAGAAATGGGAAGTGCTGGGAATCATCACTCAACCTGATCGTCCCCGTGGCCGGGGCAGGAAAATTGCTGCCCCACCGGTAAAGGAGTTTGCCTTGGATAGATCTGTTCCTGTGTATCAACCTAACAATGCTGGGGAACTGATCCAGATTATTGAAGAAGAGAATCTTAAAGCTGATCTGATAGTAGTGGTGGCTTACGGCTTAATTCTTCCTGCCCGGCTTTTAGATATGCCCCCTTTAGGGTGCATCAATCTGCATCCATCACTTCTTCCTGCTTACCGTGGAGCTGCACCCATTCAGAGAGCGATTATGAATGGGGATCAAATAACTGGTGTGACCACCATGTATTTGTCCCAGGAGATGGATGCAGGTGATATTATTTATCAGGAGAAAAGGGAAATACCAAGGGATTGCACTGCAGGTGAGCTGGCTGAAGTGCTGGCAGAGCAGGGTGCTCAACTGCTGTTGAAAACCATCTCTGCTCTAGAGCAGGGAAAAGCGCCGCGGCAGGCACAAGACCCCAAGCAGGTCAGCTATGCACCACCGCTGAGCAAAGAAGATGAGAGGATCCACTGGAACCGGGATGCAGAAGGTATTTATAACCAGATTAGGGGTATGAACCCACAACCTGGAGCGTATACTGAGTTCAAGGGTAGGATTTTGAAGGTATGGAGGTCTCAGCTGGTTGACGAAGAAATAACAGGGTTTATGCCTGGTGAGGTTGTTGAAACCGATACCAAAAGGGGTTTTGTAGTACAAACTGGAAGTGGTCAACTACTTTTAACAGAGGTGCAGCCCGCTGGGCGACCCCGGATGAGCGCTGCTGAATTCCTGCGCGGATACAGGATCACAGCTGGGTCTCAGTTGGGATGATTATGATTGCAAAGGCAGGTAAGAGGATTGAAGGGATCTAAACCATCTCCAGCAAGAAATGCAGCTCTACAAGTGCTCTTGTCTGTGGAGAGGGAGGGCGCTTATGCCAATTTAGAACTGCAAAAATTAGCCCGTACAGGGAAGCTGAGTCCCCAGGATACTTCACTGCTCACCGAATTGGTTTACGGTACTTTGCGCAGACAGGGGACCCTGGATTGGGTCATAGATCAATTCAGTAAAGTACCGGTTTCCCAAATGAATTACATCATCCGCAGTATTGTACGCATGGGTGTCTATCAGCTTTTATATTTAGATAAGGTTCCCCCTAGAGCTGTTTGTAATGAGGCTGTGGAACTGGCCAAAAGCAGAGGAATTCGCGGATTAGCGGGATTTGTCAATGGCCTGTTGCGCACTATCAGCAGCAAAAAAGAGGAAATAGCTTATCCGGACCCTAGTGAAAAACCGGCACTTTATTTGAGTTTGAAGTATTCCCACCCCCTCTGGTTGGTGGAGCGCTGGTTAGAACGCTTTGGAATGGAAGAAACAGTTGCCTTATGCAGGGCCAATAATGAGCCTCCAGCTGTTGTACTGCGCTGTAATACATTAAAAACCACACCAGAACAATTGCTGAAACAGTTGACTAAAGATGGATTGGTGGTACATCCCAGTGCACTGGTTGAAGAGGGTGTGATCGTAGAAAAGGCGGTTTATCTCCCTGAGTTGAAATCATTTCAAGAAGGCTTGTTCACTGTCCAGGATGAGAGTTCAATGATCGCTTCTCTTGTGTTAAATCCCACAGCAGGTTCCATGGTTATTGATGCCTGTAGTGGGCCTGGTGGAAAAACCACCCATTTGGCACAGCTGATGAATAATAAGGGGATGATCCTGGCTCTTGATGTTCACCAGCACCGGCTTGATCTCATTGAGTCGGCCTGTAGGAGGTTAGGGGTAAAGATTGTTGAAACAATGCTGTTAGATGCCAGAGAACTGCCTGAAAAGATCGGAGAAAAGGCTGATTACCTGCTGGTTGATGTGCCCTGTTCCGGTTTGGGTGTGATCCGCAGGCGACCGGAACTGCGCTGGCGGGTAAAAGCAGGTGACCTGCCTCTTCACGCACAACAGCAGTTAGAGATTTTAGGACAGGCTGCTCTATGCCTGAAACCCGGTGGGAAGCTGGTTTACAGCACCTGTTCTACAGAGCCGGAGGAAAATACAGGGGTTGTCAACTCCTTTTTAATGGAATACACTGAATTTATACCCCAGGATTTAACTGCATTGCTGCCTTTTCCGTTGGCAGATGAGAGGGACCAGCTTGATGCGAAAAGAGGTTATTTACAGTTGTTGCCTCATCGTCACGGGACTGATGGCTTTTTTCTGTCCTGTTTTAGAAAAGTAAGAAAGAGCAGGTGAAACCATGAATTTAGAAGAGTTGGAGAGCATGCTCGCCAAGTTTTGGGAAGGTATATTCCGCAAAGGGAAACGGCCGATCCAACCTGTGGAAATTGCCAGAGCGCTGGTTAGAGAGATGACGGCTCAGCGGAGGGTAAGTGTTTCCCGGGTCTATGCGCCTAATATATTTACCATTTCTTTGAGCAAAGCGGATTTCCAACAGACCTCTTCACTACAGGAAGCACTCTGCCGCGAATTGGCTGATTATGTTAGAAATAAGGCAATAGAGAAAGAATATACTCTGATTGGGAGGCCGCAGGTTGCCTTTATGGAGGATGAGACCCTGGAGATGGGAGAGATTACAGTTAAGTCTGCTTACTCATCAGATCTCCAGCAGGAACAGTTGCAGCCAGATGAGGCAGTTGAAATAGACCATACTATGATTTTTGATAAACAGGATAAACTTAATGAAACTGTGGGTAAGAATTATATTGTAACTATCATTAGTGGACCTGATCAGGGAAAAAGTCTAACTATTAAAAATAATGCTGCTTATTATATCGGTCGCAAGAGTACCAACCACCTGGTGCTTACTGATATCAACGCTTCTCGGGATCATGCTTACTTAGAAATGCGCAATGGTGTTTTGCATATATTTGATCAGGGGAGCAGGAATGGAACCTATGTTGATGGAATTCGAGTAGAGCAGTATGAACTGGAAGATGGTGATCAGTTTCAGATCGGGGATAACCTGTTTAGAGTCGAGAGGGGATAATCCATGATTTTGCTGATCCTGGTTCTGAAGTATCTACTGCTGCTGCTCATCTGTCTATTTGTCTTGAATGTTATCCTCAACTTCAGGCTAGGTGGGAAAACAAAAAAAGCTGTTCTGCTGGCTGTGAGTTCAGGAACTGCGAAAGTTCAGCCCGGAGAAAAATGGGATTTAGGGAAAGGTGTGCTCTTAGGCCGGGGGAGCGAATGCACGGTCAAGCTTCCTGATCCCTTTGTTTCTAGCAGACATGCCCGTATTATTCTCCAGGATGGAAAGTACTACGTAACGGACTTAGGCAGCACAAACGGCACCCTGTTAGATGACCAACCCCTAACTGCACCACAGCAGTTACACAATGGATCCTATTTAAAAATAGGTGGCTTTGTTCTCAAAGCCCTGATACCAGAAAAAGAGAAAGCAGGCAGGTCCTTATTGCTGCCGCTGTTTCCGGCTTTGATCCTTGCTGCTGGCGGTCTGGAGCTTTACTGGCAGCAGATGCTCCAATATCAGGACCTAGGTGTTTTGATGGCAGCAGCCCTAATGCTTGTGATCAGTTGTTATGTTGTGGAATACAAGGGCCGGGGTGACCCATTGCTGATCCAATTGATCGCTGTCCTGTCTGCGCTGGGGCTTATTTTAATCTATCGAGTCAATCCCTATTACGGGATCCGCCAATCCTACTGGGTCATAGCAGGCTTTGGCCTCTATTGGGCGATTCAGCTTTTTCTTCACGAATATAAGCGCCTGCTAAATTATAAATACACTTTCATGGTGTTGAGCCTTGTTTTCCTTGCAATCACCATTTTGTTTGGTGTGGAGGCAGGGGGCGCACGCAGTTGGCTTTCCCTCGGTTCTTTTCATTTTCAACCTTCAGAGTTTGTGAAAATTTTTATGGTCATCTTTCTGGCTGGTTACCTTGATGAAAATAAAGAAATCCTCAGGGGCGGAACACTGAAGTTCGGTCGTTTTTATTTTCCGGACTGGCCCTATTTGGGACCCCTGTTAGCTGTGTGTGGTCTTTCTTTATTGCTCTTGGTTTTCCAAAAGGACCTGGGAATGGCTCTTCTCTTTTTTGCTATTTTTTTGGTGATGGTCTATATTGCTACAGATCGTTCATATTTTCTCTTATTGGGACTGGGGCTTTTTTCTGCGGGTACAGTGTTGATGTATTTTATCTTTCCCCATGTCCAAAACAGAATGTCAATTTACCTCGATCCCTTAGAACAGATAGAGGGCGGGGGTTACCAAGTTGTGCAATCATTATTTGCCATCGGTGGAGGGGGTATTTTTGGACAGGGTTTTGGCAGCGGTTTTCCCACATTGATACCGGCTGTCCATACAGATTTCATTTTTTCCTTGATGGCAGAAGAGTTAGGACTTCTCGGTGCTCTTGCAATAATAGGGATCTATTTTATTCTGGTTTGGAAGGGGATTCAGACCTCCCTTCAGGCTTCAGATGATTTCGGTGTTCTGATGGCCTGCGGTTTCAGCAGTATTCTTGCTATACAAACATTGATCATTATCGGTGGTGTAACCAATCTTATTCCCCTCACAGGAATACCTCTGCCCTTTTTGAGTTACGGAGGCAGTTCTTTTATTTCCAACTGTTTTTTGATCGGTATGCTTTATAAGATAAGTGCTGAAAAGGAGAGTGCAGAGGATTTAAAGGCGGTCGCTGATACAGTTGCTGATTAAGTTTATTAAGGGGTTTGAATACTATGCGTAACACAGTAAAAAAGTTTTTTATATTTATAACAGTGTGTTTCCTTATTTACGCAGGCTACCTTATTTATCTGGTCCTGGTGAGGGGGCCTGCTTTAAGCAAACATGCTGCCAACCCCAGGCAGTGGATTATCGAAAATCGCATTGTGCGGGGAGGAATTTTGACCCGTGATGGAGAAAAAATAGCCGGCACCATTATTGAAGGAGATAAAAACAAGAGAAAATACTATTATCCACAGCAGTATGCTCATCTGACCGGTTATCACTCACAGATATTAGGGAAATCAGGTTTGGAAAGGGCTTATGATGAGGAACTGCTGGGGCTAAAGGGTCATACTTTAAGATATTTAGAGGCCCGCTGGGGATTGGCAAAAACTGAGGGTGATAGTCTTTATCTTACTATAGATCATCAACTGCAGATGAAAGCCTATGAATTGATGTCTGCTTACAGAGGGGCGGCAGTTGTACTGGATCCCAGAACAGGTGAGATTCTGGCTATGGTCAGCACTCCCAGCTATGACCCTAATAATGACAGCTTAGAGAAGTCATGGGATAAACTGCGTGATAATGCAAGCCGTCCCCTGTGGAACAGGGCTATCCAGGGTTTATACCCTCCGGGGTCTACCATGAAAATCGTTACTGCTGCTGTCGGGTTAAAAAAATACCCTCAGCTGCAGGATGTTACCTTCAACTGTCAGGGGCAGTTGACTATTGAGGGAAGGGTGCTTCGCGATCTACGGGCCCATGGATCGGTGAATCTTAAACGTGCGCTGGCTGTATCATGTAATTCCTATTTTGCCGATTTGGGTATGAGAATAGGCAGTGAAGATTTTACCCGGGGGCTTGAAGCTTTCGGCTGGGGTGCAGAACTTCCCTTTGATTTGCCTGCTGCAGATATCCCCCTTGATCGGGAGAGTCTGCAGAACAAAAATGGCCTTGCTGAGGCCAGTATGGGGCAGGGGAAAATCCAGGTCAGCCCGCTTTTTATGGCAATGGTGGCCGGTTCTTTGGGCAATGGGGGGGTGATGATGACTCCCTATCTGGTTAAGGAGATCCGTTCAGCTGAAGGTGATCTGGTTTGGCAAAGGGAACCGCAACCTTTGCGTACAGTGGCGTCATCTGAAGTTGCCTGGCAGGTTCAGGAGGCTATGGTGCAGGTTGTGCGACCCGGGGGAACAGGTACAGCTGCTTCATTATCCGGGATAACTGTGGCAGGTAAGACCGGGTCTGCGGAAAACCCAGCAGGTAATCCCCATGCCTGGTTTGTGGCTTTTGCTCCTGCAGAGCATCCTGAGGCCGCTGTGTGTGTTGTAGTTGAAAATGGTGGGCAGGGTGGCAGAACTGCTGCACCAATAGCGAGGGAGTTATTAAGACTTGCCCTCACACGGGAGGATTAAGAAATGATCGGAAAAATGTTGGGAAACAGATATGAAATAATTGCTATGCTTGGGGCCGGAGGAATGGCCAATGTTTACAGAGCGCGCTGCACTGTTTTAAACCGCATCGTTACTGTTAAGGTTCTGCGCAAAGAACTTGCTGAGGATAAGGATTTTGTCCGGCGCTTTCAGATGGAAGCCCAGGCTGTAGCCCTCCTTTCCCATCCTAACATAGTCAGTATCTATGATGTGGGTGAAGAGGATGGGGTACCTTATCTGGTGATGGAGTATGTGGAGGGCTCCAACCTCAAAGAAATAATCAGGGAAAAGGGTCCACTATCAGCAACAGAAGCGGTAAACATCGGTATACAGGTTTGTGCTGCACTTGAACACGCCCATAGTAAAGGAATTATTCATCGAGATATCAAGTCTCATAATATTCTGGTGACACCAGGGGGACGGGTAAAGGTTACCGATTTTGGTCTGGCCCGTGTCCTGTCAATTCCCAGTGCTACCATGACCCAATCGGGTTCTGTGATGGGATCTGTTCATTATTTTTCCCCAGAACAGGCCCGGGGAGAGGAGGTCACTCCTCAGTCAGATATTTATTCTCTGGGTGTTGTTCTTTATGAAGTTCTTTCTGGTCATGTGCCTTTTCAGGGTGATAACCCGATATCTATCGCCTTGAAACACCTTCAGGAAGAACCGAAAAGCCTGTGCCTGGAGAATCCCGCTATACCTAAACGATTAGAACAGATTATTTTCAAAGCAATGGCTAAGGACCCAAAAAACCGCTTTTCTTCTGCAGCACAGATGCAGCAGGCTTTGGCAGAGGGCCAGCCCTCTGGGGTTATCTACCCATCTGAGGAAGAGCAGACCAGATTGATCCCAATGCCTGAACAGATAGAAAGCAAGAAAAAGGTCAGCAAAAAGAGAAAACTACACCCTGGAGCTATTGTGGCTTTGACTCTCCTGGGGTTGCTGCTTGTAGCGGGAGGTCTGTTTGCTCTGTCAAGGTGGTATTTTGGGGGGACTGTTGTTGTTCCAAATGTTGTGGGGTTAACACAGGAAGAAGCGGAAGAAATGCTGAAAGAAGAGGGCCTTGAGGTAGAAATAAAAGAGGCATCTGAGCAGGGAACAGAGACAGGTGTAGTTGTGCGGCAGAACCCGGTGGCCGGGATGGAGGTCAAAAAAGGCCGTTTGATACGTATTTGGGTCAACAAAGGGCCCGCTAGTGTCTGGCTGCCCGATTTCACGGGAGCAGAGGAGAGGGAAGCAACCCTTGCTCTGGAAGGCCGCGGGTTTATTGTTAAAGTTACCAGAGAAAACCATGATGATGTACCAGCGGGTTACGTAATCCGCCAGTTTCCAGCAGGGGATAGCAATCAACCAAAGGGCAGTGATGTCACATTGGTGGTGAGCAAAGGCCCAGTTGAAAAAGAGGTAATTGTACCAGCTGTGGTGGGTTTGAAGGTAGAACAGGCAGAAGCAGCTCTTGGGGCAGTTGAGTTGAATCTGGGTCAGGTCACTGAGAAGCCCAGTGATCAGGAGAAGGGTGTGATTATTGAACAGAGCATAGCCCCTGGAAGTTCGGTGAAAAAGGGAACATCTATTGATGTTGTGGTCAGCAGTGGTTTACAGGAAAAGGAAACCAAATTGAAAATCGATGTTCCTGAAGAAGGGGAACTGATTGTTGTGATCAAGGACAGTCAGGGTACAAGAGAGGTTTATAAAGAGTTCCATAAGGAGGGGGATAAAGTTGATAAGGTCTTTACCGTTTATCCTCCCGGGGAATTTCAGATCTATTTCCAAGGAAAATTGAGACAGACTATTCCCTTTAATTGAGGTGAACAAGTATTTTTAAAGGAGGTTTTTAGTGAAGGAAGGCTTAGTACTGAAAGGTTATGGGGGGTTCTATTACATCAAGTCCGGACTGGAAAGCTGGTGCTGTCGCGGCCGTGGCCGTTTGCGCAGAGAGCAGACTATACTCCCTGGTGACTGGGTTCTTTTTACACCCCTCAAAGAGGGAGAAGGTATTATTGAGAGCATAAAACCACGCAAAAATGAACTGCCTCGCCCCCCTGTGGCTAATATTGACCAGGTGATACATATTGTATCCCTGGCTAAGCCTGTGCCGGATCTGAAGCTTCTTGACCGCTCTCTGGTTTTATGTGAGTTGAAGAAACTGGAGGTTGTGATCTGTTTTAATAAAGCGGACCTGGTTGAGGAAAAAGAGGCTCGGGAATTGATGGAAATATACCAGCAGGCAGGTTATAAGACAGTACTTACCTCCGCTCTTTACGGCAGCGGTCTAGATTTTGTTTGTCAGAACCTGGAGGGAAAAGTTTCTGTCTTGTCTGGGCCATCAGGTGCAGGCAAATCCACACTGCTCAATGCCCTTGACCCCAAACTGAAGCTGAAAACAGGTGAGATAAGCAGAAAGCTGAAAAGAGGAAAACACACCACCAGATATGTTGAACTGCTTGAGCTTTGTGGTGGATTTGTGGCAGATACACCTGGCTTCAGCAATTTAGAGCTGCCACCAATGAGAAGAGAAGAGTTAGGCCGTTATTTTCCGGAGATCCACCAGCTATCCAGCCAGTGCCGTTTTGTTGACTGTCTTCATATCAATGAACCTGATTGTGGTGTAATAGATGCGCTGGAGAAAGGGATGATCAGCACTATCCGTTATCAGGGTTATCAACAGCTATTAGCAGAGGTTATTGTTAAGGAGCGGATTTACTAATGCAGATCAAAATCGCGCCATCGATCTTAACTGCGGATTTCAGTAAACTGGGTGAAGTTGTTAAAGAATTAGAAAAAAGTGGGGCTGACCAACTGCACCTTGACATTATGGATGGCCGCTTTGTGCCTAATCTCACCTTTGGGCCTCCTGTTGTGGCATCTCTTTCTCAGATTACATCATTACCTTTTGATGTGCATTTAATGGTAGAGCAACCAGAATCGTTATTTTCTTCTTTCACAGCAGCTGGGGCAAAAAGCCTAACCGTTCACGCAGAAGCCTGTACCCATCTGCACCGGACTGTGCAGATGATCAAGGACCTGGGAATGAGAGCAGGGGTAGCCCTTAACCCAGCCACACCTTTAAGTTTTCTTGATTATATCCTTCCTGATCTGGACCTGGTTCTCATCATGACCGTTAACCCCGGTTGGGGTGGACAGGCGTTTATAACTTCTATGTGTGAAAAGATCAGAAAATTAAAAATGATGCTGAAAGAGTCCGGAGCCACTGCTGAACTGCAGGTGGATGGGGGGATTAATCTGCAAACAGTAAAATCAGTTGTGGAGGCAGGGGCTAATTCTTTGGTAATTGGTTCTGCTTTATTAAGGGAGAGGAACTGGGGCCAAGCTATAGAACAATACCGCACACTGGCCCTTGAAGCCGCTGAGGACAGTTGGTGGTACAGTTCTCAAAAGAGAGGATCATTGACGGATTAATTGGATTAGGTGTACAATGAAACAGACATGTGAATAATGTATTTGGAAGGTCCTTCGGGGGGTGGTGAAATTCCACACCGGCGGTGAAAGCCCGCGAATCCGGGTGACTGACCTGGATTGATCCAGTGGAATTCTGGAGCCGACAGTTAAAGTCTGGATGGGAGAAGGAGACTTTTCATATTTTTGTAAATTGACCCGAGGCTTTCCAATCGGGTTTTTCTATTTTTATTAATAATGTGGAGGGAACTTTTTGTCGGACCATGAACAATTGATGGCAAGAGCCATTGAACTGGCGGAATTAGGACGGGGTAAGACCAGTCCCAATCCACTTGTAGGCGCTATTGTGGTAAAAAACGGTAAAATTGTAGGAGAAGGCTATCACCAAAAGGCCGGTTCACCCCATGCAGAGATACACGCACTGCGGGCAGCGGGAGAGAGGGCACATGGTGCTGTGCTTTATGTTACTCTAGAGCCCTGCTGTCATTACGGAAGAACCCCACCTTGTACAAAGGCCATTATAGAAGCGGGAATCCGAGAAGTGGTAGTGGCGGTGACTGATCCCAATCCCCAGGTTGCAGGAAAGGGAATCAAGATACTGCAGGAGTCCGGGATTAAGGTTCAGGTAGGTGTTTTGGAAGAGGAAGCCCGCAGGCAGAATGAGGCTTTTTTCAAATATATCCGAACTAAACTGCCATTCGTCACACTAAAGGCTGCTGTTTCACTTGATGGGAAGATCGCCACTCATTCTGGAGATTCCAAGTGGATTACTGGTGAAGAGGCGCGTCTTGTCGTTCACAGACTGCGAGCTGAGAGTGATGCTATTCTTACCGGAATCGGCACTGTGCTGGCTGATGACCCTCTTTTAAATGTGAGGCTTCCTGGCTATCAAGGCCGGCAACCGCTCAGAATCGTTGTTGACAGCAGTTTGCGCATTCCTGAAGAGTCACAATTGGTTCAGACTGCTGCTCAGATACCCACTGCTGTAGCAGTGGTCAAAGGAAATTACAGCTGGGAAAAGAGGGCGAGGCTGGAAGCAGTTGGTGTAGAGGTTTGGGAACTGCCGGCTTTTGAGGGGAGAGTGGATCTGAAATCTTTGCTGAGTTTGCTTGGACAAAAGGAGATAATGAATCTTTTGGTGGAAGGGGGTTCTGCTATCAATGCCGCTCTGCTGGAAGGGGGACTGGTGGATAAATATATTATTTTTCAGGCGCCCTTGTTGATCGGAGGCAGCGATGCTCCAGGGGTCTTCGGGGGAAAAGGTTTTTCCAGAATTAAAGATTGTTTGCGGCTTTCCCCTGTTTTCACAGAAAAGGTAGGAGAGGACATGATGATCACTGCCTACCCGGAGTGGAGGTCGGAGGCCTGAAGTCGGAGATCGGAAGAGATGCCGGAGTGGAGTTGAAGCCGGAGGTCGGAAGTCGGAATAGTACGCCGAGGCCGGAGGTTGGAAGTTGAAATAGATGTTAGATCTGGATGTCTGATTGGGGTGCGGGAGGAAGTTACAGATGCCTGATGATAGAGGGAAGTATAATAGGTGACACAGTGCAGGGTTCATAAATGGTGCCAAAAAGGGGTGGTTGTTTGTTTACAGGACTGGTAGAAGACATCGGTATCGTTCGAGGGATTAAAAAGGGGCATCTCTCAGCTTCTCTGCATATTGAGTCTAGTTTAATATGTGAAGACTTGAAGGTGGGGGATAGTATCGCGGTCAATGGGGTATGCCTCACGGCTACTTCCTGTAGCAGCAGAGCTTTTTATGCTGATGTTATGGCTGAAACCCTCGCTAAGACAAATTTGGGTTTGTTAAAGGAAGGAGACCAGGTTAACTTAGAGAGGGCTTTGCAGGTAGGAGGCAGGTTGGGTGGACACTTTGTTACCGGACATGTGGATGCTGTAGGGGAGATTTTGAGTATATACAAGCGGGGGATTTCAACAGAGATTTGGGTGCAAATCCCTGCAGAACTGCAGCCATATCTAACCCCGCAGGGTTCTATAACAGTTGATGGTACCAGTCTTACTATTGCAGAACTGCTTCCTTCTTCATTCAAAGTGAGCTTAATACCCCATACTCTGGAAAAAACTATTTTAGGGTTGAAAAAAACAGGGGACCTGGTAAATATTGAGGCAGATATTTTGGGTAAATATGTTTTCTTTCTTCTGGGGAAAGGAACAGAAAATAAGGAAAGGGAACTTACTGTGGATTTTCTAGCGGAACATGGATTTATCTAGGGGAGGGAGCGAATCAATGGCAAAGGAATCTTTTGACACAATTGAAGAAGCTATCGCAGAGATAGCTGCGGGACGTATGGTTATTGTTGTTGATGATGAAGATCGGGAAAATGAAGGGGATTTGATTCTGGCAGCAGAAAAGGTAACACCTGAGGCTATTAACTTTATGGCAGTCCATGCTCGTGGTCTGATTTGTGCTCCTATGACCGGAGAGCGCCTGGATGAATTGGAACTGCATCAGATGGTGGCAAACAACACAGACAGCATGGAAACAGCCTTCACTGTATCTGTTGATGCTGTTACTACAACAACTGGTATTTCAGCTTTTGAACGGGCTGAAACCATCAGAGCTTTAGTGGACCCCAAAACAGCACCATCTGATTTAAGGCGTCCAGGTCATGTCTTTCCTCTGCGGGCAGTAGAAGGCGGTGTTCTGCGGAGAGCAGGACATACTGAGGCTTCTGTAGACCTGGCTCGCTTAGCAGGCCTTTATCCAGCAGGTGTGTGCTGTGAGATTATGAACGAGGATGGGACCATGGCCCGTGTTCCGCAGCTGCTTGAGTTTGCTGAAAAACACAATTTGAAGATCATTACTATAGCAGACTTGATCGAATACCGCCGCCATACTGAAAAACTGGTACGGAGAGTATCAGAAGCCCATCTGCCAACAAAGTATGGTGATTTTACAGCTGTAGCCTATGAGAATTTGCTAGACCATACCTGCAATATTGCCCTGGTGAAGGGTGATGTAAGTAACGGTGAACCTGTTTTGACTAGGGTGCACTCTGAGTGTTTAACCGGAGATGTTTTTGGTTCTCACCGCTGTGACTGTGGTGAGCAGTTGGCACAAGCACTGCGCATGATCTCTGCTGAAGGGAGAGGGATACTGCTTTACATGCGGCAGGAGGGGAGGGGAATTGGTCTGTTGAACAAAATCCGGGCCTACAAGCTGCAGGATGAGGGAAAAGATACAGTTGAAGCCAATGAACTGCTGGGATTCCCCCCGGACCTGCGGGATTATGGTATAGGAGCCCAAATTCTGGTGGACCTCGGTGTTAAGAAACTGAGGTTGATGACCAACAACCCTCGTAAAATTAAGGGGTTGCAGGGTTACGGTTTGGAGGTTGTGGAAAGGGTTCCTATTGAAATGCCAGCGAGGGCTGAAAACAAAAGGTATCTGCAAACAAAGAAGGAAAAAATGGGGCATTTTTTAGCCCTGAATAAATAGAAAGGAGTTATTAAATTGCCGCAAATATTCGAAGGAAAACTACTGGGTGAGGGACTGCGTTTTGGCATTGTTGTATCAAGGTTTAATGAGTTTATTACCAATAAGCTGTTGAGCGGGGCTCTAGATATGCTATTCAGGCATGGTGTCAGTGAGGATGCAGTGGATGTGGCCTGGGTTCCAGGTGCCTTTGAAATTCCTTTGACTGCTCAAAAAATGGTTGAGCGCGGTTATGATGCTGTCATCTGCCTGGGAGCAGTGATCAGAGGGGCTACACCCCATTTCGATTATATAGCCAGTGAGGTTACCAAAGGAATCGCCCAGGTCAGCCTTGCGGCAGGAATACCTGTGGTATATGGTTTGATCACCGCAGACACCTTGGAACAGGCTATTGAGCGGGCAGGGACAAAAGCAGGAAATAAAGGTGCTGACGCTGCAGTGACTGCTCTGGAAATGGTTAATCTCTTCAGGGAATTGAAGGGGAAGTAAAATGCGGATCGGTATTATCAGTGATACCCATGGGTCACTTTCCAGTTGGCAGAAGGTAATGTCTACTCTTTTCCGGGATGTTGACCTGATTATTCATGCGGGGGACCTTCTTTACCACGGCCCCCGCAATCCACTCCCTGATAATTATCAACCCCGTGGAGTGGCAGAAGCAGTCAACAGTTTGACAGTACCCTTTGTTATCGCTCAGGGCAACTGTGATGCAGAAGTTGATCAGATGATGATCAATTGGCCTCTCCAGGCACCATATGCCTTTCTACAAATAGAAAACCTG
>DULM01000124.1 GCA_012840405.1 Syntrophomonadaceae bacterium | reverse complement strand
TCGCGCACCTTGATGATACGTTTGGCATGAATCTCAATATCACTAGCCTGCCCCTGGGCACCTCCTAGAGGTTGGTGGATCAGAATTTCACTGTTCGGAGTAGCATAACGTTTCCCCTTCTTGCCAGCTGCCAGCAGAAACGCCCCCATACTGGCTGCCAATCCGATACATATTGTGGAAACATCAGGTTTCACATAATGCATTGTATCGTAAATGGCCATCCCTGCGGTGATAGAGCCGCCAGGAGAGTTGATATAAAGATAAATATCCTTGTCCGGGTCCTCTGCTTCAAGAAACAACAGCTGTGCAATAACAACATTGGCTACATGATCATCAATAGGAGTCCCTAAAAAAACAATCCTGTCTTTTAATAATCGAGAGTAGATATCATATGATCTTTCCCCACGACTCGTCTGTTCTACCACAATGGGTACCAAATACTGTGACTTCATATTTATCCACCTGCTCTCATTATCTTTATTATTTTCTAATTTTAATATACCAAATAAATGATTCTGTTAAAAGAGGCCGCTTTTTATTAATCGCGGCCTTTTCCCTTCTATCCCCAATACAAGCTAACTCCTTAAATTACTCTCCCTGTTCTGCTGCAGGCTCTTCCTGAGGCTTACTTTCTTCTACTTGTGCTTCTTCCCGTTCCTCATCGGTTTTTGCTTCAACTTCTTCGGATTTTGCTTCAGCTTCTTCCTGAACCGGTTCTTCTGTGAGAGCCACAGCATTGTCAGCCAGAAAATCCTGCACCTTTTCTAAGAGCAACTCTTCTTCCAGGGCACTAAGCTGTCCCCGGGCTTCAAGATCCGCCCTGACTTTTTCCGCCTCTAAATCATACTGTGCAGCCAGGTCTTCGATCTCCTGATTTAACTCTTCAGTTGTCACTTTGATCCCTTCTGCCTTAGCTATGGCATCGAGAACAAGTCTTGTCTTAACTGCAAGCTGTGCCCTTGCCTCCAAATCCTGACGCAGCCCGTCACTATCTTTATTAGCCATTTTCAGATAATCATCTAGAGTAAGGCGCTGCATAGCCAATCTCTGTACAAAGCGATTGGTTTCTACTTCCAACTGCTGCTTAAGCAAGGTTTCCGGGATCTCCACCTCGGCTTGATCAACAACCTTGGTAACAACACGCTCTTTGAAAATGCGTTTGGCATTGATATGCCCTGTTTCTTCAATTTTTTTGCGCAGACCTTCCTTCAACTCTTCTAATGTAGCATGCTCGCTGACATCCTTGGCAAACTCGTCATCCAACTCTGGCAATTCCTTCTTTTTAACAGCAACCACTTTCACCTTAAACTCAGCTTCCTTGCCTTCTATGTCTTTATACTGAAAAACTGAAGGCAGGTCCATGGTGAAAGTCTTTTCCTCATTTACCTTCATCCCAAGCAGGTGGGCATCCAAACCCGGAATAAACCTAGCTGTACCAACCTCTACATATCTCTCTGAACCTGAAAGCCTCTCTTCTACTTTTCCGTCAACTTTTATCTCCAGGTCCACCACCGCAATATCCCCATCATTCACCTCTTTGTCACTGGCATCAACAAGTTTGGCATGCCTCTGCTGCAGAAGTTTGAGGTGAGCATCCACTTCCTCATCATCCACTTTTACCTCTGGGATGACTGCAGAAACCCCCTTATATTCTCCCAATTTTACCTCTGGTAAAACCTCAACTTTTGCTTCGAAAATAAAGGGTTTCCCTTCTTCCAACTGAACAACATCGATCTCCGGTTGATTGATGGGTTCAATGGCGGTTTCCTCAATTGCTTTTTTGTATGCATCACTGAGGAGGATCTCTAATGCTTCCTCATAAAGAACCTCTTTCCCCAGACGAGCTTCAAGGATCGGGCGTGGTGTCTTTCCTTTACGGAAACCAGGAATTACAGCCCTTTTCACAACTTTCCGATAGGCCTGATCAAGAGCTTTGGCCACAACTTCCTCTTCTACTTCCACATGAATTTTTGCCTGGTTTTTCTCTATACTTTCCAGGGTTGCACGCATCTATGCTCCTCCTCGTTCTTAATTACCTTATCTTATCATACTTAGAGGCATCCTCAGCTGTTACAAAAAAGCTGAGCATGCCTTTACCAAACAATAAATTGCTTGGTGCGGGAGAAGGGATTTGAACCCTTACGGTTTTACCCACCGGATCCTAAGTCCGGCGCGTCTGCCAATTCCGCCACTCCCGCGCTTACGATGCAATAATAGCATCGCTTATTTTGTTAGTCAAGTTTATTTTCAGGAAAACAGCCGATTTTCCACCGATCAGACGGTTTTACCTACTCCAACAGAATCAAATGACCGATTGAGAACCGTCCGTGCAAAAATTTTTCTAATTATATCTCTTAATGGCACAACTGTCTATTAACGGGATTAATACATTATGCTTTTGGTTACATTAATACAGGAATAATCAGTAAAAAGGGGGGCATTTTACAATGGTGGAAAAAATATTGGCTGTACTGCTGCTGATTCTCCTAGGAGGAACCCTTTTATATATTTTCTACACAAATGTCATTATCCCCTTGCGCAAACCACCATCATAATAATCTACAGCAAGGAGGAGAATAGGTGCTCAGATTTTTGAGTAAACTCCGCAATTTATCTTTCCTGCTCAAGGAAAGAAATAATTATCAAAACAGCAGTACTAAAGCACAACAGCTGACAGCAGACCTCAACAAAAACATCAAACTGTTCCGTCAGGTACTGGGGGAAAGCAGTGATGTTATCATCCGCCAGTTCAAACTAGCCAGAGGGGGCACCTCTGCTGCCCTGATCTTCCTTGACGGCTTGGTGGATAAAAAGCGGATTGACGAGCATGTTCTGCACCCATTGATGGTGCAGTCACACACACCATTATCAGGCACACTAAAAAAGCTGAAAGATAGTTTCATTTTTATTGATGATATCAGTGAGTTAAAGGATTTCGGTGAAATTGTTTCCGCTGTACTGGAGGGAAAAGTAGTACTCTTGGTGGATGGTTTTG
>DULM01000123.1 GCA_012840405.1 Syntrophomonadaceae bacterium | reverse complement strand
GTGCCCCTTTTAATAATACCTCCTGGGCGTTGCCGTGGGCCATAACCATCCAGATGGAACGGCGCATCTCCCAGTGGCGGACAAAAAAATCTACCACATGGGCTACACCCTCCCTACCCAGATCCTCGCCCAGAACAATGGCATTTAACTGTTTGAAACGCACCCTATGGGGGCTCTCCTGAGACACTTTGGCAAGAGCCAAAGGGATACTGCGTGCTTTGACACTCAGCACAAAAAAGGGCTTATCACCGCCTCCTCCTTGACCACCGCCGCCTCCTCCTCCACCCTGAGCAAAGCCACCAGGGTTGACAATTTGAAAGGAAACCAGCAGTTCTTGAGGGCCAGCAGCATCCACCCCCACCATAGAGATAAATGCCATCTTTTCTATTTCTACCCTGCTCCAACAGCCGGATAGATTAACTGATAAAAATATTAAGATAAGGGCAAACAGTATCGGAACTTTCAATCTAGCAACTGTAAGCTTCATTGTGTTTCGCCTCCCTTTTTGTCATTTCTCCTGAATGAAGATGCAATATAAAGAAAGAGTGTTGTTCCTGTCATGACCGTAACCGCAACCAATGGATAATAGCGGGATAAATAAAACCTGACATGGTTGGTATCCTCCCATCCGATGACGGACAGAACAACCAGAACAAAGGCATAAGGCAAAACCAGCGGCCTATAATCTTTCAGCTTAAATACCTCAGCAAGAATCAGCACAGATACATAGTAAAATGCCATGATCTTAAGACTAACGGACGACACCCAGAGCCCAACCACGAGAGATTCAATGCGCTCTACAAAAGCTCCCAGGTGTACAGTTTTTGCCAATTCAAAGGTAGGAAATAACATGCGGGAGGTTTCCTGAGCGCCGAACAATGAAATCAGACCTACTACATCAATCGATATAACAACTAAAAGTATTAATGAAACAGGCAGTACTATTTTCCTAGCATCCTTCGGATTCCGCAGAGATGGGATAAGCATCAATAAAAACGATCCTTCAGCATAAAAAGAAGCGAGGATCAAACTGCCCCAAAGTATACCGGAGAAAGAATGGGTAAAATAAGGTTTCAACTGCTCAAAATCCATTTCAGGAGCAGCCAGCGCAAAAATAATCAGGCCGGCTAACATAAACAGAGGAAAAATAATTTCATTGACCCGGGAAAACACCTCCAATCCCAGGTAAACCCCATATGCTACAAGAATAACCAAGAATATATTCAATACAGACAATGGCGTTTCAGGCATGGTTTCAGTGATCAACAGCACACTGAATGCCCGGACCAGATAGGCATTAATATGCAAAAAGAAGAGAGCGAAAATGATGCACACTGCCCGCCCAAACCAGGGGCCAAGCAGATCGATGCTGTATTCCACCAAATTTTTTTCCGGGAAGCGCAGCCCTAGGGAAACAACAAAAAGACCTATTAAATAACCTAGAATCCCGGCGATCAATACAGAAAGCCAGGCATCCTGGCCCGCCTCTTTGGTCAGAAGTGCGGGAGTAATCAGCACCATACTGGCAAGAATAGAATTGGAAACCAATAAAATTGCCTGCCAGCGTGATATTTTTCCCTTCTCTATACCCATCGTCTTCCCCCATTTTCATAAAATCATCCCTACCCTGGATAAAGCATTCTAACCACAGGTCTAAAAATATATTCCACAGCATCGGTAGGGTTAGGAACCGGCAAATTTAAAACCGTCGCCAAGGCAAGAGCTACACCGATCAGCAGAAAACAGCCAAAAACAATAAGCTCTCTTTTAAGCTGCTGCTGCAGCAGTTTGGGCACCTCATAATAGGCCACCCCAGCCCCAAGCAGTAAAACAAATAAAATTTTAAGAAACACTGTCGTCCCCCTTATTCTCATTTTTTTTAATCTCTTGTTTCCCGCTCTCAGCTTGGTCTCCGCTTCGACCCGCAGGAGGCTCAGGTCGCTGCCCCGGTGCCTGCCTTATTCTATTTGGAGAGCGAAACAACAGAGGACGGCGGTCCATTGCCCACCAGGGTGCCCGGTAGAATACATCCTTCCATTCCCCCGGAACAGAAGGTGCAATGGGATAAAGGTATGGCACTCCAAAGGACCGCAGAGAAGCAAGATGCAGCAGTAAAAACATCAGACCCCAAAAAATACCCACCAGCCCAAATGAACCAGCAAGCAAGAGTATGGGATAGCGCAGAAACCTGATAGCTATTGATGAGGAATAGTTTGGGATCAGAAAAGAAGCAATAGCAGTCAAGGCAACGATAATCACCATAAAGGGGCTCACAATACCAGCAGCCACTGCAGCCTGTCCTAAAACCAATGCACCGACAACACCAACTGCCTGGCCTACGGACCGGGGCATACGGGTCCCTGCCTCCCTGAGCAAGTCAAAAGTAACTTCCATCAGCAGGGCTTCCACAACTGCAGGAAAGGGGACGCCTGCCCGTCCCACTGCCATACTCAATGCCAAACTGGCGGGAATCATTTCCTGATGAAAAGTTGTTAGAGCAACATAGAATGAGGGCAGAGTCAGGGTCATAACCAATGCCACCCAGCGTAAAGGGCGGATATAATCATAAGCTTCATAATAATCTTCAGGAGACTGAAGAAATCCACTGAAAATAGCAGGAACGATCAGAACGAATGGTGTAGTGTCCACCAAAATGGCCACCCGGCCCTCAAGCAGACAGCCTGCCACCTTGTCAGGCCGCTCTGTGCGATCCAACAGGGCAAAAGGTGTCCAGTAGTTATCTCTGATAAAATCTTCAAGATATCCGCTCTCCAAAATGGAATCAGTCTCAATACGCTCCAAGCGCTGTTTGACCTCTCTCACTGTCGCCGGATTAACTAAACCATCTATATAAGCAACACAGACTTCTGTTTTGGTAACAGAGCCGATCTGCAACGCATCAAATCTGAGTTTCGGTGTTCTGATACGGCGCCTAATGAGAGCAGTATTGACTCGCAGTGTTTCTGTGAAACCCTCCCGCGGGCCCCGCACAAAGGATTCTGCTTTAGGCTCTTCCACAGAGCGCTTTGCCCATCCCTTAACCTCGATAGCCAGGGCTTTTGCAGCACCATCGATAAAAAGGATAGCAAAGCCGGCTAGCAATAAGTCCAACAGTTTACCTATTTCAAATTCTTCTTTGACACTATTAAAAGTGACCAACCAGTTGAGGATCAAATCATAAGGGTTTTGAGGAACTATTTCCTGGTCCCCATGCTCTAAAGTCTTCAGCATAAAGGGTGTAAAAATTGACTCACTAATGGCAGTCGCATCTACTAGTCCGTCAATGAAAATTAAAGCAACACGGATTTCCCTGTTAGATCCAAAATGAAACTGGCGCACCACAAAATCGCTGGTTTCAGCAAACATCTTTTTAAACAATTCAACATTATGCTCCAAAACAGTACTAATGGACTGTTTTAAAAGATCTTTGTCAGGTTGGATCTGCTCCAGCCGAGCATTGATCCTCTGTTGCCTTATCTCGGTTGCTTTCTTAGGTTTTTTCAGTGGGCGCATGAATTGACTGGACACCTCCTGCTTCTTTTAGCATGGTCCATATTCCCTTATTTTATGTTGGTCCTAAAAATTTTTAGGATAATAGACACTGGTGTTTTTTTACTGATTTGTGTGGATGGCTATTTATATCTTCACTGGCAGCAATCAACGGGCAACAGTTCAAGTAAAAAGGACACAATAAATCTAAAAACCAACCTCAAAATCGGTTCTATGAATGGGTTTAGGTCACTCCTGATTGGTTAATTATTCCTCATAAACATTAATGAGAGGATGTCATTTATGAAGAAAGAGACCTGGATTCGCTTACTGACCTTGACGATTGTTTTCTTATTTTTTCTGATCTCACCACCATGGGGCTTTTCAGATAATAAATCTACCGATTCAAAAAAGGCTGAAGTGACGAAAACTGTAAAAAAAATATTTGACACCAGGGCAAAGGCTCTGGTTGACCATTCATTTGATCAAGAAGCCCTGTCCTTTTACTACACAAAGGAAAAATTAGGGCGTTGGGCCCATTCCCACGAAAAGGCTAAACTGGACTTTGTCCGGATGTGGGTAACAAAGCGAGGAGTCGACTTTATAGAGGCAAAATCTGAGATTAAAATTCCGTGGCTTGAAATAAGAGGGAATCAGGCTGAATTGATCGTCAACCAAACCCTGATGGTCGGTTATGTTTACAAAGGGGAAACAACGATCAACCGCTTTGGTATCGGCACCCGTCACTGGATGAAACTGAAAAAACATCAAGGAAAATGGCTGATCAGCCAGGACTTTTATACAGATGGTCTAGGGGATGATTCATTAGCCCCCAACCCAACACCAGCAGATGGAAGACCAAAGGGAAAGGCACCGAAAAGTTTTCAAAAGGATAGTGACAAAGGCAGTTATGACCGGAAAGCGGCTGTCAGATACGCTGATCAATATGCTGGCATGGCATGGGGGGCGGGGAACAACCACCAGTATAATCTTAAGGAATACGGCGACCTGAGCGGTTTGGGCGGAGATTGCGCCAATTATGTTTCCCAATGCTTAGCTGATAAAAACGGCGGTAAGATTCCCTTAGATGGTAGCTGGTTTTATACCATTAATCAGGATGGTTTCAGCGGCAGTGAAGCCTGGGTAAGAGCTCCAAATTTCTGTGATTGGCTGCAATACAGCGGTCGTGGGCGATTAATAGCACAAGGGACCTTTTCAGAGTTGATCACGCCAACCAAGAAATTTCCGGCAGGGGCAATTGCAGAACTGCAAAAGGGAGATGTGATCGGCTACGGTATGGGCGGAGAAATAGAACATGTTGCTATTGTTGTAGGGTGGGATTCAAAGGGATATCCCCTGGTCAACTCCCATACAGTTGACCGCTACCACTGCCCTTGGGATATGGGTTATGACAAGAAAACAATTTATTACCTGTTTCATGTTACTGGATAAATTATCTTATTATTATCTGTCATGGTAACAACTGGTACTGGGCCAACATATGATGAAAGAAAAGCATAAGGGGGAGAGGATGCTATGTCTGAAAACAATAAAGCTGAAGCAAGAATGTTTAATCCTTTTGAAAACTTTACCGGAAGGCTTGATAAAGAGTTCCAATGTAAAGTAGTCAATGTAGAGTACTCCTGTGGGAATTGTTGTAAAAAAGCTGTAGGAGGAATTTTGAGTCTGATCGGAAAGGACTTTATTGAGTTGACAGCTGATGATGACTCTATTGATGTACTCACTTTTGTGGCAGGTGTAGATAAACCCTTCAAGCAAAGGGTACGGGAGATACTTATACCCTTAGATAACATTTGCAGTGTTCAGAGAGCAGCCAAGAAAAAATGCGATGAATAATTAAACCCTCTTCAGCCTTCTGCCCACGGAAGTTGTCCGTGGGCTTTTTATATGACTGATAATAATCGGTTTATCCCTGCTAGTGTAGCAAGCTGTGAAGGTTGTTATGTAGATATTACAGCATATGATGCCCGTTGATCACCAAGCCAAAGCGGCAGTTGAGGAAGTTAGCTG
>DULM01000013.1 GCA_012840405.1 Syntrophomonadaceae bacterium | reverse complement strand
TTCTCATGTATAATATAAAGTGGGACGATATAAGGGGGAATGACATTGTCTTACCTATTAGAAATCGCAGATACAGTACAGGAAGTGGCAGATGCAATAGCTGCAATTCTCAAAGTTGAAGTTGAAATTATCGACAGTGACCAATATCGAGTAGGCGGAACCGGATCTGTGAGAAAACTGGGGCCAAAGCAGCGGTGGGGTTATGTCAATAAATATGTTATTAAAACAGGCCAGCATTTCATCCTGACTAATCCTGGGTCCCATCAGATTTGCAAAGTATGTGAATTGCGAAATAACTGCTATTGCAAAGTGGGTATTTTCTGCCCTATCAACTATGAGGGGAAATGCATAGGGATTATCAATCTTATGGGTTTCGATGAGCAACAGCAAAAAACCCTGATTAA
Source organism: Syntrophomonadaceae bacterium (assembly GCA_012840405.1). Classification (GTDB taxonomy): domain Bacteria; phylum Bacillota; class DSM-12270; order Thermacetogeniales; family Thermacetogeniaceae; genus DTU068. The sequence goes on along the minus strand of DULM01000013.1, from coordinate 3,782 downwards.
CAATACTGAGAACTATATGGAATTTATCATGCATATGGCTAGTTTGTTGTCGAGCAAAGTGGCAGCAAAACAGGTTATGAAAAAGCTATTATATACCAAAGGGCAACTTGATGTTATAGTCAATAACCTCCCCTACGGTATCATAGCCGTTGACGAAGATGAAAATATCACTTGTTTTAATCAACAAGCGGGCAAACTGTTAGAAATGAACCCCTCAGAAGTGATAGGAAAACCAGCTAAAGAAATACTTCCCCAATCATCATTTACCGAAGTTATTAAGTCAGGGAAAAAAATCCTTAATATGACCAAAGAACACCAAATTGGGAACATCAAAAAAACTCTGCTTTGTTCAACCTATCCCATCATTTCCCTGGGGAAAATCATCGGTGCCATCGAATCTTTCCAAGACTACGGAGAAGCCCAAATACAGGCGCAACGTTTAACTGAACATGATCTGATCTATACTTTCGATGATATTATCAGTGTCAGCAGCATAATGGAAGAGGTCAAAGAGCAAGCAAAACGCGCCGCTCAAGGCCTTTTCAATATATTGATCGAAGGTGAAAGCGGAACTGGGAAAGAGCTTTTTGCGCGCGCCATTCATGCGGAAAGCCCTTTTAATAAAGGCCCCTTTATTGCTGTCAATTGCAGCGCCATTCCAGAATCTTTACTGGAAAGCGAACTTTTCGGTTACGAGTCCGGCGCATTTACCGGTGCAAAAGCAGGAGGAAAACCGGGCAAGTTTGAACTGGCCAATGGTGGTACACTTTTTCTAGACGAAGTCGGAGAAATACCCCTGCATCTGCAAGCAAAATTATTAAGAGTGCTGCAAGAGCGTGTTGTTGAAAGAATTGGCAGCACAACCGCAAGGCCAATCAATGTTCGCATTGTTGCCGCAACAAACCGTAATTTATTAAAAATGGTGCAAAACGGAGAATTCCGTGATGACCTCTATTACCGGCTTAACGTTATCCCGATTACAATTCCTCCCCTTCGAGAAAGAATAGAGGACATACCTGTTTTACTGGATTATCTGCTTAAAAGATATTCAAAGATCATGAAAAAACAGATCACCGGCTTTACATCAGAGGCATGCCAATTGTTATGTGATTATACATGGCCAGGTAATGTGCGTGAATTAGAAAATGCAGTGCAGTATGCAATCAGTTTTGCAGAAGATCAGTTAATACATTTGGAAAACATTCCTCCTTATATCAGGGAAAGGTCTAATAGACATAAGAACAAACCAACTACACTACAGGAAAAGAATTTAATGAACGAAAAGAAAATAATTGAAGACCTGTTGCAGAAATATGGCACATCAGTAGCAGGGAAAGATAAGGTTGCAGAGGTTCTGGGTATAAGTCGTGCAACATTATACAGAAAAATAAAAAAACTCGGTTTAAATAAACTTTAGGAAGCAAAGGGATTTTCTTTTTGCTTCCTTTTTGTTTCTTGTTGTTATAATTATTTGCCCCTCCATCGACGAACAGTTCCATATACAAAAAACCTCTTTGAAAAAAGAGGTCTTAGTCAAGAAAATAATTGTGTTTATAGGCTAGGTATGGAAGCAATCCCATAATATTTTCGTTGATACGGTGTACTTTCTGCAACTCTTCAATACACAGATCAGCAAGATCGGCTTCAGTTATATCATTACATACATCTCGATATAATTCGTAGAGTTCATTAAGATTCTTATAATAATCCTGCACTAATTCTTTTTGCTTCTCAGGTAATGAAGTTCCACGATATTTGTCACTTAAAACCCATATTTTCTCGTTAACTCCCTTTAATGTGTCAACTGTTTCAAACATGTATTTAGCGTGAGGAACCACTTCCGGGCTGATCAACTTATTTCGTAAGTCCTCTGGTATATTTTCAGCGTGCAGTAAACCTCTTAGGACGAAAAGGTTGTTTGTGTTAGTAAACATTTCCGTCGTATAATATAAATTGCTCAAATTGTCGCTGTTTATTTCCTGCTCAGTACAGGCATTGATTAACTCCAACCCCTTCATAAAATTTGAAAATTCAAAATTGAGGTTGTTATGCCATGATCCATATAAGTGACTCGCACATCCTATATACTCACTGTTTAATTCGCATCCAGAACACAAAAATAACATCACGGCAATAGCTATTATTAATGCAATTCTTTTTATCATATACTCTCCTCCCCACTGTCGGTTTTAATCGAAATCCCCCACCTTTAATTACCTTGATTTCTCTTATATTAATTGTTATTCCTGCCATATAAAACCAAACATTATGGGATATATTGTCGACAATTCGTACTATATAACCCGCCGCAGCAGGGGAACGTAAATATCTTAGTACAAAGTAGCAATAAACCCAGACTCATAACAATTCTGTTATAATAGACTTGCCTTTCTTTTTTGCATGGCTATGATCTAGATAATTGGCAGAGGAGGTTTCTGGAGATGGAGTGTGAAAACTTGAAAAAATGTCCCTTTTACAACGACAAAATGGATATTGAAAGCGGTCTGGGCCAACTGTACAAACGCCGGTACTGCGAGGGAGATAAAACACAGTGCGCCAGGTATAAGGTTTTCCAGACATTAGGTAGAGAATTCGTTCCGGTAGACCTTTACCCCAATATGCATGAGCGGGCAAAAAAAATAATCGAGCAGAATAAGTAGAAATCTGCAAGAAAAGCTTCAAAAGCAGAAAGTCAATGGTATGACAGTAAGCTGCATGATTAAAGTGTCTAATAAACATCGATAAGTTAAAGTCAACAGGCGGCTTTATTTATAAAAAGCCGCCTGTTTTTCAAGTTACCACATAAAAAACTTTGCGTGCCTAATCCCTATCTTGAACAGGTTCTTTTCCGCTGACTGGACTCTCGAGCCCAGGAGTCCGGTTTCCCTGTCAAGCCCTTTGACCGGGCACCTGTTCCCATTTTCAGTTGTCAACTATTTTATTACTATTCGCTGTTCATATTATTATTCCTGTAGCCGACCCCAGAAAATCTAAAATTACCGGTAGTGATCCGATCATAAGATATATACGGCTTTGACCAGTCTTATGCAGGGGTTCCATAATATTTTAGATTGCCTGTCTCATCTAACTTTAATCGTACATTCCTTTCTTTCCTCAAAAAGCAATAACCATACCCACCTAATAAAACTACAGCATTTTCATGGGCAAGGTCAATGGTAACTGTAGCTTCCAGGCCTGTGAGAACCTTAGTGGTACCTCCCCCTTTAGATCCCAATTCTCCTATGTGCACATCCCCTTTTGCTTGAATCTCCCCTCCGCGGAAAACACCGTTTACAGTTACCTTGTTGCCAGCTTGAATTCTCGAATTATAACAACCACCACCAGTTATTTTTACATCACCTGCTGCGACAATATCTGTATTTACAATATTAGATGCTATAACATGACTATCAGAAGACTCAAAGGAAATCAAGTTTTTCTCCCATTCTAAAGCCCATTGGGTGAGTTTCTTTAATTCTTGAAAGTCCTGCATCATGCGGGGAGAACAAACCAATACCCTTTCTACTTCTTGGATAAAACTTTGCAGATCATCACTGACTAGTTCCAGTGGTAGCATCTTTACTTGCTTCTGAATAGCTTTTAAAGATGTAATAAGATAATTAAATTTATCATTGATCAGCAGGTACAACAATTGCCCTGTTTTGTTCTGTAGGCTGTGTCTTAATCCTGAGTATCCATACAGTTGTTCTATAGCCAATGTCAACTTTGTAAGACCATCTGCTAAAGTACGTACATGGGAAATGATTCCCTCTATGAAACTA
>DULM01000122.1 GCA_012840405.1 Syntrophomonadaceae bacterium | reverse complement strand
TATCAGTAAGAGTATTGATCATGCTAAAATACTCCACGGTATTGATCTCACCCTCTATGAGGGAGAGACCCTTGCCCTTGTGGGTGAAAGCGGCTCCGGGAAAACCACACTGGCAAAAACCATTATGGGGTTATTCACAGCTGAAGAGGGAGAGATCTATCTGGAAAGTCAGCAGGTACTCCAGAGAAAGAAAGATTTTTTTGAGCGGGTCCAGATGGTCTTTCAGAACCCCGGAGAGTCGATCAGCCATCGCATGAATGTATATCAAGCCATCAAGGAGCCTCTGGATATCCACAGTTATGGAAGTAATGAAGAAAAACTGGAAAAGATAAAAAAAGTTTTGTATGAGGTAGAGTTAAGCGGAGAGGAAGAATTTTTAGAAAAATATCCCCATCACCTGAGCGGGGGAGAAGCCCAAAGGGTGGCTATTGCCCGTGCACTGGTTCTGGACCCGAAACTGATTATCGCAGATGAACCCACATCTGCACTGGATGCCAGTGTCCAGGCAAAGATATTGAGGCTCTTCCTTGACCTCCAGGAGCAAAGAGGGCTTGCCCTCCTTTTGATCACCCATGATATCGCTCTCGCCAGGAAGGTCAGCGACCGGATGGCGGTCATGCTCAAGGGGACCATTGTGGAAGAGGGGCCAACAAATGAAGTAGTAAACAACCCCCTCCACCCTTATACTAAGTGTCTGATAGAAGCAGCACCTTCACTGTCAAGAGAGGTGGGAACCAGCACCAGGACAGAAAACCGTGCAGAAAACCGTGAGCCTGTTGCCCAACTGAACTCAACAATCAGCTCACAGTCATGTCCTTTTGTCAAGCGCTGCCCTCAACCTCTCCCCAGGTGCTTCCAGGAAAAGCCGGGGTTAAAGGCCTGTTCTGTTCAGCGGGTGGCTTGTTTCCGGAGATTTGAGGACTGATTAAAACAGAACTCATCTGTTTGCCTTTTTATAAGCCTTAGCTGTCACCCTGTTAAAAAAACCAGCATCAAGCGTTAATAAAGAACCCAGTTGGTTGCTGGGCTTTTTTTATTGTTATGTTTCCCAGCACATCACTCTCCACCCCAGGTACACACACTCTTAGGTCCCCTTACCCATCCTTTTATCTTTATTTTGATCTATAATATGAGAGGAATAATGTATAGGGCGCCGTTATCATAGGCTGCGCAAGGGGGCGGAAAACAAGTTTAGTGATGAGAACGAACTCAAAAAAAAACCAGGTAAAGTTCGTTATTTAGCAACTTATAAGGGGGTAAGGAAATGACTCAAGATTCTATGGAAATGCTTTTAAAAAGAATCGTTGATTTTAGGAAAAAGGATTATGAAAAAAATAAGGAGCTTTTTTATAAATTAAAAGAACAACAAACGCCCCATACATTATTCATCAGCTGTTGTGACTCAAGAGTTGATCCTAACATGATCACAGAGTCTTTACCAGGTGAACTTTTCACACTCAGGAATATTGCAAATATTGTACCTCCGTTCAAAGAAGCAGATAACTACGCTTCAACTGTAGCGGCAATTGAATATGCTGTTTTAACCTTAGGAGTTGATAATATTATTGTATGCGGACATTCTAACTGCGGAGGATGTGCCGCGTCTTTGAAACCGGAAGAGTATTTAGAGGAATTTCCTCATACAAAAAAATGGCTTAACTTAATTCATGAAGTAAGGGACAGAGTAATAAAAGAATCCACAGATGATCATGGAAAAAAGCATTTGCTGATGGAACAAGCAAATGTGGTTGAACAACTAAAGAATTTACTGAGCTATCCATATATAAACGAAAGAGTGAAAGCAGGAAAACTTAATATCAGCGGATGGCATTATATAATAGAGACAGGGGAAATATACATTTATGATAAGAATGCAGGCGAGTTTAAGCTTGCAAATTAATGATCCTTATCATACAAACACACACCTAGATAATCAAAGCCTTGAGAAGGGCAATTGACAGGCTGTAATTTGTTGCCTACTGTCACAAACTTGAGCCGTTTTAGGCGAATTCTGAGAAAAAGCAAGAACCCCGTAATCGCTTGTGATTACGGGGTTTTCTGGTGGGCGCGGCAGGGATCGAACCTGCGACCTCTTGAATGTGAGTCAAGCGCTCTCGCCACTGAGCTACGCGCCCAAAAATATTCTTTTTTCCGGCATCAGACATCGGCCATTTTCCGACCTCCG
>DULM01000121.1 GCA_012840405.1 Syntrophomonadaceae bacterium | reverse complement strand
CGGTGGCAGGGCAGCTACTTACTGCTGTAAAGCAACTGATGAATGCAACCGCTGTGGCGCCTGCTTGGTACTCCAGCAGAAAGAAAAGGTCTTGCAAGAGCCCAAAGTACGGGTGTATACCAATGCCCGCGTTAAAGAGATCAGTAAAAATGGGGATGGATATAAAGCGACCATCGTCAGTGGTGAGAAGGAACTTCCTTTAAGTGCACAGGCTGTTATTCTGGCAACCGGATTTGATCCCTATGACCTGGGTAGAAGAAATGAATTTTCTTATGGTAGGGAGCAAAATGTGATTACTGGTCTGGAATTAGAGCAAGCAATTAAAGAAAAAGGAAGTATCACTGCAGCATATGGTGAGAATATCAAAAAGGTCGGTTTCATACAGTGTGTAGGAAGCCGTGATCTCTCCATTGATAATGGTTACTGTTCAAGGGTTTGCTGCACCTATGCTGCCAAGCTGGCGAAAGTCATCAAAAATGAACTGCCTGACACCGAAGTGGATATCTTTTATATGGATTTTCAGAGCTTTGGTAGGGGGTTTAGCTGTTTTAAAGAAACTTTACTGGAGCAGGATAAAGTTAAATTGATCAGGGGAATTCCATCTAAGATTTACGGATTTCCCTATGATCGTTTGACAGTGCGTTACACAGATTCCTATACTGGTAAGCAGTGCGAAGAAAAATATGATCTCATCGTTTTATCAATAGCTATTACTCCCAAAAAAGGAAACGAAGAACTTGTCAATCAGCTGAATATCGGTCTCGATGATTACGGCTTCATGGCAGGTGTAGAAAGCAGTGTAAAAACCAAGCAACCTGGTGTTTTTATAGCAGGAGTCTGCCAGGGGCCAAAGGATATTCCAAAAACCATTGGTCATGCCAAAGCAGCGGCAGGGGAGGCTTATCGCTACTTATTCAGCTAGGTTTATGTTCAAAATGAAAACCTCCGGTGAAAACCGGAGGTTTTTTCGTAATAAAAATGAGCTCCACCGAATAAAGATTTATATAAAAAAATAAAGATGGTGGGGGATATGAGACAACAGGAGGGACAACTGCTTGGCATCAAAGTACTTGCAAAAATTGATCTGTTGATTGAGGTTATTTCAATTATAGGGAACAATAAAATTGGGGAAAAAGATGATTACTTTTTACAGGCTTGTGATTTAGTAAAAGAACTGCGGCAACTTTTGGGACAATTGATTGGCCCAAGGGATGATTACATCAAAGAGGCTATCAAAGAATTAATAATTCAAAGGCTACCAGACAAAGATATGCTGGCTAGTTTGGATGTAGATTTACCTGAACTCTTAAATAGTATGTATCACAGTGATCAACTTTCTTTACCTAAAACTGTTCAAAGGGTTGAAGTTCGTGATGAGGACCCTCTCAGAAAGGCGATCAATTATCTCTTTCCTCAATATAAGGTGATCAATAATTACCGGAAACTAGGGTGTTTATTTAAATATTATATTCCTTCCTTGAAACTAGCCATTGATAATATAGAAGAAGGAAGTACAGATTCTGTGCGCAAAGAATGTATCTGCCGCCAGTCGGGGATCAAGTTTGTCGCCATCCCTGTTAAAGAAATGAGCTGTTCAAGGGAAATAATCAGGAAGATAAAAAGGAGTCTTGACATGAATAAAAGGCTTGTGCTAGAATAATTGGCAATATAGTAAATCTGTGAGACATAAAAGAATATTATATAGGAAAAATCTATGAAGGGGAAGAGTAAGTGGTATCTGGTTTTCGCAGCGAGCCGGTGGGGGTGAAAGACCGGTAAAACAGAACACTGAAGGCCGCCCTGGAGATGCCTGCTGAACTTAAGTAAGCAGGGCCGGAAATTTCCGTTACAAAAACTAGAGTGGACCCGTTGCAGGTCAACTAGGGTGGTACCGCGGATACAACCCCCGTCCCTTGATTTTTATTCAAGGACGGGGGTTTTCTATATGTTAAAGAGGGGGGAGAATGGTGACTAATCAATCAGTAGGTGGTTTTGTAGCTGAAGTTGTCCAGAAAATGCCGCCTTCCGGAATCCGGAAATTTTTTGACTTGATCGAAAAAACTGAAGGAGTAATATCTTTGGGAGTGGGAGAACCAGACTATGTTACACCAGAAGTGGTCCGAGAGGCCTGCTGTTATGCATTGGAAAAAGGTAAGACCAAATATACATCAAATAGTGGTATACCTGAATTGCGTGAAGAGATTGCACAGTATCTCCAGAGCAGATTTGGCGTTCAATATTCAGCTGATCAAATTGTAATTACTGTAGGGGTCAGTGAGGCTGTTGATCTGGCTCTGCGTGCAATAATCAATCCTGGGGATGAAATATTGATTGGGGAACCCTGTTATGTATCATATGCACCTGCTGTATCCCTAGCAGGTGGTATTCCTGTATTGGTGCCAGCCAGGGCAGAGGAAAAATTCAAATTAAAAAAGAAGGATCTTATATCTCATATCAGCAGCAAAACAAAGGCTATTCTGCTTTCTTATCCGAATAATCCTACAGGTGCAATAATGGAAAAGGCAGATCTTGAAGAGATCGCTCAAGTCGCCCGTAACTATAATCTATTGGTTATTTCAGATGAGGTTTATGCTGAACTGACCTATGGAAGGAAACATGTGAGTATCAGCACACTTGATGGAATGAAGGAGAGAACCGTATTACTTAATGGTTTTTCCAAGGCTTTTGCTATGACCGGATGGCGTTTGGGGTATGCTGCAGGACCAAAAGAAATCATAAACGCGATGCTTAAAATTCACCAGTATACTATGTTATGTGCTCCATCTTTTAGTCAGTTTGCAGCGATTACAGCCCTGAGAGAAGGTATGTGTTTTATTGAAGAGATGGTTAACGATTATGATAAGCGCCGCCGCATGATTGTCCAGGGATTGAGAGAATTGGGGTTGCCCTGTTTTGAACCCCAGGGCGCATTCTTTGTTTTTCCCAGTATTAAAGGTACAGGAATGACCTCTGAAGAATTTTGTGAGAAACTCCTTTTTGAAGAAAAGGTAGCTGTGGTACCAGGCAATGCCTTTGGTCCCAGCGGAGAGGGGTATATCAGATGCTGCTATGCTGCAGCTCAGCAGGATATTGAGGAGGCTTTAGAAAGAATACGCCGTTTTCTTAACAAACACCAGGAATCAAAAACTGCTGTACTATAAGCTGATTTAATGGAGAGTATTTCGATAATACTCTCTTTATTTTGCGTTTTTATTTGCATTTTTCATGGTTTTGGCTTCTTGATAACTTACAGCCAGCAGCCGCCTAATAAAAGGATGTTTCGCCCAGGGAATAATCTCTCCCAGAGTGATGTAAACAGCGCATGCCAGTTTGGCATACGGTGAATTCCAATTCCTGTTGATAAAATTATGCAGAGTGGCAAGGATTTGATGTTTAAAAGCTAGGTTAAAGAAATTTTCTAATTTTGCTTCCTCCTCTGGTAAAAAATTATATCTCTGCAGTGCACCCCAAAGAGGCTCCAATTCATGAGCAGTGAAATAGAGCCCTGAGAAATCTGGAAGTTCAGCCAGCAGATCCCCTTTGCGGAGTAAAACAGGTATCTGTTCAAGTATTTCTTGAAGGTCGATCCTTTCGAGTTTATAATAGTCGGGCCTAGGGCTGATCAGTTGTAGAGTATGAAATAGATGACTACGCTCTTTTTGTGTTACCTGCAGGTCGTTGATGGCAAGAATAAGTATTTCTCTGCCCACAAACCGCACCTCTCTGCTGACCACAGATTTTAGATCAGTTGTTGGGAAGGTCCAGGTCAAAGGTAGAAAAGTAGATATTCCGTTGTATAGGTAACGGCACTGGGGTATGAGGAACGACCTTAAGCTGTTTATATCAGACAATAAAGGATGGTTTAAATAAACTTTAAAAAAAAGGGTTTCCAGCGTTTCTCTGCACGATTGTTTGATAAATCTGTGAAATCGTGCCTGCATAAAAGGATATGACACTGATTCTTTTTTCCAGGATTCCAGAAGACGTGAAATGAATTCTTCAGTGTTATTCATCTTCTACCTTCCTTCAATTTTTCTCTATACTATCTTTTCCCAATTATATAGTTGATATAATTTTAATTATTAATTTTAATCTTTATTTAGATCTTGAGCAGGTTTTTTAAGCTAGCTTGCCTAATATATTTATGGATTAACATTTTATTAAAAGGATGGTCAAGTTGGAAGACGGCAGCAGAATGGGTAGCAGATTGCATATTCCCGCACTATTTAGCAGGGATTTTTTTGCTGAAGGATTTACAGTGATCCCTAATCTGCTCATCAGATACAGCGGTAGACTTGGTTTAGATGGAACAGACCTTTTAGTTATGTTATCATTTTGTTATTTTCAACAGAGAGGACAGTATGAACTGGAAATTAGCGATATTGCCAGGCTTATTAATTTTTCTGAAGACCTAGTTCAGAGGTCAATTGAAAAGCTGCGTGATCTGGGTCTGTTAACTGATAAAGAGCATTCCCTCGACCCCACAGGTTTATTTGAAAAGTTAGCTGACCTTTGGGCAGAAGAAAAGATGCATCATGCATTTAAGCAATCCCAGGAAATGACAACACTACAGATTAAAGCTGCTAATGAACTACGTCTATCACCTATAGTGCAGATTATACGTTTATTTGAACGTGAATTTGGTAGAGCCCTGACAGCAATTGAAGTTGATCAGATTAAGAGTTGGTACTATCAGGATGGTTATTCAGATACCTTAATCAAAGAAGCACTAAAAAGAGCTGTACTGCGCGGTATTTTGAATCTTAATTATATGGACAGGATCCTGTCATCCTGGGCGAAGATGAACCTCAAAACAACCACTGAGATCATTAAATACGAAGAAAAGTTTTTTGATAAAAAGAAACATCATAAAGAAGCAGCAAATAGTCAGGATGAAAAATATAAAGATATTTATTTAACATAATAAGGGTGTGAAAATGAGGGATGTTACTGATATTCTAAATAATTTAAGAAAAACCCTGATGGGTAGAGAATCCGATCTACTGCAGCAAGAGCTTAAAGAACCTTCCTGCAAGTTGTGCCATGATCGGGGAATTATATTGATCGATGGGGAAAGGGCACGGATTTGTAACTGTGTTAAGCAGAAACACCTGGAACAGCTTTATCATTATGCAAATATAACCCCGGAAATAAAAAATTGTACTTTTGAAGCTTTTCAGTTGGACTATTACCAGGGGGAACACCGGGAAAGGGCAGCTAGGGTCTTGGCTGGTACACGCCAGTTTGCCTATAATTACTTAAAAAATCCTAACATTCCGGGGCTTTTATTGACCGGAGATGTGGGATCCGGAAAAACCTTTCTTGCAGGAGCGATCGCTAATTTCCTATTAAAACAAGGGATTCAGACCTTGTTTCTTGTAGTGCCTGATTTTTTAGATGAATTGAGGGCTACTTATCATAAAGGTGGTGAGGAATCGGAAATAAATGAGATTTCATTATTAAATGGGGCTCGACAGGTCGAAGTCCTTATTCTGGATGATCTGGGTGCTCATAACTATACACCTTGGACCTGTAATAAATTATATTCTTTGCTGAATTACCGGATGAATTATCACCTTCCGGTAATTATTACAACCAATCTGGATCTGATAGAGATAGAAAAGTTTTTAGGAAAAAGGACAACATCCAGAATACTTCAGATGTGTGATGTTTATAGGCTAACAGTACAGAAAGACATTAGATACCAAAAATCTATAGGAAATAAAAATTATTAATCAAGGAGGCAAGATCTGTTGACCTTCTACATGATAGAAAAGCACAGTCCTGCTTACAAAGTTACCTGGGGTATTAAAGATATTATTCATATTGAAGAAACACCATATCAGACCCTTGCAATTATTGATACTTATGAATTCGGGAAAGCGCTGGTACTGGATAATGCTCTTCAGACCACAGTAGATGATCAATTCTATTACCATGAGATGATCGCACATGTTCCTTTATTCACTCATCCGAATCCCCGTCATGTTCTGATTATTGGGGGAGGGGATGGAGGAACTGCACTTGAGGTTTTAAAGCACAAAAGCGTTGAACGGATCGATTTGGTTGAGATTGATGAACAGGTGATCAAAGCCTGTATCAAATATCTCCCTGAACTCAGTTGTTCCTTTTCTGATCCCAAGGTGAATGTGATCATAGGTGATGGTATCAACTATGTTCGCGAGAATAATAACAAATATGATGTGATCATCATTGATTCCACTGATCCGGAACCAGAGGGCCCTGCTTATAAATTATACAGCAGCGAGTTTTATCAAAATCTTTACAAATGTTTAAAAGATGATGGTCTTTTTGTTACACATACCAATTCTCCCAGTTTTGCTTTTGGCAGGAAAGCCTTTAAAGAGATTTATCACCGAATAAATGCTTATTTTCCATTAACAAAAGCTTATATTGTATGTGTCCCCAGCTATATCAGCGGTTATTGGAGTTTCACTATAGGGTCTAAACGCTATGATCCCCAACAGGATTACCGATCAGATAATACAATGGAAACTCAATTCTATACCTCAGAAATGCACAAAGCCTGTTTTGTTTTACCCCGTTTTATTAATGATCTAATAGCAGGTAACAAGGGATCTTAAAAAATAATTAGCAGAAAATGGGGCAGTAGGGGGAAACAAAGTAAAATCAATACAGGAGGATTATAAAGATGAGCAAACTTGATGAGTTGGCGAGAGCTACCATTTTTTCTATAAAACCTTATGTACCTGGTAAACCTATTGAAGAAGTTGAACGGGAGTATGGTATTAGCGGAGCCATCAAATTAGCCTCTAATGAGAATCCACTTGGTCCTTCACCTGCAGTGCTGGAGGCTGTAAGAGCAGCTGTACCGCGTATTTTCACTTATCCTGACGGGAATTGTTATTATTTAAAGCAGGAACTGGCTCAGTTTTATCATTTAGATGAAAGTAATTTCATTATTGGCAATGGCACTGATGAAGTTATCAAAATGATCGGTGAAGCTTTCCTGGAAACTGAAGATGATGTGTTATATCCCTGGCCTTCTTTTTCAGAATATATATTTGTAACTAAATTGATGGGGGCAAAACCTGTTCCTGTAGAGTTAACTGCAGACTTTAAGTATGATTTTCAAAAATTTAACGAGCAGGTCAGCAGTAATACAAAACTCGTTTTTATCTGCAATCCTAACAACCCTACAGGAACCTTTGCCAATAAAGAAGATTTAAAGGAATTTATCGATTCGCTACCAACTGATATCTTAGTTGTTGTAGATGAAGCATATGATGAATATGTTACTGATCCCTCTTACAGCAGCGCAGTTGAGCTGATCAATAGCCATAAGAATGTTATAGTTTTGCGCACTTTTTCCAAAATATATGGTCTAGCTGGTCTAAGGGTCGGTTATGGAATGGCCTCTCCTGAAATTATCTCTCTGCTGAACCGGGTCAGAGAACCGTTTAATGTTAACCTATTAGCCCAGGAAGCAGCAGTTGCAGCGCTCAAAGATCAGGAACATGTACGCCAGAGCAGAGATCTAGTTATTGAAGGAAAGAAATACTTATATAAGGAATTTGAGCGTTTGGGCTTAAATTATATTCCTTCTGAAACCAATTTTATTTTTCTGGATCTTAAGCGGGATTCGATTAAAGTTTTTAAAGCCCTATTGAAAGAAGGGGTTATTATCCGAACAGGGGATATTTTTGATTATCCAACATATATCAGGGTAACAGTGGGAACAGCGGAACAAAATAAGCGTTTTATCTCCAGCTTAGAAAAGGTTTTGAATAGTATTGAATAAAGATGTGGAGGGGTGGTATGTTTATTGGAGGTAAGGTGTGCGCTCTGTGGAAAAAAAGAAATAATAACAGAGGTTCATAAGGACTTCGAGCGCCTGACCAAGAAACCCAAAACTATTTATTTTTGTGAACAATGTAATGCCAAACTGCAATATGAAGCAGTAGAATATAATAAACCTAAAAAGCCAATATAATCAAAGGGTGTCGAAGTAATTCAAAGTATGTTTCTATATTTATTCAGAGATGATAAATCTCTGAATTTTGTTTTTTTTACTGTTTGCTACTGAAAACAAGTCGACATAATATATCATGATATATGAAGGATTATTTAAAGTTATTAGCGAACAAGACCTTCCATAAAATGTTAAGAGGAGGGTTTTGTCTGTGGCTAAGGTAAAAACTGAGCGTAAAATCGTAAACTCATTAAATAGTGGTTTTCTACGGGAGAGAGATAATGAGGATATTTATTGGGATTTAGGTGATGAGGATAATGTGGAGGATGAGGAGATCAGCAGGACCATCAAAGAGCGGCTCCATCATTTAGAAACTGAACTTGGAGAAAGAAATAGGGTGATCAATACACTGCGCAAACAGAATGAAGAGTATATGAAATCTCTTGAAGAAAAGGAAAAAAAGCTGCACGAATTACAGATTATTATCAAAACAATGGAAGCTAACCTGCATCAGCTGGAAGGGGAAAGGAGGCAGTACCTGGAAAAGATCGAGGAGTACGGCAAGGAAATTGCTAGCCTTCAGGATAAATACTCCCAGGCTGAGGAGGATATTAAGAATTTAACCAGTCAGTTAAAGGCCCGCACCCAGGAAAGTATTATTCTGAATAAAGAAAACAGAGATCTTCAAAGATCCAATAAGCAAATGCAAGAGAGCATACTCCTTTTAGAAGATAAGGTCAGAGAGTTAAACAGGGAATTAAATCAGCTTGAGCCTGCTAAAATTGAAATGGAGAAGAAGTTCAATCGGGCACTAGAAAGCCTGAGGAAAGAGGTTAAGGCAAAACACCAGGAAATCTTGCGGCTTGGTAGAGAACTGGAGGAGGTAAAAAAGAGGAACCAGGAGTATCAACAGATCAATGAAAATTTAGAGATGGAATTGGATATGCTGAATACGACAAATATATCTCTCCAGAAAAAAATCGAAAGGATAACACTTCAAAACAGCATATTAGAGAAGAAACTGCAGAATAAACTGGTGAAGATAGCTCTTGCTATCAGTGCACTTTTTGGGTGGAATCCCGAACGAAGGACTCAGCGTAGGACGAAAAGTGAGAGCCTTTAATAATAAAAATGGTGCGCCCGGCAGGAATCGAACCTGCGCACCTGGCTCCGGAGGCCAGCGCTCTATCCTCTGAGCTACGGGCGCATTACTGTTATAATTTTACCCGGAGTACAGGAAGTTGTCAACCAACGCCCCAGCCATATTCCTCTTGTTAGGTTTGTAGTATTTGTTATAATAGAAGGACAAGGGGGGCGAGAATGTGGAGACTGTATTTAAAAATAAAACCTATATGAATAGGGATGTTACCCTGGATATTGCAAAGAAAGAGTTTTCTAATCTGGATCCGAAAACAATGGCTTTCCGTGCAGGAGTCAAATATGCGGATAATGAGCAAGAGATCATTGTTCCTTTTTTAAATGAAGAGTACAGGGTGCGTTTTCCCTCAGGTGAAGTATACCATGAGTGTAAGGATGTCCCACTGGATTATCAAATATTAATCCTGCATTATTTGAGTTCAGCTGAGGGTGTTCCTTTAAAACATCAGTGGATTTCCTTTAAAGAACTACCTTCAGGTCAGATTTACATCAATCCCTTTTACAATAGAGCTGTTCGACCATTGGTCAAGTTTTTTGGAGAAAAACCTGAAGCCCTGATTAAAGCAGGTATGGCTTTAGGCGGCACAGAGATGGAGATGGGTGACGCCTCCATCCAGATACCTATATTCCCTATGGTTAAGGTTGCGTATATCATCTGGGAGGGAGATGATGAGTTTCCGGCATCAGGAAATGTTCTCTTTGATGCCTCAGCGCCAAACTACCTTCCTACAGAAGATTACGCTGTCCTGGGCGGTATGATTGTTTTTGAGCTTAAAAAAATGGCTGACCAACTAGCTTAATGGTCAGCGTTTTATTTTAATAAAAAGGTCACCTTGCATTTGCTGAGTGAATATAATGAAATAAACTCTTTTCGTGAGGTGATAAGTTTGAAGGTTTATTATATCAGGCTGCCTAAATTTCTGCGGGACATCCTTAGAAGATTTATCAAGTAGGTAAAGCGGCCTCTGTTTGGCTGCTTTTTTTGATTAAGTAAAGGCCAATCCGCAGATGCCACCAGCGGCGGATACCAGGATAGTGAAAAAACCTTTAATAACTACTGCAGTTGCAGAGAGGGACTCTGGTGAGATCAAGAGGGAAATGAGAATGAAAAAGATGAAATAGCACAGACCAACCTCAGTTCCATAGATAAGCCCTTTGCCTCCTGCCCTTTTCGATGCAAGAAAACCACCCAAAAAACCACCTACCAGATAACAAAATGTTCCAACGGGTTTGAGATAAAGTTCGGAGATGGTTGTGAAATAAAAAAATATAGATAGCAATATAATGCTGAGGATACCGAAGATAAGGGCTACACCAGTGCCGTAAGCAACAGGATTTTCAGTGAGGCGAAAGATCGGATTTTTATCACTATCCATTTTTTCACCTCCTTATCTTTCAGAATTAATATAAAATATTAGGAATTCAGTTCCAATATGACCAATAAATTAGGATCTACATAAAGGAAAACTGAAATAAGAATTGAATATTATTAACGGTGAGAAACTATGAAGAAAAACAGTAAAGTCTTGATAGTTGATGATGATCCTCTTGTAACAAAAATGATTAAAGATATCTTAGAAAATGCCGGTTTTGAAGTGACCATATTGAATGACCCCAGGTTGGCTGTATCTGTTGCCCAGGAATTATGTCCTGATATTATTCTCGTGGATAGAGTTATGCCTCATCTAGATGGATGTGATTTATGCAAGGAATTGAGCCGTAATCATTTCACATCTCATATCCCAATACTGATGCTTACCTCTAGGGCTGATACAGTAGACAGAATTGCTGGATTAGAGGCAGGGGCTGACGATTATTTATGTAAGCCTTTTGATGAATTGGAACTCATTGCCCGCCTCCGCGCTCTGATACGTCGTGTACAGCAGGAAAGGTGTATCAACCCTTTAACCGGCTTAAATGGAAATCCCTCTGTGGAAAAAGAAATAAAACAACGGATTTTTTTTAATGAAAAATTTGCAGTTCTTTATATTGATATTGATAATTTTAAGGCATATAATGATACATACGGTTTTCTACAAGGTGATAAGGTAATTAAGTTCTTAGCAGAGATTATAGTTAAAGTAGTACGGCAATATGGTACTCCTGATGATTTTTTAGGGCACATTGGCGGTGACGATTTTATTATTGTCACAGTTCCTGATAAGGTTGATATACTAGCAACAAAGATCATTGCTTCATTTGATAACGGTATAAAACAGTTTTACAGTGCAGAGGACTGGGAAAGAGGTTATGTTGTAACACTAGACCGGAAAGGCAGAGAACAGATATTTCCCATTTTAAGTATATCTGTAGCTGTTGTTTCCAACGAAAACCGTAAGATAGACAATCACTGGAAAGTTAGCGAGATAGCAGCTGAGTTAAAGAAGTATGCTAAAACCTTTCCAGGCAGTATATTTGTTAAAGATCGACGCAGAAAAGATTAGAAGGTGACAGATATGCAGGATAAATTTGACTCATATTGCGAGTTACTTCAGGAAAAAAGTTATAAGATTACTCCCCAGAGACAGATAATTTTAAAGGTGTTGCTGGACAATATTGAAGAACACCTGACTGCTGAGGAGATTCATACCATAACGAAGCAAAAAGATCCTGAGATCGGCTTGGCCACAATTTATCGGACTTTGGAAATACTTGCTGATCTGAATATACTGCATAAAATTGACTTTGGTGATGGTTGTATCAGATATGAATTTACAGATCAAGAGGCACATAATCACCATCACTTGATCTGTATCAAATGCGGTAAGGTCATAGAGGTTAACGATGATTTTTTAGAAACATTGGAAAATTGGATTGAAAAGCAAACAGGTTTTCATATTACCAATCACCAGTTAAAGTTTTTTGGCTATTGTAAGGAATGCAAATAAAAAAGAAAAAAAAGGAACCTCGCAACTGTGCGAGGTTTTTTTATTTTGGCAAATGGCAACAATGATTTTGCTGTTGACGAAAATGGGCAGAATAACATGGAATATTTTAGCAGGTGCTATCTGTTGGGATGTAGAATATTTTTTTTATTCTACAGGGGGGTGTGATGATATGATGAAATTGTTTGATCAGATTATTCAAATTGTCCGCAGTATTGTAAGGAGAAAACCGATCAGCAATTATCAGGGGCTCTATTATTTACAGACCGCTGACTTAAAAACTTCAGATTTTGTACTGTTAGATGATTATCAAAAAAATGAATTAGAAATAACAGATGAGTGGTATCTCAAAGCTAGGGAATTAATGAAAAAATCCCGTTATCAAGAGGCCAATCTATATTTTGATCAAGTATTAGAGCAAAACAACAAACATTTGGGGGCACTGATGGGTAAGGGCTATTGTTTGTTTAAAATGGGCCGCTATAGAAAAGCTCTGGCTTACTTTTCTGAGGTTTTAACTTACCGACCTAAAGACACTGAATTGCTGAATAATATTGGGGTGTGCCACTGCAAACTGCAGGAACATAAAAGGGCTCTCCAGTATTTTGAAAAAGCGATTCGCTATGATCCCAGGTCAGCTGTACTCTGGAACAATAAGGGATATTGTCTGGCCTGCTTGCGGTGTTATGATGGTGCCTGTGCCGCATACCAGAAAGCTTTAGAGGTCAGTGAGAGGGAAGATGCTCACCTGCTGGGAAATGCTGCCTCTGTCCTCCTGAAAATGGGTAAATACAAGGATGCAATGTATTATTTTGATCGAGCGCTGCAGCTAACACCACTGGATCCCTTGCTCTTAAACAATGTGGCGGTTTATCTATCGGTTCAGGGTAATTATGACAGTGCTGTAAAATGCTGCTCCCAGGCTTTAGCTGTTGAACCTGAGAACCCTATCTTTTTATGTAATAAAGGGATGCTGCTCATAGAGATGGGTAAGTATGATGAAGCCGATTTATGTCTTCGGCGGGCTCTTGATAGGGATCGGACAAATGCTGCTGCTTGGATGGGCTTAGCTGTGATTTATTTAAGCAAAGGAGCCAATACCGAGGCACTGGACTGTTTTAATAGATCTCTAGGATTAGAATGAATAAGATTGATAAAAACCATTTATTTTTGCAGGATATCCTCAGTTATTGGCGAATAACTTTATGGAGTAAATATATTTCTTATAATCTCGGCCGAGAGAAGAGAAACTTTAACGCAATCTAAGGGGGCAAAAAAATTAATATGGATAAAGAAAAGATATTGCAAGGGGTTCGTTTACTCTTGGAGGGAATAGGGGAGGACCTCCAAAGGGAGGGATTGCAAGGGACACCTGAGCGGGTTGCCCGTATGTGCGAAGAGATTTTTTGCGGTATAGGTGTTGATCCAAAAAAAGAACTCAATGTTTGTTTTTCCGAAAACCATAATGAGATGATCCTGGTCAAGGACATACCTATGTATTCGATTTGTGAACATCATTTGCTGCCGTTCTATGGAAAAGCACATGTTGCTTATATTCCAAGGGCGGGGAAACTGACAGGCCTCAGCAAGCTTGCCAGAGTGGTAGAGATTCTTTCGAAGAGGCCACAACTGCAGGAGAGATTGACTTCTCAGATAGCTGATACTATAATGGAAGCTCTTAACCCAATGGGTGTGATCGTTGTTATAGAAGCAGAACATATGTGTATGACCATGCGTGGGATTAAGAAAGCGGGGGCCAAAACTTTAACATCTGCAGTGCGTGGTTTATTTATAAGCAATGAGGCCACAAGGGCAGAAGCCTTTTCCTTGATTAAAGCCTCGTAAATATTGCCTTTATATAAATCTAATTCATCTTTAGAAGAAGAGCGCCATTTTTGGTGCTTTTTATATAGGTACTTTTGATTGCTTAAACTCCAGTTGAGTTGTAGACTATTAAGTGTAAGATATGATTGGGCTGGAAGGTAAGCACCTATCTGTTGATAACATAATATTTTATTAAGCAATAGTGGAAAAAAGCTAAAAGGTCAGGGAGTTGTCAATGAAAATACTGCTCACAAATGATGATAGCATTCGGGCGGAAGGTCTTGCCGCTCTTTGGTCTGCGTTAAAAGATATTGCAGATGTTGTGGTAGTTGCACCAGATAGGGAGCGCAGTGCTACAGGGCATGGTATAACTATGGATGTGCCTCTGCGGGCGGAAAAAACTTCTCTTTTTGATGGTCAGGGGTGGATGGTCAACGGGACTCCAGCGGATTGTGTCAAATTAGCTGTCAATTGTTTGCTTAAAGAAAAACCTGATCTTGTTATT
>DULM01000120.1 GCA_012840405.1 Syntrophomonadaceae bacterium | reverse complement strand
TCTGATTGAGTGGTCGATTTCACCGGAATCGGTGGTCAGTTTGAACCGGAACACGTGGAAAGTTTCAACCGGACTGGGTGGTTGATTTCGATCGGATTTGATGGTCGGTTTGACCGGAATAAGCACAAAGCAAGGGGCAGCTAGAAGTTATCAAAGGGCGCAGCCTAGAGTTCCTCAGCTTATTTACCCGCATGTCGACAGAATATGGGGTAAAATTCGGTGAAGTTATCCGCCTGATCGATCTTAAGCTAAAGGAGATAGATGAAGCTGATACTGTGGAAAAAGCTGTGCTGTGGCTGTTATCTGTGGGAAACGCTTTTATCGATGTGATAGCAGAAAAGAATACCGGCAGTGAAAAAGGAGTTATCAGCACAGTAATTGATTATATACAGGAAAACTACAGTTCTGAGAGCCTCTCTGTTCAAGAAATCGCCGGAATATGCCATATGAATTCCGCATATCTGGGACAGCTGTTTAAAAAGAGGATGGGCTATTCTATTACAGAATATATCCATAATGTGAGGATCGAGCATGCGAAACGGCTGCTCATGGAAACTGATCAGAACATTGAGTCAATTGCTAAACAAACCGGGTTCAAAGACCGCAGCTATTTTTGCAAGATTTTTAAGAAAAAAACCGGCTTGAGCCCTGGTGAATATAAAAAAGACAAACTTTTATTATTGGCCTAAAAAAAAGCCCGTGCGTAGAATACGGGCTTTTTTAATCTTTACATCCACTATTCAAAATTTAATCGGCATACTCTTCTTTCAAAAGAGATTTAGCAATACTAACAGCGAAGCGGGCTGAGGCGGCATAGGCATCAGCTCCGATGTTTAAAGCAAACTCTCTAGTTACCGGTCCACCTCCAACCAGTATTTTTACGGATCTGCGCAGGTGATGCTCCTTTAAAGCGCTGATCACTCTTTCCATTTCACCCATTGTAGTGGTCAATGATGCCGATAAGCCCAGGATCTTTGGCTGGTGCTGCTGTACTGCTTTGACAAATTCTTCAGGGGAGACATTGACACCTATATCGATCATATCAAACCCTGCGTAACCCAAATAGAGGGAGACAATGTTTTTCCCGATGTCGTGAATATCACCTTCCACAGTTCCGATAACCATTTTTTCATGTTTTTGCTGTGATGTTTTAGTGTAGGGTCTCAGGCTGAGTAGACCCACCTCAATGGCATTGGCTGCATTGATAACATCGGGGATGTAAAAGTCCTCCCCCTGGTATTTGTCCAACACCTGTATGCTGGCTGGTACCAGGGCTACCTCTAAAATCTCCTCTGCACTCATTTCTTTTTGCAGTGCTGAATTAATTAATTTCAGCACACTATCGGCATCCCCTTCCAGGATAGAGGAAAAAATATCATGAAATACTTGACTACGGCGGCTCACTGTATCACCTGCTTTCATGTTTAGTATTGCTTTTATTGTTGTGAATGCTTTCACAACAATAAAATATGCACATAAAAGTACTAAAAATAGAACACAAAAACGACGCTTTGTTACATGAGATGAAGAATGGTACAAACTATAATTTGAATAGCAGCAGAAATAAATATCGTTTTTGACACATTACACACTATTAAGTTTAGCACAAGTTCCTTAATAAAGGTACCTGAATTTGTAATCATGTCAGGTTGGCAAGAAGCTAATGTTACAGCAAAATGCAGCATCAGTTACTGAGAATTCAATGCAGCAATTGTACCAAGTGATCAAAACGGTATTTATTTCAAATTATTTATAAAAAAGGAGGATGTCTTTAATGGCTAATTTTGAAGAACTGTCACAAGCGGTATTAGATGGAGATGGGGATAAAGCGGTAGAACTTACAAAAGATTTGTTGAGTAGTGGTGTAGATGCTCAAGACGTGATCGCAAAAGGCTTAATCGTTGGTATGGAGAAAGTCGGCGAACTGTTCAAGAACAACGAAATGTTTGTGCCAGAGGTACTCATGTCAGCTGCCGCGATGAACAGCGCAGTGGAAGTTATCAAGGAAGGCCAGAATGATTTTGATATGCCATCTTCTGGTAAGGTTGTTTTGGGCACTGTTAAAGGTGACCTACACGACATCGGCAAAAACCTGGTTGGCATGATGATGGAAAGTAATGGTTATACAGTTTATGACCTGGGAGTCGATATTGAGCCAGATAAATTTGTGGATGCAGTGAAAGAGTATAAGCCGGACATCGTTGCAATGTCTGCTTTGCTGACAACCACTATGATGGAAATGAAAAACACTATCGATGCTTTAGTTGAAGCTGGTTTGAGGGACAGTATCAAGGTTATTATCGGTGGGGCTCCAATTACTCAGGGTTTTGCTGATGAGATTGGCGCAGATGGCTATGCCGAAGATGCAGCAACAGCTGTTGAGCTCTGCAAGAAACTTACAGGAGTAGAAGCTTTATCTGCATAATGATTTGCTAGCAGTTTGGTTAGGGTCAAACTTCAATGAAATTTAAATTTAAATAAAATAGAGGAGGCGGCCAATAATGGATTATAAACCTGTAAAGACGTTCAGCGAATTAGCGATCAAGTCCCTTGATGATTTTGTTTACGGTATTGCACCACATCCAGTAACCGCCAAGAATGGAATGGTTATCGGTGGTGGCACAGTTTACCCTGAAATCAACTTTACTTTGCCACCAATGACTGTTAATGAAAGCACTATGCCTGAGGTCAGAAGGCAGTACAACGAGATGATTGGCGGGATTTTGGAAAGAGCCAAGGATCTCCATGCCCCAGGTATAATTGTGGAATTAGAACTCCTTCCTCCAACCACAATAGAGCCCAAGTGGGGTGTGGAGATCTGCAAGATTCTGCGGGATAAAATGTACGAGTATGAAGAAAAGTACGGGCTGAAGAGTCTGCTCAGGATTACCCCTAACGATACCAGGGAGATTGAAAGGCCACCATTTATGAGAAGGGGGGAACTGCTGGAGAGCATTTTTGTTACTTTTGAGAAGTGCGCAGAGGTCGGTGCTGACATTTTAGCCATTGAGACTACAGGTGGTAAAGAGGTTCATGATGAAGCTCTGGTTACCTGTGACATCAGAAAAGCAATCTTTGCCCTTGGTGTATTAGGAGTCAGGGATATGCGGTTCATGTGGTCCAGGATAGTTGATATTGCCAAGCGGACAGATTCTATCCCGGGTGGCGATACTGCGTGCGGATTTGGCAATACAGCCCTTGCTCTTGCCGAGCAGTCAATGATCCCAAGAGTATTTGCCGCTGTGGATAGAGTAGCAACTGTCCCAAGAACTCTGGCATGCTTTGAAATGGGTGCTGTCGGGCCGGACAAGGACTGCGGCTATGAGGGTCCTTATATGAAGGCTATCACAGGTGCGCCTATTGCCATGGAAGGTAAAACAGCGGCATGTGCTCATTTAAGTGCCCTTGGTAACATAGCAGCATGTGTCTGTGATGTGTGGAGCAATGAGTCTGTACAAAACGTTAAGCTGCTGAGTGCTCCAGCTCCTGTGGCATACATGGAACAGCTTATTTATGACTGCCGGCTGCTGAACGAGGCAGCAGCAGATGGAAAAGAATATGCCCTTAAAATGAGAGATTGGCTGGCCAATTCAGACTCCAAATTGGATCCCCAGGCTTATATTTTGAGGCCAGATGTTGTATTAGAAATCAGTAAGGAACTGGTGAAAGAAGCAGATGCTTTTGTTGCAACTAAAAAAGCAGCCGCACTAGCTGTGGAAGCCCTCAAGAAAGGGGCAGCAGCAGGTGAATTAGAGCTCCCGGCAAAAGAGAAGAAGTGGCTGGATATTATCGGTTCCCAAGTTGATTCAATACCTGACAACTGGGAAGAATTGTGGTACGACTTGCAAAAATCCCTGGATCTCAGCAAATGGAGGCCAGAGGAGTACGACCTGGAGGTAAATGCAGCTAAAGCCGTTTCCGCCGGTTAATAGAGATACTAATCTGAGCAATGGACCGATATGGGGAGCTTGCACAGGCGATAGTGGATGGGGATGAAATACAAGTCCTCAAAACAGTCAGGCGGCTCTTAAAAAACGGAGCTGATCCACTAAAAGTCATTAGCGTCGGGTTGGTTGGCGGAATGGAATCCGTAGGGTACATGTTCAGTAAAAAAGAGATCTTTATTTCCGATGTTATAATATCAGCTAGAGTAATGAAAAGCGGGATAGACCTGGTGAGAAGAATGTGCAAGGCACCAGCCAGACGGCCTCTGGGAAAGGTTGTGCTGGGAACGGTTAAGGGTGACATACATGACATCGGGAAAAACTTGGTAGGCATAATGCTTGAGATCGGCGGTTTTCTGGTTTATGACCTGGGAGTGAATGTTGAACCACAGCAGTTTGTCAAAGCAGTAAAAGAACGCAATGCCCAGATATTGGCCATGTCCGCTCAGCTGACAACAACTGTGCTGAACATGCAAACCACCATTGAAGCCATTAAAGCGGCTGGAATGAGAGATGATGTTAAGATCATCATAGGAGGATTAGCTGTATCCCGGCGTTTTGCGGACAAGATCGGTGCTGATGGATATTCTCATGATGCATCTTCAGCGGTTTGCCTCTGCAGGAGGCTGCTGAAGATACGTCAAACAGGCGGGAGGAACAGGGGGCCGGATTTAAGAATCGTGAAACGCCAAAGGCGTGAACGTTCAGATACCTGATTTCACTGCCTGAAAGAAATAAATGTTCTTACGCTGGGAGCGCGGCAGCAGACATGCCAGTAATTATTGACTATGTTTTATTCAGTCTGGTGCCGGCTCCTGGTTTTGTTCTTGTGGCACGGGTGTGGCACGGGGACGTTTCGTTTGCCACACCGCTGATGTTTTTGTGGAGATGCCCTTGATGTGGTTTTGTGCGGAAAAAAGTAAACTGCAATAATGTGCAATAACGATAAAGCAGCGCATTATAATGAAATTAATGCGCGATAGGATAAAATATAATGCAAAAGAGAGAGTGTTAATGCATAAAAAAGTGCTTTATGGTATAGATTTAAAAATAATTATAAAGTGCTACAGAATGCTATGACGCATGTTAAATAGTATTTATTTGGATGGTAATAATGCATGGTAAAATGCAATGCATGTCAGATTCTATTCCTCATAAGGTAATGTTTTTAGCGGCACCCTGGCTCGCATGGCCAGGCGCAGGCGCCGTTCTACTTCGGCCCAGTTGACCAGACGCCACCAGGCCCTCACATAATCAGCACGCCTGTTTTGGTAGTCTAAATAATAGGCGTGTTCCCATACATCCACAACAAGCACCGGAATCGCACCCCACTGGGTGAGGTTCTGGTGTTTTTCTGCGATCAGGATCTCCATTCTTCCCCAGGATGGCACCCAACAGAGCACTCCCCAGCCTGAGGCTTCCACCTGGATCGATGCTTCAGTAAATTGTTCTTTAACTTCCCCGCCGGGAAGTCCCCACCCGTGAGGGTGGGGATGAGAGGCGGGCATTGCTTATTTTCAGTTCTTCCGATAAAATAAAGGCATGAAGTACCAATTAGATAAGGGATGTCATTCTGT
>DULM01000256.1 GCA_012840405.1 Syntrophomonadaceae bacterium | reverse complement strand
GTCGTATTTCCACAGGGTATTTAATTTAACTCCGTGGTGTTCGTCGGTTCCTGCAATTTCGGCTATCTCCAATACCCTTCTCTGGCCTGTTTTGTCCCGTCCCACATGAACGATTATATCAACAGCTCCGGCGATTATTTCATAGATGGCAGCCTGCTCCAATCCCATAGAGGCCATCTGGGTCAGTGTCAACAACCGGCTGATACAGTCCTGGGCAGAGTTTGCATGAACAGTCGTAAGTGATCCATCATGCCCGGTGTTCATCGCCTGGAGCATATCGAAGGCTTCTTCTCCACGGCACTCCCCTACGATAATCCGGTCAGGTATCATCCGCAGGGCGTCTTGCACCAGATCCCTCAGCGTAATCTGCCCTTTGCCTTCAATGTTCGCTGTTCTGGCTTCCATCCTACGCACATCTGGATGTTGGATTTGTAATTCTGCTGTGTCCTCTATTGTGATAATGCTTTCATCATAAGGTATAAACGATCCTATAGCGTTAATTAGGGTTGTCTTGCCGGAACCTGTGCCTCCAGAGATTACGATACTCTGGCGGGCAACCACACAGGCACGCAAGAATTCAAGCAGTTGCTTTGACAGCGTGCTGTTCTTAATAAGGGTATCCACAGAAATAACCTCCGGGAACCTTCGGATTGTAATTAAAATCCCATCAACCGCTGCAGGGGCTACGCAGGCATGAAGCCTGGAACCATCAAACAGCCTGGCGTTCACTCGCGGTGTTGAGGAATCAATTTTTCTTCCTGTAGGGGCAAGCATCCTATCCAGTATCGTATGGGCTTGATATGTGTCCTCAAATCTGTCTTCCGCTATCATGCGCTTCCCTTTTTTGATAACCCTGATCTCCGTATTGTTTACTATAATGTCTGTGATTTCAGGGTCAAAAAAATACTTCTCTAATACTCCGTAACCAAGAATATCGTCAAACAGCTTTTGCACGAGAATATGCATATCCGCTTCGGTTACTTGAATCCCTAGGTTTCGCATGGCGTTTTCCGCAATAGTTCTAAATTTAGACCGCACAACAGGCGTTCGGACATTGGCTGTGTCAGCAAGGGAAAACTGCTGACGGACTAATTCCTGCACATGGGACTTTAATCTTTCATAATTATCACGGTCAATTATTTCTTCTTTATCATTGCTGACCGATTCAGATTCCATTTGAAGCATCCCATCGCGGACGGCCAATGTCCCCAGCAGGGCATAATCAACCTTTTGTATCATGCCCAATCCCCCCTTCCACTAGGTCTAACAACGGTTTTTTGTACTGTTCAGTGTTCAAGTATCGTTTATTGCACATAGACCGTAATGTCGTATCGTATTTAATTAAAAGATCCGGTTTAAAGATTTCAGATACATCTTCTTCTAATAAAGCACCGGGGGCTTTGCATTGGTTTAAGATTATCTTAATTCTATCCCCACAGCCTAACCGGATAAGAAGTTCAAGCATACTGCCGCAGATGTCAACATCTGTCCGGTCAGGTTTAAACACACAGCATACCATATCGCAAATAATAGCACCTGCCCAGCCTGAATCATATACTTGGGGCAAAATTGCAACTGTGTAATCGAACTCATTTTTCAGATATTGAATTGTCTTATTGACCAGTTTGCTAGTGATCTGGGGAACATCCAGGGGGCGCACCGCCCCCGGTATCACGAACAGGTTTCTTGGATGGTTCACCCCCGCACTACGGATCTTAGATGGTTGATTAACCCCCAATACATCCAGGACACTCACCGGACAGTCATCAACTGTCATGCCCATATATACCCTTGCTTTCCCTACGAAATCCACAAGCGCAACATTTTTCTTGGACTCTGCAAGGGATAAAGCGGTTAAGCAAGCAAGGGTAGTGGCTCCGGCTCCGGCAACCGGAGAAAGAAAACCAACAGCAAAATTTTCGCCTGCATCTTCAGGCTTTATCGGAAAAGGAAACTTCTTCTCCATTCATTTACTCCCCTTTATCCGGCAGTACCACTGCAGCTTTTTGTTCCCGTACGGCTATACTGGCTACAACCGGCACAACATTTTCCGGCACAGCTATGATGAACTGCTGGATCTCGTCTTCTTCTTCAGGTACTTGTAGGACAACAGCATTAGTGATGTGTTTGACCACCGCCGTTTCTCCTTCAGCCACTTCTCCATAAATCTGGACAACGTCTCCCCTTCTTAAACCCTTCATGCCCAATGATGTATCCGGCGGCAATTCCACCGCTGACCAGTTATCAGGCGCAAAAGTTCTAAGAGCCGTCAACAGAGAGCCAGATTCAGCTAAGTGTTCCACCCTTACAGCTTCCCCTTGCAAAATAGGGCCGAAAGCAACGGTTTTGCCGATCACTTCATCTAATTCCCTTACATTTGAATCAGAAACCACACTCGAAGGGTAATTCTTAATGGCCACATCATCTGGGGTTATTTCTTTTCCTACCGAAAGATTCTTCTGCGCTACAACCACCGGCACAGTCGGCTGCATAGAACTTACAAACACAAAGACCAACACAGCAGCCAGGATTGCCAATCCTAGCGACACAAGTAATGGCATGTTTCTCTTTAAAGCTATCTAAATCACTCCTTTCAAAAAAAAGAAAGAAAGCAAAGCGCTTCCTTCCTCAATTTGGTTATTTAAGAGTATCAGAAACTTTATCAAACTTTGCCTTTAATCTTGTTCCAAGCGCGGTCAAAGCAACAATAACAACAATTGCAACCAAAGCAATAATCAAACCATACTCAGCCATGCCCTGGCCCCTTTCGTCTTTCATAAGGTCGATAATGTCTTTCATAAAGTTTCACCTCCTTTGCTTATAGTGCCTCTAGTAAAGCAACAACAGCAGGGTAGCCCAAAGCTGCAATTATAGACATCAGAATCAACAAAACCGGGAACAGTAACTTTACCGATAACCTGTTTGCCTGCTCCATCACTCCTAACCTGCGTGTATTCCTGATAGACTGAGAGTGCTTCCTCATTTCTTCCGCCAGGGGTGACCCGTGCCGTCTGGACTGAACAATCACCCTTACGATTGCCCACAGTTCTTCAACATCACACCTTTCTGCCATATCGTAAAGGGCATCATTAAGGTTCTTTCCGGTGTCGTGCTCAATCAATGCGCGGTTTACTTCTTGTTTCAGTGGACCTGCTATTCCTTCTGCAGCTTCCCGCAGGGCAACAATATCTGATGAACCAGCGGAAAGAGCAACCGACAAAAGGATCGTAAAACTATCAAGCGATAAACGGATTTCGTTTTTTCTTTTATTGATTGCGCTGTTCAACCATATCCCCGGAAGAACATAGACCAAGGGAGCAAACAACACCACCCAAAAGAGATCCAATCCCAAAATGATCAAAGGCAAACACATAATTATAAAAGCAGCCACCAGAGTTAGCCGCAATCCAAGGAACCACTCAGAAGGTTTATCTATACCTGCCTGTGTCAGCTTTGCCGCATATTTGCTTCTGTCGTCCTCATTGGTATATTTCAACCCAGTGCGGCAAAAGATCTCATCT
>DULM01000119.1 GCA_012840405.1 Syntrophomonadaceae bacterium | reverse complement strand
GGAAGGAACCGTTCAACAGGTTTTTAGAAGCAAGCTGCACCCCTATACCAGAGGGCTGTTAGGCTGCTTGCCAAAGATAACTAATGACAAGCGGAGTGTTAGTTTAACCGCCATCCCCGGTTTTATACCGCGCATGCATCATCTTCCGTCCGGCTGCATATTTAGCCCTCGCTGCAGTATGGTTGAGGATGAGTGTAAGGCTGTACGACCGTCACTGGTGGAAGCTGAAGCAGGCCATTTCACAGCTTGCCGCAGGTGGGAAATTTTACAGAGCAAACCTGACCTGTTAATGGATAGCCAGCATGCAAGGGATTTTACTAAACATGAAGAGGGCCCGGTAGTGCTTAGCGCCAATAATATTAAAAAACACTTTTCTGTTTCAGCAGCAGGGTTTGGATCACTTTTTAAGCGTGGCCAAACAAAAATCAAGGCAGTAGATGGTGTGTCCTTGGGTGTACGCGGCGGTTTTACTTTGGGTGTTGTGGGAGAGAGCGGATGTGGCAAGACAACTTTTTCCCGTTGTATTGCAGGACTGGAAGAGGCCACCTCTGGTGAAATAGAGCTGGAAGGAGAACTGATACCCTATAGTGTTGCAAAAAGAACTCCTGCCCAGAGAAAGAGTATTCAGATGGTGTTCCAGAATCCGGATGCCTCTTTAAATCCCCATTATACAATAGGGGAAAGCGTTGCTCGTCCGTTGGTCTTGATGGGTTTGCCTAAAAAAGAGATCCAGGATCGGGTGCGCCAATTGTTTAATGCTGTGAACCTACCCGAAGATTACATCCATCGTTTGCCTCACGAATTAAGTGGTGGTGAAAAACAGCGCATAGCCATTGCCCGCGCACTGGCGGCCGAACCCACCTTGATACTTTGCGATGAACCGCTTTCATCCTTGGATGTGTCTGTACAGGCTGCCCTGATCAATCTTTTGATAAAACTACAGGATACCCATAAAATATCTTATCTGTTTATTTCACATGATTTAGCGGCGGTACGCTATATCTCCGACTGGATCGCAGTAATGTATTTAGGCCGCATATGCGAGATAGGCTCGGCTGAGGATGTTTTTATGCCCCCTTATCATCCCTATACAGAGGCCTTGCTATCGGCCATTCCAATACCGGATCCCGATGTGCGGCAAGAACGGATTCGGTTGGAAGGTAGTGTGCCCAGCGCCATCAATTTACCTTCTGGCTGTCGTTTTCACAACCGCTGCCCTCGTAAAATAGGCAAGATTTGCGAAGAACAGGAGCCACCTTGGCAGCAAGTGACTGAACACCATCGTATTTGCTGTCACATTACTCTTGATGAATTACGTACTCTGCAAAACGAAGTAATTGTTCGACAAGCGGACAGCCCTAGGGAGGTTAGACAATGATAGCTTATATACTCCGTCGATTTGGTTCTATTTTTGTGATCATGTTTTTAGCCTCTATCATTATATTTGCTATTACACAGTTCTTACCCGGAGATGTGGCTCAGTTGGTGCTGGGTCAGTTTGCCACAGAAGAGGCCATCGCCAATTTAAGAGAAGAATATGGCTTAAATAACCCTTTTTACGTTCAATACCTGGATTGGGCGGTAAATTTCGTTAAAGGGGATTGGGGCGATTCTCTTGTCAACCGAATGCCAATCTTTCCAATGGTGATGTCGAGGTTGCGCAATTCAGCCATGTTAGCTCTTGTGGTTCTGATGATTTATGTGCCATTGGGCATATTTTTAGGAGTTTTAGCAGCTTTAAAACGGGACAAATTGCCTGACCAAATGATCACAACTGTATCCATGGTGTTTGTGGCACTGCCTGTGTTTGTAAGCTCTTTACTGTTGATCCCTTTGTTTTGCCACCATCTAGGTTGGTTGCCAGCAAATTCATCGATCCATCCGGATTCTACTTTTGGTGAAGCATTTCCCTATCTGATTTTGCCGGCGATTGCGGTAGCTCTAAACAGTATCGGATATGTGGCACGCATGACCCGGGCCGGCACAATAGATGTTTTGCGCACTGATTATGTGCGGGCTGCTTATCTTAAAGGTTTACCACGGCGGCAAGTGCTGTTTAGGCATGTTTTGCGAAACGCTCTTTTGCCTACAGTTACGATTGTAGCGATGGATGCCGGTATGATGATCGGAGGAATGCTGGTAGCTGAAGTGGTGTTCGGTTATCCAGGGCTGGGTAGATTGCTGTTATATGCAATGCAAAATCAAGATTTGCCGTTAATTCAAGCCTGCAGCATGGTGGCTGTAACAATGCTTTGCCTGGCAAATTTGGTTGCCGATTTATTATATGGCTTTTTGAATCCTCGGATTCGCGTTAAATGATGAGCCATGTTTTCGTGTAGACTTAAGGTAAATATTTGCAGTAATGAAGGAAGGACTTTACCAGCGGGGGAGGGATGCTTAATGCCAATGAGGAACTATAGTGAGGCAAATTGCAGTGTCAAGACTTTTTGCCGTATGTGTAGCTATCGTTGTCCTATCGTTGTATTAATTGAACAGGGTAAAATTAAAAAAATCACCGGAGATAAAGACCATCCTGTTACTAAAGGCAGACTATGTGTTAAAGGGAGTGCTATTCTGGATTTAGTTTATTCGCCGGCAAGGCTTTTAAAGCCGCTAAAGAAAGTAGGCGAAAGATGGCAGGAGATAGATTTAGAAACAGCTTTACAGGAAATCTCCCAAAAGATACTGTCTATCAAGGAAAAATACGGGGCAAAAAGTGTTGGCGTTTGGAAGGGAGAATCTATAGATTCAATACAAAGTGACATATGCAGGCGGTTTGCCTTTGCATTTGGTACCCCTAACATTTTTTCCAATGATACATTATGCGCTGTTTCAAAACATGCTGCTGTAAAATCGGTGATCGGCAGTTATCCGACCCCTGATTTTCAGGCCGCAAAATGTATTGTTATTTGGGGCTCCAACCCATTGGCATCCCATTTTCCCCTTTATAACGAAATTAAAGATGCTAAGCAACGCGGAGCAAAAGTGCTTTTGATCGATCCGCGCAAAAATAGTTTTGCAAAGTTTGCAGATATGTATTTCCCGATTAAACCGGCTACAGACGGGGCTTTGGCTTTGGGGATTATAAATATTATTATCGAGAATAAATGGTATGACGAGGCTTTTGTCAAGGAATTTACAATAGGTTTTGAGGAATTAGCCCAATATGCGCGGAAATTTAATCCGAGATATGTGGCAGAAGAGACTGGAATCAGCCAGGATGATATTTATCAGATCAGCAAAACCATCGCTGAAAGCGCTCCCCATGTTACCTATAGGGTTGGGGTTGGACCGGAGCATCATGATAACGGTTTTAACAACATAAGGGCCATTGCCTGCATCGGTGCTTTATGCGGTTGCACAGACCGTCCCGGAGGGGATATGCTTGAGGAACCGCCAGCCCTTAACTCTCTAGTTGCTGATGTGCAAGGCAATGTGGAAGAGAAGCCTATTGGGGCAGAAGAATATCCGGTATTTTATAACCACCGACGGGAAGGGCATAGCATCAGGGCAATGGATGCGATGTTGGAAAATGAGCCATACCCGTTGCGGGGGTTAATTTTAACCGGTGCCAATCCTGTTTTAACTAATCCCAATGCAAATAAAGTAGAGAGGGCATTAAAATCTTTAGATCTGTTTGTTGTAAGAGATTTATTTATGACAGACACAGCCAGGTTGGCAGATTATGTTTTGCCCGCAGCAAGCTTTTTAGAGAGGTCAGAGCTAATTAGAGGGGGAAGGCCTCAAAGCATATCCTTAACTAAAAAAGTGCTGGAATTTGATTCATGCCAAAACGAATATCAGTTTTGGAGCAGCTTAGCAAAAAAAGTAGGTATAGGCCAGTATTTCCCCTGGAAGGATGAAGACGAACTTAACAGCTGGATAATAAAACCTCTTGGCTTGAGCTTGGAAGAGTTAGCACAAAAAGCTGAAGGCCACATATATAAGGCTTACAATTACGAAAAATTCCATAAAAATGGCTTTGAAACTCCTTCTGGGAAAGTGGAGTTTACCTCCGATTATCTGGGCAAGTACGGATATGAAAAACTACCGGTTTACCGGCCAGCTCATTATTTAAGTGGTAAGAATAAGGGTCAATATAAATTTATTTTGATTACGGGTGCTAGGCAGTCAAAATTTAATCACAGCTGTTACCATCATATACCCCGTTTTAAAAAAGCTGTACCATGGCCCCTTTTAGAGATCCATCCAGAGGACGCTGCTTCCTTACAGCTGGCTGATGGTGATTTAGTAAAAGTCACATCGGCAAAAGGTTCCTTAAAGATACGGGTTTCCATAGTAGGACAGGATAATATCCTACGGGGATTTTTGCAGATTACCCATGGTTTTGATGAAGTAAACGTAAATAGAATTACCCTGGATGATATACTCGACCCTGTAAGCGGTTTCCCCGCAGTGAAATCAGTGCCCGTTAATGTGACCAAAATATCTGAGGATACTGGCTGCCATTAAATTTAGAAGTGGGCCAACTGCTGGCTGCTGATTTTTTCACTGCTCCATGTCCCCTAGAAAAGGCATCCGGCTAGGGCATCTTAATAACATATATTGTTATTGGATTTTATATAATATAAGTTTCTCAACGGCTATTATTAATACCCGGTGGTGAGGATGATCAGTTTTGTTTTGATAAGTCCTGCCAACGGGTTGTCTGTTTACAGGAATAGAAATGAAGAGATGATAATTCCATAAATAGGTATATTCAGAAATACCAAAACAAATAGGAATTTTTTTAAGTGGTGGCGAATAATAAATTTTCTGATGCCTGAATTGAAGACCTATTTTTTTTGAAAGGAAAATGATTATGGGAAAAGTAGGTATTGTCACAGACAGCACTGCATATCTTCCTCTTGAGTTTAAAGAAAAATACCAGATCGAGGTTGTTTCACTGGTTGTTAATTATGATGACAAATCCGTTCCTGAGGAAGGAATCTTTTACCAAGGACTTGATGATTTTTATAACTGGCTGCGTCAGGCCTCAGTTCTTCCCACTACCTCCCAGCCATCAACCGGAGATTTTTTAGAAGCATACAAGAGGTTAAGTGAGCGAGTGGAGAGCATCGTCTCTATCCACATTTCAGGGGGTATCAGCGGTACAGTAGGTTCTGCGGCTGCGGCTGCCCAGATGCTGCCGGATTTGGATATCACAGTCATCAATTCCGGAACGACCTCCATCGGTCTCTATATGGTTGTGCAGGCTGCTGCCCTGACTGCTGCTGCCGGCTTGGGAAAGGAGAAAGTGTTGGAAAATGTTCGTTATGTGGTAGATAATTTGCAGGTTCTTTTCGTACCCGCTACTCTGGAGTATCTAAAGAGAGGGGGCAGGATCGGAGGCGCTGCCGCACTCTTGGGGAATTTGCTGCAGATCAAGCCAGTGCTATATTTTAATCGGGAACGGGACTATATTATTGATGTCTACGAAAAGGTCAGAACAAAGGAAAAAGGAATCCGCAGGATGCTGTCGGAAATGAAAGAGGCAGGGCCCTATTTAAAAACTGCAGCGGCTCATGTAGACAGTGTTTCGGAGGGTGAGGACCTGCTGAAACGGGTTAAGGAGATCTATCCTGGTACAGATCCCCTATTTTCCGGTGTAGGCCCCGTTATCGGGTCCCATATCGGGCCTGGTACAGTGGGTGTGGCCTGGTATCCTCTTACTCCTGAACTTGATGAGTTAATAAATCATTAAGTGTATTGCTTTTCACTGCGGGCGGCGGTGAGAAAAATATAAAGGCCAGAGATAATGATCAGGTCACCAAGCAACTGCAGCCATCCAGGAATTTCACGGAAGATTAGAAATGCCAGGATTGTTGCTCCAACAGGTTCACCCAGAATGCTGACCGATACCACAATGGTTTTAACATAGCGCAAGGCCCAGTTGTAAACTGTATGGCCGCCGATGGTAGGGATGATGGTAAGCATGATGAACCACAGCCAATCCAATGGTGGGTATGGATAGAAAGGGATTCCTGCTAACAGGTTAGCGATAAATAAGAACACAGCTGCAGATCCGTAAACAAGAAAAACATAAGGGAACAAGGAGAGCTTAACGCGCAGTTGGCGACCGATTAAAAAATATACAGCGATGAAAAAGGCTCCGGAAAAAGCCAGAATATCGCCAAGTAGCGCTTTACCACCAATTTGAAAATCAGCGGCACCAACCAGTATGCTGCCGGTTAAAGCCAAGGCAGCACCGGCCATGCTTTTGGTGCTTATTCTTTCCTTGAAGAAGATGTATCCCAGGGTCACCACGAACAGGGGTTGCATGGTGACCAGTACAGTGGAACTGGCAACAGAGGTATACTCAAGGGATATATTCCAAACAGTAAAATGGACAGCGAGGAAAAGCCCTGCAATCATCGCTGCTATTATATCCCTGCTGTTCATTCCTTGCAGTTCTTTGCGACCACTTCGGTTCAGTGCTAAGGGTGCAAGGAATAAAGCTGACAAACCCATCCGGTAAAAGGCGATCATCATTGGGTGGGCAGTGGACAGCCTGACAAAAATCGCGGAGGTTGATACACACATAACAGCCAGCAGAACTGCTAGGTATGGGTTAAAGGGTGGTTTTTCAACTGTTTCCAAAGAGTGCGCCTCCTCAGTGGTGTATTATAGAACGACTAAATCCCTCTATTATAAAAAAAGCAGGCTTTAAGTGCTGATTCAGTGTCTGTCGGATATATTTATCTGCTGTTTACATTTTATAGTTTTTATGATAAATTCGATAGAGGATCATCTATTTCCTTTATTATTTCAAAAGGCTTGGTACGCTCAACTCTGCAGAGTAGCTATCTGGTTCCATCATCACTTGACAAGGACCGGAATAACGTTTAAAATGTTAAATGCTAATTCACAAAACAGTGATGGTGGGTGTAGCTCAGTTGGATAGAGCATCAGGTTGTGGCCCTGAGGGTCGTGGGTTCAAGTCCCATCACCCACCCCATGTACTGCAGTGGGGCGTCGCCAAGCGGTAAGGCACGGGACTTTGGCTCCCGCATGCGAAGGTTCGAATCCTTCCGCCCCAGCCAAAATCATAATAGTGAATAAAAGTATGTAATAAGCATGCGCCATTAGCTCAACTGGTAGAGCAGCTGACTCTTAATCAGAAGGTTGGGGGTTCGATTCCCTCATGGCGCACCAGCTAAAAGCCAAGCCCCGCAAGGTATTGCGGGGCTTTCAAATTTGCATAGACATTATTGTTACTCCTTTTTGTCAAGAGTGATATTATAGGTATAATAAAGACAATGAGTCCGATAAGGACAGGGTAAATGACTTGGGATTTTATCTGGAAAAACCAGGTGCTATTGTTGGAATAGTACTTGAAGAAAGAGAAAGGGGTATGATGATGTCCAAACATATTGCATTTGCCGGAAAAGGTGGAACTGGGAAAACCACCATCGCAGCTCTTACGATCAGATACTTGGTTGCCAAGAAAAAGGGAACAGTGCTGGCTGTTGATGCTGATCCCAATGCTACTTTGTATGAGGCTTTAGGTGTTGAAGTAAAAGAAACATTATCTGACATAATAGAAGATGTAAAAGAAAAAAAAGAATTGGATGATTCCGAACGCCAGGAAATGATCGAAAACAGGTTTTTTGAAAGTGCTTTGCTCAAAGCTGAGGGATATGACATGATCGTGATGGGTGCGCCCCGGCAGGAGGGGTGTTACTGTTTTCCCAACGCTGTTTTGAAAAACACCATTATAAAATTGGAGAAAAATTACGATTATATGATTATTGACAATGAGGCTGGAATGGAACATATCAGCAGGGGAACCATCCAGGATGTGGATACTCTGCTGGTGGTATCAGACGGGTCCATCAAGGGTGTGCGCGCTGCCAAACGGATCTATGAACTGATACAAACTCTACCTTTTGATGTGGGGGAAGCATACCTGATTGTGACCAGAATTGATGATCCCGCTTTGCTCCAGGAAGAGATCGACGCCTCAGGCTTAAAGCTGTTGGGTGTTGTTCCTTATGATGACCAACTGGCTGAGTTTGATCTATATGGAAAACCCATAGTGGAGCTTCCGGAGGATAGTGCGGCTGTGCAAGCTGTTAATAGTATCTGCGACAAAATTTTCTAACAATATTTTTAATGCTTAATAAAACTGGGGGAGGACTTATGAGTATTAAGCAGTGGCATCATGAGGTGATCGGTGAGAGAGTAGTGAAGGCCCTCCTCAAAAATGGTTTTCATGCTCTTTATTTCGCCGCTAAGGAGCAGGCTGTGGAATATATTTTGTCACATGTTGCCCCCGGTACCAGAGTGGGTTTTGGGGGTTCGATGACCATTAAACAGCTGGGGTTG
The DNA here is from genome assembly GCA_012840405.1 of Syntrophomonadaceae bacterium. Classification (GTDB taxonomy): domain Bacteria; phylum Bacillota; class DSM-12270; order Thermacetogeniales; family Thermacetogeniaceae; genus DTU068. The sequence continues at coordinate 4,478 of DULM01000119.1, read as the reverse complement.
GGACAAGCTGTCAAAGAAAAAGGTGGTGTGGTTCTTGATCATGGACAGCCTGGCCTGACACCGGAAGAGAAAATAGAGATCATGCGGCAGCAGTTGGTCAGTGACCTGTTTTTATGCAGCGCCAATGCTATAACAATGGACGGCTATCTGGTAAATGTAGATGGGAACGGCAACAGAGTGGCAGCATTGACCTTTGGCCCTAAAAAGGTGATTGTTGTTGCCGGTGTAAACAAAGTTTGCACCAATACAGATAATGCTTTTGATAGAATAAGAACAACTGCTGCTCCTATGAACAATAAAAGGCTGCAGTTGGACAATCCCTGTGTAAAAACAGGAACCTGTATGGACTGTGACAGCAAGAACAGGATCTGCCGTATTTTTTCGGTCATCAAGAGAAAACCGGGGAACTCAGATATTACAGTATTACTTATAGGAGAAGAGTTAGGGTTTTAGCCAGGATTTAGATTAAAATTTTGCTTGTATATTTACTTGTTTTTTTACTAGTTTTTTTATCAGGGATTGGAGTGCTGGTCGTTGCAGTTAATCGAGCTGTCCTGCAGTGACAGGCTAATTGTGGAAGCAGGAGCCTTGTTTACAGGCTACAGTTTCATTGCAGGGAATCATATCAGGGTACATATAGCTGATGGAAAAATAGAGCAGATTGAGGAGGATAATGATCAGCTAATACCGCCCATCGGTCACAAAAACTACCGGGTGATCGGTGGTGATCATCTGACAATTATCCCCTGTTTTATCGACTGCCATGTTCACCTGGCATTGGATGGGGTCAATTCTCCATTGGAAAAACAGAGGATGAACCCCCTGCTGCTCAAGGACAGGCTGCAGGATAGACTGTTCTCCTACCTTATCCATGGTATAGCTGCTGTAAGGGACGGAGGGGATAGGGAGGGGATCGGACTTGCCTGCCGGGATATGGTTGACGGGATGGAGTTAAAGGGGCCTTTAGTCATGGCTTCAGGAAAGGCTCTGCGCAAAAATGGTGGCTATGGCAGTTTTTTAGGCCCCGGGCTTGCTTCAGGAGAGTTTGCTCAAATAATAAAAAGGTATGCTCTAGAAGGGATCAACCAGGTCAAGGTCCTTGTTTCCGGTATCGTCAGTTTTAAGGAATACGGCCGGGTTGGCAGTGTCCAGTTTGATTTAAAGGAGCTATCGCAAATTGTGCAGATAGCCGGAGATTATGGCCTTAAGGTTATGGCCCATGCCAGTTCTGATGAGGCGGTTCGATTGTGCATCGAAGCAGGTGTTCACTCAGTTGAGCATGGCTATTTTGTGAGTGAAGAATCTTTGATGGCTATGGCGGAAAAGGGTGTGGCCTTGGTGCCGACAGTTGTGCCGGTCGCGGTGCAAAATCAGCTAAGGCCCGATGGCAGATATACAAAAGACCAGCTTGTTATTGAGCAAACATACCGGCGTCAACTGCGAATGATCCGGCGTGCCCAGCAGTTAGGTGTGATTATAGGTGTGGGAACAGATGCGGGAGCAGCGGGAGTCCAGCATGGTGCTGGGTATTGGCAGGAACTGCAGTTATTCCGGGAAGCGGGGCTTACAACTGAGGAAATTTTAACAGCAGCAACACGAAATGCCGCATATATCGCCGGTCTGGAAGATACAATGGGTCTTATCGCACCGGGCAGACCAGCATATCTGCTTGTTGTGAATAATGATTTGTCCTTTGAATCGGGGCAGTTATCTGGGATCAGATATATGATCCGACCTAAACCTGATGCTGGTGCCGTTAGCTCCTTTCATTACGCCTAATTTGATCATCTGTGTTGGCAAACTGCTGTTGTGATTTTGAGGTAAAGAGGAAAAGAGGGGCTTCTTGCCGAATAAATCAATTAACTATGGGGATAGAATTTCTGATCAACAATTAAGCAAAATTACTGCAAAATAGGATAACCATCTGAACAAAGAGAGCCACCAGAGGAGCAGCAACCTTTTGGGTTCCCCTCAAGAGGTGAAGATTGTGCGATTAGAGGAGAAACAGGTAGGTAATTCCCAGCAGGCTGTCAAACTGCACAGTTTGAATGAGAGAATAATCATTAAGCTGAAAGCTTACTGGGAACTGACGAAGAGCAGACAGACCTTTTTGCTGTTGATTACCGGTTGGGCAGGGTATGCATCTACAGGGCATATGGTCACAGATTGGGTGACCATGTTATCTCTTTTGGGAAGTCTGTTTCTGGCCATCAGCGGCAGCACTGTGCTCAATATGTATGTTGACCGGGATATTGATGCTAAGATGCCCAGAACCATCAAACGTCCGCTGCCTGCCAGGGTGCTCCTTCCCCGGGAGGCCTTAGTATTTGGCTCCTTAATTTCCATTATTGGGGTTGTGTGGGCCTTTACTTTGAGTTCTTTGGTTGGCATAGTGGTCGCTGCTGGTTTGTTTTTTCATGCCGGAGTTTATACTATGTGGTTGAAAAGAAAAACACCCTTTTCGGTAATACCAGGTGGTGTTTCCGGGGGGATGCCTGTTCTGGCAGGTCGTGTCCTGGGCACAGGCAATATCGATCTTGTTGGGGTTCTCCTGGCGCTGTCTGTCCTGCTGTGGATTCCTATTCATATTTTGACCTTTGCCATGAGGTATGCTAAGGATTATCAAGCAGCAAATGTTCCTACTTTTCCAGCTGTTTATGGGGAAGGAAAAACAAGGCTTGTCCTGAGCGTTTCGACAGTTCTAGCCGGGTTGGCTATGGTGTTTGCTGTTTATCTGAATGGTGTGCAAGGATTTTATCTATTGGCTTCAATGGTTGCTGTCATCTTGTTGATCGCTTTTGCTGTGTTTTATTCTGTTTTTCCTTCACCAAAAAGAAACTTTCTATTGTTTAAAGCTGCCTCTCTTTACATGCTGGCCTCTATGCTGCTGGTGGGTCTAGCAGGATAGGATTAAGTTTTCTGGACCATAATGGTATTCACCAGTTGTTCATCAGCTGTAACCCGAGTATTCCCCACTTGAAAGACATAGGTGGGGAATTTTTGTATCATGGTAACCTTTACCCCTGGTAGAATTCCAAGAGCCATGAGCTTATTCAGTATGCTTTTGTTACCGGTATCGATATGGGATACAACAGCTTCTTTCCCAGCTTCCAGTTGAGACAGAGTCATCCCTTCTGGGCATACCGTTTTTCGTTGTCCATGTCTCCTACCTGCACCGGCAGCCCGTCTGCGGCGACGGAACCACTTCCAGACAAAGTTCTCCTGGGGCATTTCAAAACCGCAGTGAGGGCACTTTATTTTGCCGCAGTTTGCCTGCAGTGGGCAGGACTTACAAGCTGTTGTCTTTGATTCATTGAATTCATATCCGCAGAAACTGCATTTCATTTATATATTTCCTCCTCAAGCTGTCAGCTATCCTCATCTCTGTGCTCCCTAGTCGCTTTCTGACCATTGATGCTGACACCGTTTCTCTTATAAGGTTACTCCTAGAACTGTGAGCAGTAAATTGAGAATAATACCGCATATAAAGGCAAAAGCAAAAACAAAGCATCCAATGGCTAATCCGGTTTTCCAACCTCTCTCTTTGATCATAATGGCGAACTGGGCGACACAGGGCACAAAGAGAGTAAGGGTGACTGCGGCTACCACCAACTGAACCCCGGTGAGCGAATTTTGTAAATCATAAAGCCCTGCTGCTCCATAATCCCTGCGAAAGAACCCGAACAAAAATATCTCTGCAGCTTCAGGGGGAAGCCCCAGGGCATACATCAGTGGTGCAGCTGCATTGATGATGGCATCAAATAATCCGGTGATCTTCCCGATCCAAATCAACACACTGGCCAAAATGAAAAAGGGAATGATCTCCAAAAAGTACCATTGCATGCGGGAAAGGGTCTTTTCTAAAATATTGGAAAGCTTGGGCAGCCTTAATGGCGGCAGTTCCATATAAAAAGCCGGTTTTTCTCCAGGCATCAACTGGGCTGCCAGGTAGCCCACCAGCAAGAAAATCATGATCACAAAGCCTACCCAGATCCCCAGTGATGCCGGGTTTGCAGAGAGCAAGGCCAGTATTACACCCAGTTGTGCGGAGCAGGGTATAGCCAGTGCCAACAAGAGGGTAGCGATTACTCTCTCTCTTTTAGTTTCCAGCGTTCTGCTCACCATGGTAGCCATCGTGTCACAACCAAACCCCAGTGTGATAGGGATCACCGCCCTACCGTTGAGCCCGATCTTTTTAAAGAGCCGGTCCACCAGCAGAGCAAGGCGGGGTAGGTAGCCCGAATCCTCTAAAAGGGAAAATGCTAAGAAAAAAGTGGCCACAATGGGGAGGATGATGGCTACTGCATAGCGCAGGCCCAAAGTGATAATACCGTAGTCAAAGGCAATCAGTGTCTGGATTGAGTGCCAGGGAATCAGTTTTGCTGTGATTTGGTTGACCCAGGGGTTGATGTGGTTTTCAAAAAGACTTCCTTCTATCAGATCAACCAGTGTTCCGGCACCGAATTGACCCACGAACT
>DULM01000248.1 GCA_012840405.1 Syntrophomonadaceae bacterium | reverse complement strand
ATTTTGCGGTGAAAAACTGTCCCGGCCTTGAAGTCACAGAAAGGCATTGTCATTCGATGCCGGTGTCTTATGCAAAGCCCGGAGAAGATACAGCAGTTGCGCGGAGTTCAGGTTGGGATTACAGGTTCGTGAATAACCGGGAGAGGCCGGTACAGATAAAAGCGATATGGCATGATCAAACTTTAAGAATTGAAATATGGGAACTTTGGGAATAGCCATCCAAAAGGGTGGCTATTTTTTTTATCTTCAGAAGGGAGGTGGCCCTGGATACAGGTATGGAACGCCATAAAAAATATCTGTATAGCTGAAGAAGTTGAGACCGCCGAGAGTTTCGCTGAACGCTTAAAGGGTCTTCTGGGCAGGCGGTCATTACCAGCAGGCAAAGGGCTGTTAATAAGACCCTGCAATTCTATTCATTCTTGTTTTATGAGGTTTAGCTTTGACGCTGTGTTTATAAACAGCGACTTAAAGGTCGTTTACCTGATAGAGAAAATGCGCCCTTTCAGGATAAGCCCTGTAGTCAGAGATGCAGAGATGGTGCTGGAACTTCCGGCAGGTACGATCTCAAGAACGGGCACAGAAATAGGCGACCTGCTTTTTATAGACAAAGGAGATGGTGCTGATCGAACCGCTTGTATTAGTTAGCATACCCGATACGATAAATAGGTCGATATTGTCCAAAATTTTGATGATCCGCAACAGGTATCAGGTAGCTTTGGGAATTGAACTATATATTTCAAATTTCCAAAAGACAGCAAAAAAGATTCTTTCACTGAAAAGAGTCTTGAATAAACACGAAATACCGTTTGCTTTTTATCTGAATGAGCTCAAAGAAGATGATCTGAATGAATTAATAAGCCTTAACAATATTAAACCGGAATACATAGCAATCCAAGGGCTGGCATCAGGGAATTCGCAGGACTACATAAGTTTATGCGAAGCAACAGCAAATATTTTATCAGGCATAGGCAGACAAGATACAGAACTGGTCATAAAAAACTCAATATACCCGAACACAGGCATTTTATCATTGGACTTATTAAGGATTTCAAGAGAAGCTAAATGCGGAGTTATGGTGGACACTGAAGCACTGCTCCATTCCATTAACATGATCCGAAAGTGGAGCCGCTTAAATAAAGCTGCTCCCTCAAATAAAAAAGAAAGGGAGTGTTATGAGAGGTATGGTTTCTTTGTCCGCGAAGGCAAAATACTGTGCCCTCTGAGGTCTTTGAAAGACCTGACTTTGGAGGCCCAGCTTTCTCAAATGAAAGCTGAGAGATACCACATATCAGGGAGCAATACAGCAATCACAGACAGAAGCATAATAGAACAGTCTGAAATAAAAGACGCTCCGTTTCACCGCTATCTCGTTTCTAGGGTTATGAGTATGAAACCTAAGTCCATTACAGTAAAGTCTTGTACTCAAAAAGGTATCCACAATTTAGACATAGCTTTCCGGTCAGCAAAGACATTATTTGAACATCTCAACAAAAAACAGATTCAGGAGGTTATAGAATGATCCTTAACGAGTCCTTGAAGGTCGACTTTATGAGAAGATTGAGAAACAGGGTCACCCCGAAGTTCCCAAAGAACATATTCAAGGAGCCGTTGTTTATGGATCGCGCTGTGCGGTACTTAATGGAAAACTACCGTTCAGGCGAAATAAACAGCGCGTACATATATGCACGCTTAGGTGAAACAGCAGGTCTTTTTGTGATAGCCCTGTCCGAAGGGTATCACATCAAAGACATTGCAAAGACAGCAAAACTTACTCCCGGAGAAGTCCGCACAACAGTTATAAAAGCGGTCAGGAGGGCACAGATGTTGAATTTGTTACCTGTATTCGATGATCCTATGAGCCAAGAGGTGAATTTTGTTGTTAGTTAGTATCGACGTCGGTTACGGCTTTACTAAAGCTGTAACCGATTCAGGCCATAGAACATCTTTTCCATCGGTGGTAGCACCCGCACACATGGATCTATTTAACGGTATTTTCAATAACGGTGTTGGCCATAAGGTAGCGGTGCATACGCTGAATGGTTCGCAGGAGAAGTTTGTTGGGGAACTGGCCTTGAACAGTACAGCCGCTCAACACTTTGTTGCAAGGCATGAAAAACCGGCAGATATGCATGATCTTCTCCTGCTGACAGCGGCTTATTTGTGTGATGCCGGTTCATTTTCAGCAGTAAGTCAAAGGAAAGATGATCTTGTTGTTGGCCTGCCACTTTCCTTTTATAGAGCGCAGAAGGATATATTGAAAGACCGGCTTTCAAGGCTGTCGGCCTGGGTGAGTGTTGATGGTAAAGAGAAAAAATATATCTCTTTCAATAAGGTAATGGTGTTTCCTCAGGGAGCTGGCGCATTGGTTTCCCTGGGGAACATGCTTCCTAAAAGCGGCATGATCGGCCTGATTGACATTGGAACATACACAACAGATTTTATGCTGTTTGAGATAAAGAACGGTATGCCAATACCGATGCCTGATGCCTGTGGAAGTGCAGAAGCAGGAATATATCTGGTTCAGCGTGCAATAGCAAGTGAATTTGAGAAACAGACCGGGTCACCTCTCCCGCAAAGAATGTATCAGAAAGCTATGGAGATGGCACGGGACGGGAAGCCTATCAGCTTTGAAAGCAGGAATATAGACTTATATTCTGAATGGAAGCAAGCGCAGAAAGAAGTTGGAGAAACAATAGCAGGACACATAATGGCATTATGGGGAGACCGTACAGGATTTCTTGATATGACCGTTTTTGCTGGTGGTGGATCAATCTGGTTTGGGGAGATACTCGAAAAAATCTTTTCCAACTCCATATATGCCGATGATGCTGTTTTTGCTAATGCTGTAGGGTTTATGAGAATGGCTTCCGGAACGAAAAAACCTTGATGTTATGTGGTTTATCAAGGTTTTTTTGACAAGTGTTCCGGTATATATTTGCTGAAACAGAGAAGAAGAGAAAAGTTTCCGGTACAAGGTGATAAAAATGACCCGCAAAGCTAGACGACGAATGGATTTGCAGCTTCCGGAAGATCACCCTATATTCTCATACCCTAAAGGTGTCAGGTCGGCGGTTGCCAGAGAGTGGCTTGATATAGGAGCGCGACTTGCAAACATAGATAAGAACATCGAAGAAATTAAAGAGATGCTGAATAGTCAGAAGCCGGAAGATGGTAATAACCCCGAATTTGACGCATCGGCCTTTGCTGAAAGCATTGAAAAAATATTTGGATAGGAGGTATCTTTGATGAATGAACTGATGCAATACCGTGACCTTGTGTGGGATATTTACGAACATATAAAAGAACTTCAGTTAAAATTATGGTATGCAATAGACTGCGTTCAAAGCGATTTAGAATGGAGAGGCGAATTAGACCCTGAAAAAAAGCTGGTTGAAGCAGAAGCTGTTTATGACAAACAGAATAGAGTGTTAAAGATCGTTGTAAATGAGTGCCTTCCAAGATTATCTACCTTGAAATATGAACCGACGTCTTTCCTTATGCGGAACTTCTGGAAAGGGTGTGTGGCAGCCGCAATAAGGAAGCTGCCTGAGCCGGTTACATTTGAAAAGGCACTCTGCAGCATAATTATATATACTCCCAGGAAAATTGAATGGGATGTAGATAACAGGGCATTTCAGATGATCATAAATGCACTACGTGCTAGTCAGGTTATCAAAAGCGATGGATGGGATACGCTTGCATTATTGCTAAAAGGAGAAGTAGATAAGAAGCGACCAAGAACAGAAATCATTGTTAAGGAATATCCAGAAGATACCATTAATGCCCTGATAAAAAAGATGTAAAAATTTTACATAATTGGTACTTATATAGACTGTCAAAAAGAGCAGAAAAAGCCTGAATTACCACGTGGAAATTTTGAATTTTTTTGTTACTAGAAAAAATAATGTGGAAATTCCACACTTTTTTAAAACCCGCGTTCCAGTCGTGACGCGGGTTTCATTGTTTCTTTAGATTTACACAAAAGCGCGTTCCGAATGTCTTTGTTTTAATCCAGATGGACACGATTAAAAGATTCTGTTGCAATATAGAAATGGGGTGCATAAATGGGAAAAACTTTTAACTCTTTGACAGACAGAGATAGAGAACTTCTCTGCTTACTGGGCAAGTGTGGGGTGCTTAGAACTGATCAGGCAAAGCTAGTTTATAAAGGAGTTAAGAAATATCATCTTCGGCGGATAGAGAAACTTGTCAGTAAAGGCATGATTGTTCGGGAGTACGGTTACATTCGGCCTACATCACGTGGACTGCAGGCGGCTGGTTTTGAAGGTAGGCCAATTAGAGTAAAGAAGCACCAGTATAAAGACCGGGTACTTGCAGTTGACGTGCTGTCAAACTTTCAGGACTGGGAAATAGAATACGCAATAGAGCTGAAACGCAGAGAGGTGGTAGAACGCAGATCGCAGATTAGTGCAGTCATATCAAAAGGCAGTCTCCAGTACGGAGTATATATCCAGGCGCATACTCCACGACCATCTACCGTTTGTTTTCTCCAGTCAGAAATGCGTGAACTGCACATGGCAGGCATCGAACGTGTTATTATTTTTTACCTGACATCTGATTACACGGAAGTCTTTGGCAAAGCACCGGATTACATTAAAGAGTGCTGCCTACTCCCTTACCCTGCAGGCGTAAACTCTTTCAAGCGCATTTTTACCCAGGATTTTCGCGCCTTTATAAATCAGCGTTTCCCAGGCTTGAAACCCTGCAGGCGCCCCTTTGCCCATTTCCAGTGGCAGGGAAAATACATTACCGTCATGCACACCAATGACCTAGTCAAGCGGCAGTCGTTATCAGACTATTTAACCTATGTCCAGAATAGAGAAGCACGGAAATGTCTTTTAGTTTGCACCCCTGGACAGGTAAAAGAACTGCAAAATCAATTCATGAATCATGATGTGGAGTT
>DULM01000118.1 GCA_012840405.1 Syntrophomonadaceae bacterium | reverse complement strand
GCCACCCCTTCGGCGGCAGCGCTGTCTATCTTACTAGCTCTTTTAGGGATTGTTAAGGCTCATTTTTGGTCACCCATTTTAGACAGCGTTCTCCATCTTACTAACCCTGTTGGGCTTTGTCAAGGTTCTTTTTCTGTCACCTCGTTGACAGCGTTGTTTATCTTACTCCCCACCTAAAGGCTTGTCAAGCACTTTTTTGTCACCCGCATTAGTGTTTCTCAGCTTACTGCCTTTCAGCTGCTTAACCAACACTAATAATATACCACCATCCTAGCTTTTCATACAAAATATATACACCAACAAAACTTCTTCCTGCTTAATGTTCCAATGATTTAGTATCCAATTTCACATAAGTGTTCGGGACCTGACCTACAATAATGGTATCGGTCACAGGAACCTGTGTTTTTACTTTAACTCTAGAGGTAATCAATGGTACAACCACCCGCACCTGGCTGTCAACAGATAGATAAAGGCGGTGGCGTGTTTGGTTGATCCCTGCTTCTTCAAATTTGTCAAAAACAGTGGTTTTTACCGTACCAATGGGGTAAATTGACACTTTAATCCGCGGGCCATAGTTGGCAAATAGTTGACTTCCTAAAACCTGCCCTATAGGGATATAAAACTTCTCATTCTCTAAGCTTTTTAATGCACTGTTAATGGATAGTGTTGTATCAGAAGCCAGTTGGTTGATGCGGACAATATTGGGTTGCATCAAAACAATTCGCCCCTGAGAGTCCTTCTGGACACTGATCAGATCATCATATTTAACAGAATCGGCTATTTTTGCTTTAATAGCATTATTCACCGCTTCAGTGGCAATTTGTCGCGCCTTTGCTTCAGCAATATGACTGATAGTCGGTTTTAAATTGCGTTCGATAATAATGAACAACAAAATTAAAAATAATAAAGCTATTCCGCAGGCAAGCATTGCCAGTTGAATTCTTGGCACACGGCGGCAGTAGAAAAGGTGTAGCCGAAACAGTGCTTCCACCCCCTCGAAAAACAGTACCATGTATTATATGATTACGTTTCCGAAGGGGTGCACATCACAATTTAATATTTTTATAATTTATAATTTTATACGGGCAAATTTTCTTTTTCCGATCTGAACAATCATACCGTTGGTAACAAGGACACGATGATCGGGATCAGTTATCTTTTCCCCATCAATCCTGACCGCTCCCTGGATGATAGATCTCTTACCGGCTGATGTGCTGTTGGCAAGCCCTGCTGCAGTCAGCAGTTTAGGAAGCCAGATGGTCCCATCATCCCCCAGTTCATCCTGTGGAATAAAAACATCTGGAATGTCATCAGGCAGCGCGCCTTTCTGAAAAACAGCAATAAACTCCTTTTCCGCATTAATGGCTGCTTCTCTACCATGGAACATAGTCACCAATTCTCTAGCTAAGCGCATTTTGGCATCCCTGGGGTTGAGTTTCCCACTATTCATGTCATCCCGGATCTGTCTGACTTCCTCAAGCGGTACAGGAGTAACCAATTCAAAATACCTTACAATCAATTCATCAGTGATAGACATGGTCTTCCCGTAAATCTCATTGGGAGGATCGGAGATACCGATGTAATTCCCCAGGCTCTTGCTCATCTTTTGAACACCGTCAAGTCCTTCAAGAATGGGCATTGTAATTGCCACTTGCGGTTCCTGTCCGAACTCCCGCTGCAGATCACGCCCTACCATCAAGTTAAACTTCTGATCGGTCCCTCCCAATTCAATATCCGCTTTCACAACCACAGAATCATAGCCCTGCATCAGTGGGTAGAGGAATTCATGGATACCGATCGGTATGCCCTGTTTATAGCGGCGTTCAAAATCGTCCCGCTCCAGCATCCTGGCAACTGTATATTTGGCAGCCAGTGTAACCACATCAGAGAAAGAAAGGGTTCCCAGCCAACTGCTGTTGTAAACCAATCTGGTTTTATTGATATCGATTATTTTACCTACCTGATCCCTATATGTTGCAACATTTTTTTGTATTTCTTCCTCTGTCAATTGCCTGCGGGTCTCAGAACGCCCTGATGGGTCGCCGATCCTCCCGGTAAAATCACCCATGATCAGAATAATGTCATGCCCCAGTTCCTGCAGTTGCCGCATTTTGTGTAAAACAACTGTATGGCCTAAATGGATATCAGGAGCAGTTGGATCCAATCCTAATTTAACTCTGAGGGGCCTGTCCTCCTTAATGGAACGCTTGAGCTTTTCAACCAGTTCCTCTTCAGGAATAATCTCAGCTGTGCCTCTTTTAATGATCTCCAACTGCTTGTCGATGTCTTTGACCAACTGTGACAACTCAATATCCTCCCTATCAGACTTGTTAATCTTCAGTTTAAAATATCATTATTTTCCTCATGTTACAAGATTATAAGACAAGAGAAATTGACGGCAGATTGAGCATCACCTCTGGAAAGCAAAAAGAAACTGCGGATCTATTACTTGCCATATTAAGACCCACAGTTCTTATTTTATCATATATTGCAAATCGACTTCTTGGTCTATTAAATGCTTTTCTTTTTATTGGCGCCTCTGCCCGGCATACCTAATGCCTAAAGCTTCCGCCAGATCCCGGTCAACACTAACCAGGTCATCTCTGTTCAGTTCTTTAATGGAGTTTTTGCCCACTGCCTGCACCGCCAACTTCATCTCCGCCACACATGAATTGAGAAAATTGGAGAGACTCTTTGCCGCTTGCTCCACATCCAACTCATCTTTATGAGTGCCATCATAGAGAATCAGCTGTGGAGGGGTTGTCTGAGGTGAAACTTTTAATACCTGGGTGTGCAGTGCTGCCATAATTGCTATGGAACCAATATAAACAGCATCTGCACCGAGAGCCAGGGCTTTCAAAAAGTGCCCTGGGGTTTTCATCCTACCGGAGGCTATTACAGTAAAGCGGTCCCGCAAGTTATGGTCCTCCAGCCATTGAATGGCACGGGGCAAACAGTGAAGCAGTGGAAGCCCTAAATTGTCCTCCAGAGTAGGAGGTGATCCGGCAGTACCACCCCCAAAACCATCGATAGTAATGAAATCTGCATCTGTTTTGGAGATCACTTCTAGCTCATATTCAATATAGTCAGAGCCCGCAATTTTAACACCCACGGGCACATCATACTCCGCTTTCAGCCTATTGATCAGCTTGATGATGTCTTCTGATGAAGCTGTGCCAGGCATACGGGAATTGATAACAGCATCATATCCCTTTTCCAGTTTCCACAGTTCCCTTAACTCTGGACCGATGGTATCTGATTTAATGGTCTCAGTAACCCCTCCACCCCAAGCAGCCTGGCCAAACTGCACTTCGATGGCATCCACTTGTTCCAGCTGTTCTCTGGAATTCAACCACCCTCCCCGGTTGTACTGACCGATCAGATATTTTGCCGCCTGGCGCTCCTCAGCTGTGACAGCGCTCTCACCGGTGTTAGTTGCTGTTCCCACCAGAGAAGCCCCTTTGGCCAAGGCAATTTTAAAGGGTAAACTAACAGATGCCCCATAGGACATCCCTGTGACCAGCACCGGTATCTTCAAATTAAGGGGCCTGCCCGCCCGGGGGCCGATCACTGTTTGCGTGTCAATACTGTTGAGGTCTTCAGCTGGAAGCTGAAAGAGTTGCTTCGGATTAAGCAGGACCTTTTCCCAGGGATCAAGGTTCAGAGGGCTGCCTAAAGGGCGTTCCAGTTCTTTTCCTGTTTCAGCCCTCAAACCCGCTTCAATAATAGCAGTTGGGGTAAGCTTTTCCATAGCAGGCAACAACACAAAAGGGTTTTCCGCATATTTGGTGGTCAGCATCTTTTCCATGGCATCATCCATCAGCGGGTCAGCCATTTTTGTCAGCAACCAGTTGAGCATGAACAAAACCTCCTTATTAATCTCACTTAAAGTTTCTTATATTATTTGTAAATAACTAAAAAAAACACGGGATTAGCCGGTGCCAGCAAAAATGAAACAAAAATAAAAAAACCTTTATTTTTCAAAAATGAGCTGTTTCCATCTCTTATTTACACTTGTATTTAAAAAAATCCGATCAACGCAAAAAAAAACCAACTGTCATAAACAGACCAGTTGGGGTTCGATGCCAAAGCTATAAAATCAATTATTTATAATAGTTTATTAAAACTCAGCTGTCAGACCTAAAAAGAAAAGCACAATATCACAGATATCTGAAAGGATCGGTTTTAATCCGGGAGGTCATCACTGTAAGTTCCTCACCAGTTTCTTTTGCTTTTTTCGCAATATAATCAGCCAATACAGGGACAATTACAGACTCTGTTCCGTAGTGCCCAGCGTCAACTAACGCGATCCCCTGATCCAGGGCATCCAATGCTCCATGATGCCTGACATCCCCTGTTAGATAAACATCAGCACCTGAACGGACAGCATGCTTTAGCAGATCCATAGCGCTCCCCCCGCATAAAGCCACTTTGGATACAAGCTTCTGCGGGTCTCCTGTTATCTTCACTATTTCTAAACCCAAATCGGCTTTCACTTTTTCAGCAAAAGCAGCAAGAGTCATAGGTTCCGGCAGTCTTCCCACTCTACCCAGGCCAGCACGATTACCTCGATTTTTCAGAGGATATATATCATAAGCAACCTCTTCATAGGGGTGTGCTGCCAGCATCTCCCTGACCACCTTTTTCAGCCGGCTCTCAGGTACAATGGTCTCTATCCTGAATTCAGGGGTCTTTTCCAGTTTGCCTGTTTCTCCAATAAAGGGATTGGTGCCCTCAAGGGGTTTGTAGGTACCTATCCCTTTGGTCTGAAAGGTACAGTCTGAATAATTACCGATCCACCCCGCCCCCTGGGAACAGATGGTCTGGCGCACCGTGTCTTCATATCCTTCGGGCACAAAAACAACCAGTTTATACAATCTCTCCTCATTTGTGCAGAGAAGGAGATCTACATCTACCAACCCCAAACGGTCTGCCAGCAGGTCATTGATCCCTCCGGGAGCTGCGTCAAGGTTAGTATGGGCAGCATAGAGAGCTATACCCTCTTTGATCAGCCTGCAGATATGTGAAGCAGGATAGATATCGGATCGCAAAAAAGGGATTGGGTCACGGAAAAGGGGATGGTGGGAAACGATTAACTGAACTTTCTCATTAACCGCCTCTGTGATCACATCTGCTGTCACATCAAGGGTTACCAGCACTTTATCCACTTCATCTGCTGGTGACCCCACCAGCAAGCCGATCCGGTCCCAATCTTCTGCCAATTCAGGCCGTGCCCACTCTTCAATCCAGGCAAAAATCTTTTTGCATTTAACTGACATCCTCTATAATCCTCCTTATGACCTCAACCTTATGCAGCCAATCCCGCTTCATCTCTTTGGCTGCAGGAGTTCTGGCATGGCGTAGAGATCTTAAAACACTTTTGGCTGTTCTCAACTTATCCTCAAGAAACGGTATCAAAAGAGGGTGTTTCTTTTCGATAAGAAGGGGGCCAATATCAAAAAGTGCATCATCATCAATCTCATACTGGGGTTTTTGAGCAGTTGACTGTTTGGCAACAATTATTTCATAGAACTGATCCCTTTCCAGCACCAGGTCCTCATCTGTTGTCAGCCAGTTATGATCAAACAACCATTTCCGTACAATACCAGAACCTCTCTGGGGCTGTAGAATTAAACAAAGCACTTTCTCTAAAACAGCAGGGGATCCTTCCAAAATCTCTTTAATTTTGGCTCCTCCCATACCGGCTATAACAATCACATCCGCCTCTCCAGGCCGCAGCGGTTCCAAACCGTCACCCTGCCTGATCTCAATGGACTGTGTTAACTTGTAAAGTATGACATTGGCTTTTGCTGAATCCAGCGGGCCAGGATAGAGATCACAGGCGATGGCGCGGGGGCAAATCCCCTCCAGAACCAAATAAATAGGGAGCAGGGCATGATCAGTACCGATATCTGCCAGAACACTACCTCTAGGAACATAACTTGCAATCCTGCTAAGCCTCTCAGAGAGAACCAAAACTAAGACCCCCTTAAATCAGGTCCGGAGGGAGCAGGTAAACGCTAAGACTGATAATCCGCCCGAACCAGAGTAGCAATGCCACCACGAGGATTGAATTCCGCTGTTACAGTAAGGGAAACAGGCTGCAAAAGCTTTACAAGATCGTCTTTCACCCTGTTTACTACATGTTCCTGCAGAATCCCCACATTGCGGAAGGAATTTAGATAATACTTCAATGATTTGAGTTCAACAAGTTTCTCATTAGGTGTATAAGTGATTGTCAATGTCCCGAAATCTGGAAGCCCAGTCCATGGACAGACAGATGTGAACTCCGGATATGTGTAGGTTACCACTGTTGCACTACCCGGATATTCGAAAGGCAATGACTCCAATACTTCTGTTTTGATTGATTCATATGTGTCTACATCCCAACGCAAAGAATATTTCTCATTATCCTGTACCATCTCTATTGCTCCTTTTCACTTTTATATAGTGATTAATTCGCCCTGCCATAAAACCAATGGCCTAGTGCCCTTTTTGTAATCGGCAGCAACTACCTCGCCGATAAAAAGGGTGTGATCGCCTGAGACAATGCTTTTTACCAGTTTGCATTCCAGATTGGCCAGAGCGTCTTTGATCCTGGGTACTGCAATAATCTCACCCGGTTCTGTGGCAAGGTTCAACTCTTTAACCTTGTCTGTATCCCTGCCGGATCTTGTCCCACAAAAAAAAGCAGTTGCTTTGTCACCTTCCCCCATGATAGTCACCATAAACTCCCCTGTTCTGGCAATCATGTCATGAATATACCGCTGTGGAGATATAGATACCATCAACTGCAGAGGGTTCCATGATATCTGGTTGACCCAAGCAGCAGTAGTGATATTATGTTGATCTCCATCCTTTGCACCGATTAAAGTAACAGGCATTGGTAAAAGATGTACAGCCTGATGCAGTTGATCTGTCATTAAACTATATCCCCCCTGGAAAATAACCTTATATACCATTTTAATACAATAGATGATAAGATCAAGTATTGAAACCTGCCTGTACAGCGGCAGGAAAAAGGAGGGTCAAAGTAAAAGATATTTCGGTAATCGGGCATCAATACACAACAGGACCAGGAGGAAAACCCTATGAAAAAGGAGCAGAAATATTTTCGCGGCTGCTTAGTCGGTGGTGCAGTGGGAGATGCACTGGGGTGGCCGGTAGAATTTTTAAAGTATCAAGAAATTGTTAAAAAATATGGTTCAGAGGGCATCAAAGATCTGGATCTGGGAAACAAAAAGCTGGCCGAAATCACAGATGACACACAAATGACAATGTTTACAGCAGAGGGCCTGCTCAGAGCAGCCACAAGCTGTTCTGAAAAGGAAGAAAAAAAGGGAGAAGATAAGCTGCCATCTGTTATTTTTCATGCATACCAGCGGTGGTTGGTCACTCAAGGGTACAATACAGGCATTTTGAAGGAACTTGATGGCTGGTTGATTAATGTCAGTAAACTACACGAACAGCGTGCTCCAGGCAATACCTGCCTTTCTGCATTGAAAAGCGGTAAAATGGGAACCATTGAGCAGCCCATCAACAACAGCAAGGGATGCGGTGGTGTGATGAGAGTTGCACCGGTTGGCCTATTTTGCAGCAGAGAGAGTGCCTTTCAAATCGGCTGTGAATCTGCAGCAATTACCCACGGACACCCCAGCGGCTATCTATCTGCCGGTGCCCTGGCCTATTTAATCGCCTGTATTATCGAGGGGATGGAGATTGAGGAGGCTGTTACTGCCTCCCTTGAAGAACTGAAAAAACATAATGGTCATGAAGAGTGCAGCAGTTTGCTGGAAAAAGCTATAGCCCTCTCCAGGGATAATACCGAACCCCTCACAGCACTATCCCAGCTGGGAGAGGGATGGGTAGGAGAGGAGACCCTTGCCATAGCTGTTTACTGCTCTCTCAAAGAAAAAAATGATTTCAAAAAAGCTCTCCTCATCTCGGTCAATCATGATGGAGACAGTGACAGCACAGGTGCAGTCACCGGCAATATATTGGGCGCTTATTTGGGTATCGATGCCATCCCTGCCCCATGGGTACAGAAAGTGGAGTTTGCTGAGCTGCTTATTGAACTGGCAGATGACCTCTTAACCGGTTACCAGGATACAGAGGAATGGAAGAGTAAATATCCAGGCTGGTGAGTTGGTGGTTAGTGGTTAGTGTTTGGTAAATTGGTATTGGGGAAAAACCGGTCAGAACCCCCTGAACTTCGGACATTAAGCTTCTGATTTTAGTTTTTCCGACATCTATTAATAGTTAATAGTTGGCGGTTAGTCGGTTAGTGGTTAGTCATTAGTCGTTGGTGGTTGGTGGATTAGTCGTTCAGTCAGGACATGGGTAACAAAGATGGTTCTTGAAAACTACCTTTATGTCAACTGTAATTTTTTTTCAAGCGGCTATCTGTTGGTATTGAGGGGTGGTAAAGTGATTCATGCAGGTCTAGTACTTGAAGGCGGTGGAATGAGAGGTCTTTATACAGCAGGCGTCTTGGATTTTTTTCTTGAAAAAGAACTGATTTTCGATTATGTGATAGGTGTCTCAGCCGGTGCTAGTAATGCAGTATCTTATATTTCCCGGCAAAAGGGGCGCAACAAAATCGTAAATACCGCTTTTCTGGATGATTGGCGTTATATGAGTATCAAAAACCTTATCAAAAATGGCTCTCTTTTCGGTATGGACTTTATCTTTGATGAGATTCCCAAAAAGAGAGTTCCCTTTGATTATGAAACATTTTTCAATTCACCAATCACTTTTAAGATCGGTGTTACTGACTGCAATACAGGAAAACCTTTATATTTCGATAAAAGTGAGATGGATAAAAATTTTACTGCTCTGCGAGCTTCAATCTCACTCCCACTTGTTTCACCTATTGTACATTTCAAAGGATACCACCTGCTGGATGGAGGGATCACAGATCCCATACCTATCCGCCAGGCTATAACAAATGGTTACCAGAAGAATGTGGTGGTTCTGACCCGCAACAGGGGCTATCGAAAGAAACCGATCAGCAGGCCGTTGCGTCTCCTGTTAGAAAAGAAATACCGAGCTTACCCGAATCTGATCGCCGCTATGCTGAATCGATATCAAATTTACAACAAAACCTTGCTATACATAGACCAATTGGAACAAAAGCAACAAATAGCGGTAATTAGGCCCTCAAAAAAAATAACTGTGAGCCGCTTCGAAAAAAATGCCGATAAACTGAATGATCTTTATGAACTGGGTTATCATGACGCAGCTGAGGCTTATGCTCGAATCAAAACCGTCATCAATAGACATTCAGCAGTTTATTGATCTATGTCTATAACATGAGAATAATAATCATCTCTCTTGATCCTATTGATAAACCATACAGCAGTTAACAGGCCGATAATCAGGCCGATAACACCTTCCCCGTTAATCAACAGCAGGTCTCCCTTGACAATACCAGGGGTATTAAAATAAATACTGCCGAGCAATACCGGATTGAATGTATTCCATAGAGAATGCATCAGTATCACCGGTAGGATACTGCTATTTGAATTATACTGGCAAAAAGCATAGGCAAAAGAAATAGCAAAATCTTTGACCAAAATAAAAAGGGAAAGCTTTAGCTGCTTTCCCCCAACAGATTAGTTTAAAAAGTCCCCTCATCCGCATTTTTTTATACCCTATTCAACCTCTAAAATAAGTGCCTCAAAGAACCAAACAAGGCAGATGATAGCTATCAGCAGTCCTCAATGACTCTCCCATCTGTGCTGATGGTAACAACCCGCCAGGGAATCATTGTCCCGCTGTCCATGAGAGCCTTTTTGACTGCATTAACTAAGCCATAGCAGCAGGGCACTTCCATGCGCAGAACAGTGATGCTCTTGATATTATGTGCCTTCAGGATTTCTGTCAGTTTTTCAGAATAATCAACTGAGTCCAGCTTCGGGCAGCCGATCAAGGTGATCTTGCCGCGCATAAAGTCATTATGGATGTTGGCATAGGCATAGGCTGTACAATCAGCAGCAATTAGAAGATGTTCATCATCTAAATAAGGTGCATTAACAGGCACCAGCTTGATCTGGCAGGGCCACTGTCTCAGCTGGGATTCCACAGGCACATTTTGCTGTGCTGCCGGTGCAGTTGGAGCTTCTGTTTTCCTGTGGATTGTCCTGGCATGGGTACCAGGGCAACCGCAGGGTAAAGTGCCTTCTGCTGTATCTTGCGCAGCTCTTCTCGCCTCCATGTTTCTCTTAACAGCTTCTTCATCATAGGGATCTGCCTCCCGCTCCACAATGGTTATGGCTCCAGTAGGGCATTCAGGCAGGCAGTCACCCAAGCCGTCACAATAGGATTCAGAAACCAGTTTTGCCTTACCATCTATCAACTGCAGTGCTCCTTCATGACATGCCTCAACACAAAGTCCGCACCCATTGCACTTCTCTTCATCAATCTGGACTATTTTTCTTATCATTTTTCATAACCCCTTTCATCTTTGTTCTTGTCTTTCTGTGTTCAGTGTATTAGAATCAGGGATATAAAACGGTAACCAAGGTTACCAAATGCGGTGATTATTAAATGAATTTTAAGTGGATGGAAAGCTTAAAGAGATGCAGGCTGTTCCACAGTTTAGGTCAGGAGGAAATAAACTGTCTGCTGGAATGTTTACATCCCCGGATCAAAAGTTATCAAAAAAATGAATGCATAACAATCGCAGGTAGTGAACTGACCGAATTTGGGATCTTGCTCTCCGGCGAGGCTGCGGTGACCAAAGAGAACGCGGCAGGCAGCAGGATCATTTTGACTGTACTTGGTCCAGGGGAGCTTTTCGGTGAGATCGCGGCCTTTTCAGGAAACAGCTGCTGGCCGGCTACAGTTTTCGCTCAAGGAAAGTGTACAGCTCTCTTCCTCAAACCGGAAAAGATCATCGGTTACTGTGATAACAGCTGTGAAAACCACAAAATGCTCATTCAAAATATGCTCAGAATTATATCAGAAAAGGCCCTCCTGCTGAACAGAAAAGTGGAATACCTGGCAATTAAAAGCCTGCGGGGTAAAATATGCACCTACCTGCTTGAACAGCATCAAAGAACAGGCATGACCACCTTTATGCTGCCCCTCAAGCGCTGGGAACTGGCTGATCTGCTCAATGTTTCCCGCCCCTCCCTCTCCCGGGAGATGTGCAAAATGAGGGATGAAGGGATCATCGATTTTCACAGGTCATCGATAAAAATCAAAAACATGGAAGCTTTGAAGAGAAATGCAGAATAACTGCCCTTGCAAGGGCCCTATTTCCATACCACAGATGAAACAATGGTGTCTGCTATTTTCCCCAGTTCATCAGGAAAAACTTTTTCTTTGGTGGTCAGAGATATTCTTAAAAACTTCTCCTCGTCATCCTTATTCTGTAAAATATAATCCCTGCCGGAAATATATCCGCTGTCTTGAAGCTGGGCTGACCAGGAAATAACAAACCCATGATAATTGCCCTGCGTAATTTTGTTTTGTTCATAAGCAGTAAAATGATAGCTGCTGTTTAATTTACTCTTTTTGATAAACTCCTCTGGGTCGGAGATTCTCCAGATTTGCAGGTAGCCGTGATAGTTATGCACATCATCACACAGTTGGGAATTAATGATTATCTCACCACTGCTGTAATAATCTTCAGTGACTTTAGTTGATTCAGGTAAAGATACAGTTAAAGGCACATCCTTATAGCTGTAAGTCTCATATTTGATCTGAGAAGTATTTTTGGAGGAAACAGCAGCAATGACCCCTGATCTTACTATTAGAACCACGAGTGAAACCGCACAAAGCCCGATAATTAACAACAAGATTTTGGATCCGGCCCATCTCCTTCTGAACATAACAATCACCACCCTTTTTAAAAATTTAATAACCGCTTTTATTAGTTATGACCGGTAGTTTTTGTTACTAAAAAACCCGACCCCAGCATGGAGTCGGGTTTTTTAACCAGTTTTTCTCTATTTCGTCACATTAACCGCACAAACCTTCAATTCTGGAATCTTTGAGATGGCATCATATTTCGGGTTTGTCAGTTTATTGATCGGTGTTTCCGCAAAATGGAAGGAGGCGAAGACTACTCCTGGTGGCACTGTATCACTGATCTTAGCCGGAATTTCAATTTCACCACGGCGTGAGGTCACCTTCACCTTATCCCCATCATTGATCTTTAGCCTCTCAGCATCAGCACAGTTTATCTCCAGGTAATCACCGGGCATCTGCTCACCCAGCATACCTATTCTGGTCATGGTTCCTGTGTGGTAATGGTAAAGCCTACGCCCAGTGGTTAAGACAAACGGATACTGTTCATCTGGCTGTTCATCAGGTGGTATGTGTTCCACAGGATGGAATTTCCCAAGACCACGGCTGAACTTCTCCCCATGCAGGAAAGGAGTACCGGGATGGTCTGGAGTCGGGCAGGGCCACTGCAGGCCGTGCTTCTCCAAACGTGCAAAGGAGATACCACCATAGGAGGGGGTTAGGCTAGCGATCTCATCCAGGATCTCAGATGGAGAAGCATAATTCATCTGATAGCCCATAGCATTGGCGATCCTGCAGATAATCTCCCAGTCAGCCAGAGCCTCTCCTGGAGGATCCACAGCCTTGCGCACCCGCTGAACACGGCGTTCGG
>DULM01000117.1 GCA_012840405.1 Syntrophomonadaceae bacterium | reverse complement strand
TTTTCCTGGACCGTATCATTTTTATGGATTTCCTCTGCATCTGGGCTGGATCTGTCGCCAAAACTTTCTCTGATCAGGTGGCGGCGGTTGGAGGTGGCATAGATCAGCATATTATCCGGCCTGCTTTCCAGCCCTCCTTCCAGGACAGCTTTCAGTGCAGTATAGTTTTCGGTGCTGTCTTCAAAGGAGAGGTCATCCACAAAGATGATGAATTTTTGGGCGCGTCCCCGCAGTATACGGACAATCTCAGGGAAATCGCCCAAATGTGCCTTAGAAACCTCCACAATGCGCAAACCCGTATGATGGTACTCATTGACCAGGGCCTTGACCGTTGATGATTTTCCTGTACCCCGGTCACCATAGAGGAGAACATTATTGGCAGGGCAGCCCTGCAAAAACTGTCTGGTGTTTTCGATGACCTCTGCTCTTTCCTTCTCATAGCCAAACAGGTCCTTTAGCTTTATCTGGTCGGGGTAATCGACCCCCTGAATCTTATTGCCGTCCCAATAAAAGGCATAATAGCGGGCAAAAATACCGGCCCCCACCTCCCGGTAAAACTGGGACAGAGCGGGAAGGCAGTCGCTCCAGCAACTGCTTTTATCCAACAACTCCTTAATATCTTGATGGATTCCGGGATTGCTTGCAGGGTTTTCTGACAGCTCCCAATCAGGAAGAGCATATAAAAGACTTGTGTCCAGCCCATTTAACTTCTGCGCCTCTGCTTTTATTGCAGCACTGGAAAGATCCGCTATGAGCTGCAGGGCATTTAAATCTTTGGCAGCTGCAGCAGCTAGACCGCTGCAGTCTTTACCCCTGGTGCAGCGGTCGGAATAAGGGTTGTCATCATAGATGATCTGCTCAATGATATAGCTGCGCAAAGATCGATCAGTAGAGGCCAGGGAATAGAAAAAATCGTTATAAAAATTCATAAAATCAAGGGGATCTCCCTCGCTGTTAAGGCAGTTGATAACAGCGGAAAACTTCTTAATAACCGGATCCATAAGCAGATTTCTGTAAATAGAAAGGGAAGATAAAGCTAATTTTATCTGATAAATACTATCGCTGGTCACACCTGGTCACTCTCCTTAAATTTATAGTTTAGGTTACTCTCTCTCTATGGGGGTGTCAAGTATTTTAAATATGAATGCAGAAAACGAATAAATAATGGAACAGGAGAGATAATATTAGCAACTTAAAACTATTTGGAGGTGTCCTTAAGTGAATATTCAAGAAATTCAGCAAAGGCTCAACCAGATCAACCAGATCTGCAATCAACTGAGTCAAAGTGAGCAGACCAACATTTCGCACCTGAACCAGCTTTCCCAAAATGAGCGTGCAGCCGCTCAGCAATTGCAGCAGTGTATGCAGTTGATCAGCCAGGTATCTCAGCAGATTCAGCAGATTTCTGCACAAACAACCACCCAGTACACTAGTCCGGGACAGTTTTCCTACAGTGTGCAGCAGCCAATGGGTGGAAGCCAGTTCGGTATGGGGCAGCAGAGCTTTTCTCCCAGCCAGTTTGGAACTACATCTTCTTATGAGTTTTCTAAAGAATTCGCCAGCGGTGGAGAAAATGACGGGGACGGGGGTGCAGCCAGGGGATTTTCCAGAGCCCCGCAATTTCAAGGTTCTTCAGTTACCGGCCAGCAGACCTACAACACCAATAAGGATCTTGGCAAATAATATATATCTGACGATGAACAACAAAGGCTGCCAACCGGCAGCCTCTATTTTTTTGCCTAAATAAATTATTTCCATAGGATTGATTTTGTAATTTACGCCGCCTCAGTAGTACAGGAATTTAAAAACAGCAGATCGGAAAAAATACTAATAAAAAATGGGGGCATTGGGAAAGGGGTTGCCAAATGCCATTAGTTGCTATCAGGGCGCTGATACTCTACACAGTCCTTGTTTTAGTTATGCGTCTAATGGGGAAACGCCAGATAGGGCAGTTGCAGCCTTTTGAACTTGTGATAACTATTGTGATTGCAGAACTGGCAGTTATACCAATGAGTGATACAGGGATCCCGCTGTTAAACGGAATAGTCGGAATTTTGGCCTTGATGGCTGTTCAGATCCT
>DULM01000237.1 GCA_012840405.1 Syntrophomonadaceae bacterium | reverse complement strand
TCAAGGGGTTTTTATGATGTATACAAAAATACTTCTTGTCGAGGATGACACTTTTTTGCAAGAAGGTCTGTGTGAACTGCTGCAGCGGGAAGGGTATGCTGTCGATTGTGCAGGTACATGCAGTGAGGCAAAAACTTGTATGGCAGAAAACGATTACAGCTTAATTATTCTGGATATCATGCTCCCTGACGGCAGCGGACTGGATCTATGCGCTCAATGGCGCAGCAGCGGGATAGACACTCCCATCTTGTTTTTAACTGTGAAGGATGAGGAAATTCAAATTGTACAGGCGCTGGATAGCGGAGGGGATGACTATGTGACAAAACCCTTCCGCCTGCAAGAATTGCTCTCCCGCATCCGCGCATTGCTCAGGAGAAATCAGCCTGCTGCCTACGAAAATGGCGGGCTGCGCGTTGACTTGCAAAAGATGACCGTTTACTACAATAACGAACAAGTGTTCTTAACGCCAACAGAGTTTCAGTTGCTATCCATTTTGATTCGCAATGCCGGAAGGGTAGTGACACGGACCTATTTGCTGCAAACCATTTGGGATGATCAAGGACTGTATATAGACGACAACACCCTATCAGTTCATATGAGCCGCCTGCGTGATAAGATCGGCAGTTCTCATATCCGGACTGTGCGTGGTGTCGGCTATCAATGGATCGAGGACAAACCATGAAACTGATCGCTTTACTTTCCGGAATTACAGCGGCCCTAGGGGCCTATTTGTATCTCTCCTTTTTAGGAACAACAAAATGGGTCGGGCTGGCAGTGTTCTTCACAGCTGTTGCTGCACTTGTGCTTTGTTTCTGGGTATCGAGGAAGCAAGAGAAAAAGATCTATGAATTGCATGAGCAATTGGTCGATTTTCTCGAAGGAAGGGACAAAACCCCCAAATTCAGCACAGAGGACAACACCTTCGCCCTGCTGGAAAATGATATAGTGGAACTGGAAAACAGGCTGCTGTTGGAGCAAAATAACAGACAGAAAGAAAGACAAAAAAACGCCGAATTTATCGCTGATATCTCACACCAGCTCAAAACACCCCTGGCAGCGCTGAGGCTTTACTGCGAAATGGATAAGGGGTATGATTCCCACTTACATACCTCCCAACAGCTGTTGCTGATCGAGCGCATGGAGCATCTGATCTCTTCCCTACTGCTGCTGGAAAAACTCCGGGCCAACATCTATGAAATGAGTTTTAGCCAACAAAACCTTTCTCAGTTGGTCAAGCAAGTATGGGAAGAAATCCAACCACTGTATCCCGAAAAGGCCTTTTCCATCACAGGCAATGCAACCTTGCGCTGTGACCCCTACTGGATGGCTGAAGCGCTGAAGAACATTCTGATCAATTCCTGCAGACACACACCCCCAGACGGCAGAATAGAGGTTTCCCTTGTGGCTACTGATAGCTCAATCACTATTACTGTTGAGGACAATGGGAAAGGGATACCGGAAGAGGAACTGCCCAAAATATTTCACCGCTTTTACCGCTCTTCCCATACGCATAAAGGAGGATCCGGCATCGGGCTCGCCATTACCAAGACCATTGTGGAAAAGCATCATGGGATCATCTATGCGGAAAATACAGCAGAGGGCTTAAAGATCACCCTCCACTTTCCCAAATTGGAGGGAATCCTGGCTATAGTCTAAGCTTACGAAAACGTAAGACAAGGGTCAGGAAAACGAAAGATTCAACTGGTAGGATAGACAGCAAGGAGGTAAAAAGGGGGTAAACCATGCCGATTTTACAATGCTCTAACCTATCAAAAACCTATGCCAGCGGTGAGACAGCTGTTCATGCCTTGCGCGGGATCACTGTTAGTTTTGAACAGGGAGAATTCTGCGCGGTGAGAGGACCCAGCGGTTCGGGCAAATCGACGCTGTTGCATATTCTCGGCGGGCTGGAGTACCCCACATCGGGAAAGGTTTATTACCAGGGTGAAGACCTCTTCGCCTATAACGATAATCAGCTGTCTATTCTGCGCCGGCGCAGGTTTGGTTTTGTGTTTCAGGCTTATAATCTTGTCCAGGAATTGACCGCCTATGAGAACATTTTGCTGCCTGTGCTTCTAGACAAGAGAAAACCAGATGAAAAATACATCAGCATGCTCATTGAACTCCTAGGGATCGGAGACCGGCTCCATCACCTGCCAAGTGCCCTGTCCGGCGGGCAGCAACAGCGCGTCGCCATCGCCCGGGCACTGGCCAACAGACCCTCCATCCTCTTCGCAGACGAACCCACAGGCAATCTCGATGGAAAAACAGGCAGAGAGGTTCTCTCTCTGCTCAAATATGTCAGCAAAGAGATGGGTGTGACCCTCATTCTCGTCACCCATGACCTGAACATCGCCGAACAGGCTGAGCGCATCCTCACACTGGAAGATGGAAGGATCAGCTATGACAGCTGCACACAAGGGGTGTAAAGATGAGGTCTACCTTCTCCGTAAACTCCATCGCCATTGCCAACCTCCGCAGCAGACGAAAGCAGTATAGGTTACTGATCACAGGTATTTTGCTGGCCATCTATTTTGTTGCTACAGCCCTCCTTTTCGC